>NZ_OZ309106.1:2839248-3154720 GCF_968048975.1 Vreelandella xerophytica | reverse complement strand
TAAGTTTCGTAAGGACATGCTGCAAAGCAAGGAGCTGGTCGGCGCCGGCTCGCTGAACGAGGATATGTTGGCGTTTCTCGAGTGCGCGGTGAAAAGGCGCTGCAATATCGTCATCAGCGGAGGAACCGGAACGGGTAAAACCACCATGCTGAACCTGTTGAGCAGCCTGATCGATCAGCGCGAGCGCCTGGTGACCATCGAGGATACCGCGGAGCTTCAGCTCAAGCACGGCCACGTCGTGCGTTTGGAGACGCGCCCGCCCAACGCGGATGGCCACGGCGAGGTGACCGCTCGAAACCTGGTGCGCAACGCGCTGCGCATGCGCCCCGACCGGATCATTCTGGGCGAAACCCGCGGGGTCGAGGTGCTCGATGTGCTCTCGGCGATGAACACCGGCCACGAAGGGTCGATGACCTCGATACACGCCAACAACGCCGGCGACTCATTACTACGTATCGAAACCCTGGTGGGGCTTTCCGGCGTTCAGGTGCCCGAAAGTACCGTGCGCCGCTCGATCGCCTCGGCGATCGAGGTGATCATTCAACTGTCCCGTTTGCCCAGCGGCCAGCGCTGTATCAGCGAGATCATCGAGCTTGGCGGGCTGGAGCAGGGCAATTACGTCACCAACCTGCTGTTTCGCTACGACCGGCACCAGCAGAGCTTTGTGCAAAAGAGCACCCAGGTGGTCAACGAAAAACTCCAGGGCGCATTACCGGGGGCGAGCGGTGGGTAGCGTAGCGCTTTTGCTGATGGTGGGCAGCTTCTTGCTGCTAGGCGCCGGGCTTTTGTTGGTGAACTTAAGCCGCCGCCAGGCGGTGGGCGAACGCGTGGGCCAGCGGCTTCAAAGCGAGCGCACACCGATGACCCGACGCGAGCGCCGACCCAGAGGCGTGGCGCGCTGGATAAGCCAGGCCGGGCTCGAACTGCCCCCCTGGATGGTGGCGGTGGCAACGTCCCTGGTGCTTCTGCTGGCGCTGGTGCTGACCCAAATTAGCTGGGTGCTGCCGCCGATTGCGCTCGTCTTGATAGCGCTGGTGGTCTATCTCGTTGGGCAGTGGCGGGCGCAAAGGCGCCTGGAGCGCATGATCGCTCAACTGCCTACGCTTTTGGATCATATGATACGCAGTATCAAATCCGGTAGAACCTTGAGTGATGCCATGCTGCTTGCCATGAAGCGCTGCCCCGACCCGCTCAACCAGGCGATACAAACCGTGCGCCGGGATATTGAGCTTGGCATGCCGCTGGCGGAAGCGGTCAACGAGTTTGCCGAGGATTACCCCCGGGAGGAGTTTTACATGCTGGCGCTGGGGGTTCAGGTCAACCAGCGCTATGGCGGCAACTCCACCGATATGCTCAATAACCTGATCATGATCATCCGCGACCGGGAGCAGGCCAGCCGCCAGTTGAGTGCCATGACCGGCGAGACGCGTATCAGCGCGGTGGTATTGGCCGGCCTACCCATCGCCATAGCGAGCTATATTTTGATGGTAAACCCGACGTTAATACTCGATATGTGGTCAACGACGGCCGGTAAGGCCATGCTGCTACTTTCTCTAACGTTACAAGTGACCGGCTGCACGCTCTTGTGGCGTATGCTGAAGAGTATGTAACCATGACGCTTTTGACCCTCAGTGCGTTACTTTTTTTTGCCGCGGCGGGCCTGGTGGGCTATGTGCTGCTCACCAAGCGCTGGAAAGCGGCCATGATTGCCCAGCGCATCGCGGTGACCGATACCCCTGGCCGCATATCGCGGCGTACGCTGCTGGGAGAGCTTGCCTACCTGGATGGCAAGCTGGATGCGGAAGTTCCGAAGTTGATGGAGCAGTTGAGCTGGCGCGGCGCCGACCAGCGGGCCACCTATTACGCGTTTCAGTTGGGCGTGCCGATCGCGACCGGCGTACTGGCCACCCTCGTCACCGCGTTTTGGGGCGATGGCCCATCGCTTTTGGCGGTATTCATCGCCGCGGCGCTCGGTTTTTTTCTGCCCAAGCGCTGGCTCAAAAAGCAGGTCGCAAAGCGCCACGCCGCTATCAACGAAGAGGTGTCGGCGATGCTGCCGCTGTTGCGCATGCTCTTCGAGGTCGGCATGACCGTGGATCAGTCGCTGCGGGTGCTCTCCCGGGAGGGAGAGCACATTCTGCCCGAGCTTTCCCGGGAACTCCGGCGCGTGCTCAGCCGCGTCGACGCCGGCCTCGACCTGGCCACTGAGCTCAGCGTCATGGCCGAAAGGCTGGATGTGGATCCGCTCAACGACTGCGTGGTGATTCTCGAGCAGTTGATACGCCAGGGCGGTGGGGCGGTCGCCTCGCTCATTTCGCTCAAGGAGCTTTTCCACGACCGGCGAATCACCGACCAGCAGGAGAAGGTCTCCAAGCTTTCGGCCAAGATGTCCGGGGCGATGGTCTTGTTTCTCTTTCCAGCGCTGCTGATTATTCTGGCAGGGCCTGGCTTTATGGCCATTTTTGCCGCGATATCGGGGATGAATTGATGAACCATGTTTTAGCGAGCGCCACGGTGCTTCTCGCGCTGGCGCTTTCCGGCTGTGCCGGGGTGTCCTCGACGGCGGGCGCGCCGGTCGATGCGTGCCGCCAACTAGCGCCGGAACAGCAGCTCGCCGTCGAGCTCGCCAACGACATGGCCGAGCAGGGGAGGCCCCATGCGGCGCTGGCCCACCTCGAGCAGCTGCCCGAGTCGATTGCCGAGGTGCGCCTGCGCAAGGCGCAAATTTTGCGTCAGTTGAAGGACCCCGAAGCGCAAGCGCTCTACCGCTCGCTGCTCGACAGCTGCGTGGCCGCCGAGGCGCACCAGGGCCTTGGCCAGGTAGCCGTCGTTGCTGGCGACTTCGATCAGGCGCTCGCCCATATGCGCGAAGCGGCCAGGCTCTACCCCGCCAGTTTCAAGATCCGTAACGACCTGGGCTTCGTTCACCTTCAGCGTCGCGAGCTTGAAAAAGCGCGGTTCGAGTTCATGACCGCGCTGGAGCTGAGCCAGGACGACGCGCTGCCGCTGGAGAATTTGATGACGCTGCTGATCTATCAGCAGCGACCCCAGGCCGCGAGCGCGCTGCTGAGCAGCGGGCGAGGAACACCCCTGCAGTACCAGCGCGCCGAAACCCGCGCCCGCCAGATGCAGCTGGAAGATCAGCAGCGCCGTTAAGTCCATGCGCCGATACGAGGGAGATAAAGAAATGGCATATTGCAAGGTAGGTAGCCTGCGGGGTACCCAGGCCAAGGGCGTCGGTCGGGCGTTGACCGCGCCCCTGGTGGCCGCGCCTTTGATGGTCGCCCTGTTAAGCGGCTGCGCGGGCCCGGGCGAGCACTCGATGACCGCGGCGGATAACTGGCTACAGGTTCAGCGCCAGGGCCACCAGGCATCGCTTACGCCCCAGTCCCTTTCACCCCGGGAGCAGGAACTTGCTCATCAGCGCTGGCTTGATAGCTTCAACCACCCCATTCCCGAACGCTACGCAAGCGATACCGCCGGCGGTTTCAGCGGCAACTAGCCGGTGAAGCTGATGGCCCCTAGCACCAGTAGCACGAGCGCCAGCGCAATGAAGGGGGCGTAGGCATAGTAGCCCGTATCCCCTGAGCCCGGATCACCAGGGCCCTGAACGAGAGGATCCTGGGTGTGATCGCGGGGGGGCGGGCAAATCCCCGGTGCGTAGTGCGCAAGGGCCGCCCGGGTTCTTGCCGGCAAGCGCCGCGCGAGGGTATGCCACACGACGAGCAGCGCCGCCGTCAGCGCCACTACCGCCAGCAGCCCCGTCGTGCCCAAACACAGGCCAAGGGCGGCCAGCAGTTTGACGTCGCCTCCGCCCAGTACCCCCTTTACGTGGCCGGGAATGGCGAGCAGCAGTGCGCTCCCCACCCCGAACAGCGCCTGGGGCCAGGCCACCCCGATCAGGCTCTCGCCAGTCACGGCCAGCCACCCCGCGGCCAGCAGAAGAAACGGGTAAGCAAGGCGGTTGTCGATTCGTCGTGTTCGAAGGTCCCTATAGCCCACCGCCAGAACCCAGACGAGCAGGATCAGCAAGCCTGGCGTCACGGGGTATGCTTTCTCATACGCTCAACACCTCGATCAACCGCTCGCGAAGCCTTTGCTGACGGTCTGGGTCGGTGAGTGGCTCACCGGCCTTGGTGGTAATGAAGAAAACGTCCTCGACCCGCTCGCCAAGGGTGGCGATCTTGGCGGTGGAGAGTGCGATGTCCTGCTCCATGAAGATGCGCCCCACGCGCGCCAGAAGCCCTGGCCGGTCCGGGGCGGTCAACTCCAGAAGCGTGCGCTCGTTGGCCGGGTCCTGTTCGATCAACACTTCGGTCGGCACCTTGAAGTGCTTGAGCTGGCGCGGCGTATGCCGGGTGACGATTTCCGGGTAGTCATCCGGGTCGTCGAGCTCTTCGACGAGGTGGCTGCGCATCTCTTCGATGCGATCAAAATCGCGAATCGGCTGGCCGTGGCTATCCAGCACGATAAAGGTGTTCAGCGTCCAGTTGTTGTGCGAGGTCGCGATACGCGCATCGTGAATCGAAAGGCCCAGCTGCTCCATGGCTGCGGCGGTGGCGGCGAAGAGGTCATCCACCGAGCGGGTGTGGATAAACACCTTGGTGCCGCCTTCGGCCATGTCCTCGGTGGGAGCGCTGATCAGCACCAGAGGCAGCTGGGAGGGCTGGTGGGTGAGAATGCCCTGGGTCTGCCAGACGATCTCGCTGGGCGCGTACTGCAGAAAGTAGTCCTCGCCGAGTGACTCCCAGAGGCCATCGATCAACGCGCTATCCACGCCGATGTTCTGGAGCAATGAGCGCGCCTCACAGCGGGTTTCGCGCACCCAGTCGTCGCGGTCCGGCGGATTTTCAAGCCCGCGGCGCAGTGCGCGCTTGGTTTCGGCATGCAGCTGGCGCAGAAGGGATGCCCGCCAGCCGTTCCAGAGCGTGGGGTTGGTGGCGTTGATATCCGCCACGGTGAGCACGTAGAGATAGTCGAGCCGGGTTTCGTTGCGCACGATCAGGGCGAAGTCGCGAATCACGTCCGGGTCGCTGATGTCGCGTTTCTGCGCGGTCATCGACATCAGAAGATGATGCTCCACCAGCCACTTCACCAGGTTGGTGTCGTGCAAAGAGACGTGGTGGCGCATGCAGAACTGCTCCACGTCCTCAGCGCCGATCTCCGAATGATCGCCACCCCGGCCCTTGCCGATGTCGTGAAAAAGCCCGGCTATCCACAGAAGGTCGAGTTTGGGCAGTTGGTGGATCAACGTGGCGGCCACCGGGAAATCCGCCTTGGCCTCGGGTTTGCGGAACCCGTGGAGAAACTTCAAAAGACGCAGGGTGTGGGCGTCGACGGTGTAGATGTGAAACAGGTCGTGCTGCATCAAGCCCACGGCGCGGCCGAACTCCGGCAGGTACTTGCCCAGAATGCCGTAGCGGTTCATGCGCCGCAGCTGGCGCGGCACATTGCCCGGCGCGCGAATGATGGCCATGAAAAGGCGCTGGTGGCGCGGGTCTTCCCGGTAATGGTCGTCGATCTGGTGGCGATGGTCGCGAATCAGGCGAATGGTATCGGCGCGCACCCCTTCGATATGCGAATGCTTGGCCATCAGCAGAAAAAGCTCGAGCATCGCTTCGGGATGGTCGCGAAACAGGCTTCGCGAGCGCACCTGAATATAGCCGCCCTTGGTTTCGAAGCGCTCGTTGAGCTCGACGGTCTCCAGCACCGCCTTGCCGCGCAGGATGACTTCGTCGAAATGCTGCAACAACATGTCGTTGAGCCCGGCCAGCGCCGTCACGTGGCGGTAGTAGCGCTTCATGAACTGCTCGACCGCCAGTCGCTCCGGGGTATCCCGGAATCCGAACATCTCGGCAATGGTACGCTGATGATCGAACAGCAAGCGATCCTCGGCGCGGTCGGTCAGCATGTGCAGGGCGTAGCGCACTTGCCATAGAAAGGCCTGGCCCTGGCTCAGGATTCTGAGTTCTGCGTCGTTCATGAATCCGTTGGCGACGATATCGGCATACTGCTCGGTGCCGAAGTGGCGCTTGGCGACCCAGCCGATCATCTGGATATCACGAAGCCCGCCCGGCGAACTTTTCAGGTTGGGCTCCAGATGGTACTCGGAGTTGTTGTAGCGGTAGTGGCGGGTGATCTGCTCTTGCCACTTGGCCTCGAAAAACCGGTCCGCCGGCCAGACGCGCTCGGGACTCAAGCGCTCACGCATCGCTTCTCTGAGCCGGTCGGGGCCTGCGATCAGGCGCGATTCGAGCAGGTTGGTGATCACCGTGACATCGGCCTTGGCCTCGCGCTCGCAGTCGTTCAGCGAGCGCACGCTGTGGCCGATCTCGAGGCCGATATCCCACAAGAAGGTGATAAAGGCGGTCAGCGGCTCTCGATAGGCGCTGTCGTCGTCGCGCTCCAGCAGCAGCAGCAGGTCGACATCCGAGTGGGGGTGAAGCTCGCCGCGCCCATAGCCGCCCACGGCGATCAGCGCGATGCCGTCATCGGGCCAGGCGTGGCGCGCCCAGGCGATCGTCAGAAGCTGGTCGAGATACCAGGCGCGCCCACGTACCAGGTCGCGAATATCGGCGCCGGCCCGGAATTTTTCATCCAGACGCGCCTGCAGCGCCTTGAGCGCGGCCTTGAACGGCGCCACCGGCGAACGCGTGCCCGAAAGCTCGGCGCGAAACGCCTCGAGGTCGAAAAGCGTGGCGTCCGGCTCGAACCGGTGGTGGTGTAAAAGCATCAGTTTAGAAAGCTGAAGTCTTCGTCGCTGCGCGCGGTCAGCACGTCGACGCCGGTCTCGGTGACCAGCAGCGTGTGCTCCCACTGGGCCGAAAGACTCTTGTCCTTGGTGACGGCGGTCCAGCCATCGCGCAGCACCTTGGTCTTGTAGCCGCCGACGTTGATCATTGGCTCGATGGTGAAGCACATGCCGGATTCCAGCGCGATATCCGCACTCGGCGCGTAGCCGTCGTAGTGAAGAAACTGCGGGTCTTCGTGGAAGCCGGCGCCGATGCCGTGGCCGCAGAAGTCACGCACCACGGAGTAGCCATTGCTTTCGGCGTGCTGCTGGATGGTGCGCGCAAGCTCTGAAAGATGCACGCCGGGCTTGACCTGAGCGATGCTCTTGTAGAGGCACTCCTGGGTTACGCGACACAGGCGCTCGCCCTGGATGGTCTCGCCGATGATGAACATCATGCTGGAGTCGCCATGGTAGCCATCCGACGTCTTCACGGTGATGTCCAGGTTCATGATGTCGCCATTTTTCAGCTTCTTGCCGAAATCCGGAAAGCCGTGACACACCACGTGGTTCAGTGAAATGCAGGTGGCGTGGGTATAGCCGTGGTAGTTCAGCGGCGCAGGTTGTGAGCCCAGCTCATCGACGATGTACTCGTGACAACGCTTGTCGATCTCGCCGGTGGTGACGCCGGCGGTGATGAAAGGGGCGATCATTTCCAGAACGCTTGCCGCCTGACGGCCGGCTTCGCGCATTTTCTCGATTTCTTCCACGGTCTTGATAGGAACGTTCATGACTTCTCGATATGGCGTGTTGGGTCGGTAGTGGGTCGCAAATCAGTGCAAACCCCGAGTGCGACTTCATCTTGGCAATGATCTATGGTATAAAGCCGCGCGCTTTCCTGCAATCGCCATCCCGCCTTGGCGGGACAAGATCACGGGTCGGCGCATCGAGAAGGCAGCGTACGGATTGTCCGTGCTGCTAAACAGCAAGCCTTGAAAACACACATGCACCGGCACATGGTCCCGGGTGCCGCTAGCCTCGCCAAGCGCTGAACGTCAGGTGCTGAGTCTAACGGTCGGATCCATGGGGTGCGTGGAGGCCTAACCCGAGTTTCAGGAGTTTTACCATGGCTCACGTTAACATGCGTGACCTGCTCAAAGCAGGCGCTCACTTCGGTCACCAGACCAAATACTGGAATCCGAAGATGGGCAAGTTCATCTTCGGCGCGCGCAACAAGATTCACATCATCAACCTCGAACACACCCTGCCGGCGCTGAACGAAGCGATCGACGTGGTCGAGAAGATGGCGGCATCCAACAACAAGATTTTGTTCGTTGGTACCAAGCGCAGCGCCAGCAAGATCATCAAAGAAGAAGCCAATCGCGTCAACCAGCCGTTCGTCAACCATCGCTGGTTGGGCGGCATGCTGACCAACTTCAAGACCATTCGCCAGTCCATCAAGCGTCTGCGCGATCTTGAAACCATGCGCGAAGACGGCACGTTCGAGAAGCTGACCAAGAAAGAAGTCCTGATGGCCACGCGCGAACAGGACAAGCTCGAGCGTTCCATCGGCGGTATCAAGAACATGGGCGGCCTTCCGGACGCGCTGTTCGTGATCGACGTCGATCATGAGCGTATCGCCATCAATGAAGCCAACAAGCTGGGCATCCCGGTCATTGGCGTGGTCGATACCAACTCCAACCCCGATGGCGTTGATTATGTCATTCCGGGTAACGACGACTCCATTCGCGCGATCCAGATCTACGTGAAGGCGATTGCCGACGCGTGTGGCCGCGCTAAAGAAGGTCGTCCGGACGAGTTCGTTGAAGTAACCGACGAGCAGGCTTCCGCCGAAACTGACGCCGCGGCCGAGTAACGGTCAAGGCGGATGCGGCGGGCAGTTGAGCCGCATCGCGTTAAGGGGGCTCAAGCCCCCTTTTTCCCGCTTGGCGGGCCGATTACGCCGGGCTCCTGCGCCGGCATACGCACTACGCGGTGGTAAGCAAGCGATACGCCTCGGTGATGCGGATCCTTGATGCGCGTCATAGATACGGATCATGGATACGAGCCATTGATATGAGCTGTTGATACAAGGCGGTCATCTATCTTGCTTATACTTGGTAGCGCGTTTAACTCTCACGAATCCTTTCAGAGGTGAATTCCCATGGCAGCTATCAGCGCCTCTCAGGTTAAAGAACTGCGCGAACGTACCGGCCTTGGCATGATGGAGTGCAAGAAAGCGCTCACGGAAGCCGGTGGCGACATTGATGTGGCAATCGAGAACCTGCGCAAGAGCTCGGGTCTCAAGGCCGCGAAGAAAGCCGGCCGTACCGCCGCCGAAGGTGCCGTGGTAACCCGCGTTGCCGACGACGGCAGCTACGGTGTGATGGTCGAGATCAACTCCGAGACCGACTTCGTTGCCCGCGACGACAACTTCATCAACTTCACCAACAAGGTCGCCGATGCCTTCTTCGCCGCGAAAAGCGACGATGTGGCCGCGGTCACCGATGGCGAGCTTGAAACCGCGCGTGAGCAGCTCGTTCAGAAGATCGGCGAGAACATCGGCGTGCGTCGTGCCGTCGTGGTCGAGGCGGTTGAAGGTGGTCTGGTCGGTGAGTACGTTCACGGTGGCCGTATCGGCGTGCTGACCGTACTCAAGGGTGGCAGTGTCGAGGCGGCGAAGGACGTGGCCATGCATGTTGCGGCCATCAACCCCGCCGTTGCTCACCCGGGCGATATGCCCCAGGAGCAGCTCGACGAGGAAAAGGCGATCATCCTGGCCCAGCCGGACATGGCCGGCAAGCCCGAGCAGATCGCCGAGAAGATGGTCCAGGGCCGTCTCAAGAAGTATCTGGCCGAGAACAGCCTGACCGAGCAGCCCTTCGTCAAGGACCCCAACCAGTCGGTTGCCGAGTTCGTGAAAGCCGCCGGTGGTGAAGTGGTCAGCTTTACGCGCTTTGAAGTGGGCGAAGGTATCGAGAAAGAAGAAGTCGACTTCGCCAAAGAAGTTATGGAACAGGCTGGCCGTCGCTAAGGTCACAGGTTCCAGTTGGACAAGGCGTGCGCGCAAGCGCACGCCTTCGTGTATCCGGCCCCTGTGAAAGGGGCGCGTACATTCCCCCTTTGCCTCACTACCCTGGAGAGATGCCATGTCACGTGATGTTCAAGACGCCAATCCCCTCGCCGGTAAGATGGATAAATCGAAATCCAAGTACAAGCGCATCCTGCTCAAGCTCTCGGGCGAGGCGCTCATGGGAGAGCTCGGGTTTGGTATCGACCCGGCAGTGCTGGATCGCATGGCGCTGGAGATCGGCCAGCTTGTCGGCATTGGTGTGCAGGTGGGTATCGTGATTGGCGGAGGGAATCTCTTTCGGGGCGCGGCGCTCAACGAGGCGGGGATGGATCGCGTCACCGGCGATCACATGGGAATGCTGGCAACGGTGATGAACGCGCTCGCCATGCGCGATGCTCTGGAGCGGTCCAATATCCGCTCGCGGGTGATGTCAGCGATTCCCATGAGTGGCGTGGTGGAGCACTACGACCGTCGCACGGCGATCCGCTATCTGACCTCGGGCGATGTGGTTCTTTTTTCCGCCGGCACCGGCAATCCGTTCTTCACCACCGATTCGGCGGCGTGTCTTCGCGGTATCGAAGTCGATGTGGATGTGGTGATTAAAGCCACCAAGGTGGACGGCGTGTACAATAAAGACCCGGTCAAGTATCCCGACGCCGTCAAGTACGACCAGTTGACCTATGATGACGCCCTGGAGCAGAAGCTGGGTGTCATGGATTTGACCGCTATCTGTCTGGTACGTGACCATGACATGCCGGTACGGGTATTTGATATGAACAAGCCTGGCGCCCTACTCAATCTTGTCGTAGGGGGCAAGGAAGGCACGCTGATAGACAGAGGGTGAAAACGTGATTAACGACATCAAGAAAGATGCCGACAAGCGCATGGCAAAGAGCGTCGAGGCGCTGCATACCAACTTCAACAAGATTCGTACCGGGCGTGCTCATCCCAGCATTCTGGATGCGGTCACCGTCGAGTATTACGGGGGCCAGGTGCCGCTGAACCAGGTCGCGTCGGTCAACGTGGAAGACGCGCGTACGCTGACCGTTTCTCCCTGGGAGCAGCCCATGGTGCCCAAGATCGAAAAGGCGATCATGACCTCGGATCTGGGCCTGAACCCGGCAAGCGCTGGTAACGTGATTCGCGTACCCATGCCGATGCTGACCGAAGAGACGCGCAAGACCTACATCAAGCAGGCGCGTTCCGAGGCCGAAAACGCACGGGTTGCCATCCGCAACGTGCGCCGCGACGCCAACGGCGATTTCAAGTCCCTGCTCAAGGATAAAGAGATCACCGAAGACGATCAGCGCCAGGGCGAAGACGAGATTCAAAAGCTGACCGACAAGTACATCGCCGAAATCGACAAAGCACTTACTGCCAAAGAGCAGGATCTGATGCAGGTGTAGCCTTGTCTTTTACCCAGCCCGAAGCGGCCTTGTCGCTTCGGGCGACTGTATGGCTTATTTATGACTGAATGTTGGTGCGAGAACTCATGACGTCGCCGCAGTTTCCGACAAAGTCGCCGAGCGACGCGCTGCCTTCTCATGCCGGGGGACCGGGCCCTTTGCACGTGGCCATTATCATGGACGGCAATAACCGCTGGGCGCGGGCGCGCGGGCTTTCCGGCGTGCGCGGACACCGGGCGGGGGTGGAAGCCGTGCGCGCGGTCATTCAGCGGGCCGCCGAGCGGGGAGTCGATACCCTGAGCCTGTTCGCGTTTTCAAGCGAGAACTGGAAGCGCCCGGCCGCCGAGGTCAACGCGCTGATGGAGCTTTTTCTGATGGCGCTCAAGCGCGAGGTCAAAAAGCTCAACGAGCGCAATATCCGCCTGTCGATCATTGGCGAGCAGCAGGGGTTCTCCCACGCTATTCAAAAGCATATCCAGCGTGCCGAAGCGGTCACTGCCGGCAATACCGGCATGCATCTGGTGATTGCCGCCAACTACGGCGGCCACTGGGATATCGCCCGAGCCAGCCGGGCGCTTGCCGAGCAGGTCGCGGCCGGCGAGCTGGACCCCAGCGAGATCGATGAAGCGCGCCTGGACCGCGCCATGAACACCGACGAAGTGCCGCCGGTGGATCTGTGTATCCGCACCAGCGGCGAGCAGCGTCTTTCCAACTTCCTGCTCTGGCAGCTGGCCTACGCCGAGCTTTACTTCTCACCCCTGTTCTGGCCGGACTTTGGTGCGGCGGCGTTTGACAACGCCTTGAACGAATTTTGCACGCGACGCCGGCGTTTTGGCATGACCGACGAACAAATAGAGGCGCAAGGTGCTTAAACAGCGGATTATCACTGCAGCCTGGTTGGCTCCCCTGACGCTGATCGGCCTGTTTGGACTAGAAGGTGGCGCCTTTGCGCTCTTTACCGCCCTGATGGTGCTGTTAGGCGCCTGGGAATGGACCAATCTGGCCGGCGTTCGCCGCCGCCAGACGCGTCTCAAGCTGGTTGCTCTCGTTGCGCTGTTCATGGCGGCCATGTGGGTCACCGGCGCCGCCCTGGCAGCCTGGCCCCTATGGCTTGCCGCGCTTGGCTGGGCGTTGAATACCTACTGGGTGGCGCATTATCCCGACAAGAGCCGCCAGTGGCAGAGCACGTCCTGGCGGCTGGCCATGGGGCTCTGGGTGTTGCTGCCCTGCTGGGTGGGCTTCAACGTGCTGCGCGAAAGTGGCGCGGTCTGGCTCTTGTTCGTGCTGCTGCTGGTGTGGAGCGCGGATATCGGCGCCTATTTCGCCGGGCGGCGTTTTGGCCGGCGCAAGCTCGCCCCACGAGTCAGCCCGGGCAAGACCTGGGAAGGCGTGATCGGCGCGCTGGTGGCCACTGCCGTGCTGGCGCTGGGTTTTGCGCTCTGGCAGCCCATGGGGATGACCGGAGGCGTCATCCTGGTGGCGATGACGGCCCTGGTCACCTTTGTCTCGGTGCTGGGCGATCTTTTCGAAAGCATGCTCAAGCGCTTTCGCGATATCAAGGACTCCAGCAATCTGCTGCCGGGCCACGGCGGCGTGCTTGACCGCATCGACAGCCTGACCGCGGCGATTCCCATTTTTGCGCTTTTGTATATGCAAGTGTTGAGTGTCCAGGTGGCCGCCCTATGAGTGTGAAGACCCTGCAACAGATCACCGTTCTGGGCTCGACCGGCTCGATTGGTAAAAGCACGCTGGATGTGATCAGTCGTCACCCCGAGCGCTACCAGGTGTATGCGCTGACCGCGCATACCTCCAAAGAGGCGCTTTTGACACAGTGTCGGGTGCACCAGCCCGAGGTGGCGGTGCTCGATCAGCCGGATGACGCCGCCTGGCTCGAGGCCGAGCTTGCCCGGGCCGGTATCGCCACCCGCGTGACGTTCGGGGGTGAGGCGCTTTGTGCGGTTGCCCGGGACGCCCGGGTGGACACGGTCATGGCGGCGATTGTGGGGGCGGCAGGGCTTCTACCGGCACTCGCCGCCGCCGAGGCGGGCAAGCGCATCTTGCTGGCCAACAAGGAGGCCCTGGTCATGAGCGGGGCGCTTTTCATGGACGCGGTGGCGCGCTCGAAGGCCACGCTCTTGCCCATCGATTCCGAGCACAACGCGATCTATCAGTGCTTGCCCACCGAGCATCGCGGCGGGCTCGAGCGCCACGGCGTGCGTCAGCTGTTACTCACCGCCTCTGGCGGGCCGTTTCGCGAGTGGTCGCGCGAGGCTATCGAGGCGGCAACGCCGGAGCAGGCCTGCGCGCACCCCAACTGGTCCATGGGGCGCAAGATTTCAGTGGATAGCGCCACGCTGATGAACAAGGGGCTCGAGCTGATCGAGGCGTGCTGGCTGTTCGACGCCAGCCCTGAACAGATTCAAGTGGTGGTGCATCCGCAAAGCGTGATTCACTCCATGGCGGCTTACAGCGACGGCTCGGTCATCGCCCAGTTGGGCAACCCTGACATGCGCACGCCCATCGCGTTTGGCCTGGCCTGGCCCGAGCGTATCGAGGCTGGCGTCGAGACACTGGATCTTTTTCAGGTAGCGCGGCTGGATTTCGAAGCCCCGGACGAGACGCGTTTTCCCTGTCTGCGTCTGGCCCGAGAGGCGATGCAGCGCGGGGGGGCGGCGCCGGCGATCCTGAACGCCGCCAACGAGGTCGCGGTAGAGGCGTTTTTGGCCGGCACACTGGGCTTTGGTGCCATCGCCGAGGTGGTGGCCGAGGTGATGGGGCAGCCGTGGGATCACCAGGCGGACTCCATCGAGCAGGTGCTGGCCGCCGATCAGTGGGCGCGTGAACAGGCAAGGCGCCATGTGCACTCGTACAAACGAGGCGTGACGGCTGCAGTCAAGGAGTAGCGTGTGGGGCTTGTACAGAACATTTTAGCGGTTATCGTGGTACTGGGGCTTCTGGTCACCTTTCATGAGTTCGGCCATTTCTGGGTGGCAAGGCGCTGTGGGGTGAAGGTGCTGCGGTTTTCGGTCGGTTTCGGCAAGCCTTTCTGGTCGAAAGTCGACCGTCACGGCACCGAGTTCGCCGTGGCCGCCATCCCGTTGGGCGGCTACGTCAAGATGCTCGACGAACGCGAAGCCCCGGTGCCGGATGACCAGCTCGATCAGGCCTTCAACCGTAAAAGTGTCTGGGCACGTATCGCGATCGTGGCCGCCGGACCGATCGCCAATTTCCTGCTGGCGCTGGTGGCCTACTGGGCGCTGTTCGTCGCCGGGACCACCACGGTGGCGCCGATCGTCGGTGACATCACCCCGGAAAGCCCCGCTTACCAAGCCGGTCTGCCCGAAGGCGCTGAAATCACCGCGATCCAGAGTGATCCCATGCGCTCCTGGGAAGACGTCAATCTCAAGCTGATCTCGCTGATCGGCTATAGCGGCGAGCTGAGCATACAGGCGCGCTCGAACGGGGCCAACCAGCCGCAAGACTACGCCGTGCCGGTGACCAACTATCTTGCCCGTCAGGACCCGCCTCAGCCGATGCAGAGCCTTGGATTCGCGCCTTGGCGTCCACAGGTGCCCGCCGTGCTCGGCCAGGTGGTCGACGGTCAGGCGGCGGCCAATGCCGGGCTCGCGCCGGGGGATCGAATCGTCTCGGTCGACGGGGCGCCGGTGGCGGACTGGATGGCCTTTGTCTCGCTGGTTCGTGAAAGCGCCGGCCAGCCCCTTGAAGTGGAGTACGCGCGAAACGACACCGTGCGGATATTGTCGCTGACGCCGGGTAGCAATACACTGGAGAACGGCGTCGAGGTTGGTTACATTGGCGCAGGGGTCGAGCAGGTCGCTTGGCCCGAAGAGCTCACACGCGAGATCCGTTTTGGTCCCATCGAGGCAGTGGGTCAGGCGTTTTCGCGCACCGGCTCCATGATGCTTTTGACCGTGGATGCGATTCGCAAGATGCTGGTAGGGCTCATTTCGCCCTCCAATCTGTCCGGGCCCATCACGATCGCCCAGATTTCCGGGGATTCCGCTCGGGCGGGAATGGAAGCATTCGTAGGCTTTTTAGCGTACCTTTCCATCAGCCTTGGCGTTTTGAATCTGCTGCCGATTCCGGTGCTCGATGGCGGCCACTTGCTTTATTATTTTATCGAGATCGTGCGTGGGCGCCCGGTTTCAGAGCAGGCCCAGGCGATCGGGCTTCGCATCGGGCTTGCCATGGTGGGGACGCTGATGGTGATGGCTCTCTATTTTGATCTGATGCGCCTTTGGTAATGACGCGTGTAGCGCGTGGGATGGCTTGTCATCCGCCTGCACAAATGTATATGGTGCCTGTTTGAAAACCGGCAGACCAACGCGAGCGAACTGACTGCATGAAAATCAAGACCCTTGGAATGGCGGCACTCCTGCTGGCAGGTGTTAGTAGCGCCCAGGCACAATCCTTTGACGTTTCGGACATCCGTGTAGAAGGACTTCAGCGGGTATCCGCCGCCTCGGTCTTCAATGCCTTTCCCGTCAGCGCCAATGATCGCGTCGGCGAACAGGAACTGGCCGCGGCGGCGCGCAACCTGTTTGCCACAGGCCTGTTCGAGGACGTTTCGCTGGCCCGGGAGGGCGATGTACTCGTCATTCAGGTGGTTGAACGGCCCACTATTGCGCGGCTGAACATCAGCGGCAACAACGAGATCGCCGAAGCCGATCTGCGCCGGGGCCTGCGTGAATCCGGTCTCTCGGAAGGGCAGGTGCTTCAGCTCTCCACCCTTGAAGAGATCCAGCGCGAACTCGAGGGCGTCTATCAGGCCCAGGGGCGTTACAGCGCAAGCATTCGTACCGATGTTCAGGAGATCGACGAGGGTCGCGTACAGGTCAACATCAATATCAACGAAGGCGAAGTGGCGACCATTCGCCAGATCAACATCGTGGGTAATGAAGATTTCGACGACGAGACCCTGCGCAGCGTTTTCGAACTGCAGGATCGGCCGGGGCGAATATTTGGCTGGTTCTCCAACGACGAGTACTCCCGCGAGGCGCTGGCGGGCGATATCGAGCGTCTACGCTCGTTCTACCTGGATCGTGGCTACGTCAACTTCGATGTCACCTCGACCCAGGTCTCCATCGGTCCCGAGCAGTCTGATATCTACATTACGCTGAACGTGGACGAAGGTGAGCAGTACCGCGTAGGCAATATCCGTTTTGCCGGCGATCTGCAGATCGGCGAAAGCGAAGCCCGCAATCTTCTGGAAGTCAGCAGCGGCGACGTCTTCTCCCGGGGGCAGATCAATGCCTCCACCGAAGCGCTGCGTCAACGTCTGGGGGCCGAGGGTTTCGCTTTCGCCGAAGTGCAGGGCGTTCCTGAAATGACCGATGGTGGCGACACCGTGGATCTGGTCATTGCCGTCAACCCGGGCCAGCGTACCTACGTTCGCCGCATCGAGTTCTTTGGCAACACCACCACCCAGGATGAAGTGCTGCGCCGGGAAATGACCCAGCTTGAAGGTGCGCCGGCCTCGACCGAGTCGATCACCCAGTCCCGCCAGCGTCTTGAGCGGCTGGGCTTTTTCAGCCAGGTGGAAGTCGACACCCAGCCGGTACCCGGCCAGTCCGATCTCCTGGATGTGACCTACAACGTTGAAGAGCAGCCCTCGGGCTCGGTCTCGGCAAGCGTGGGCTTTTCGCAAAGCGCGGGTATCATCTACGGGGTGGGCCTGGCGCAGAACAACTTCCTGGGAACGGGTAACCGGGTCAACATCGGCGCCCAGCGAAGCGATACCTTCACCAGCGTGAACTTCGCCTTCACCGACCCCTACTGGACCCTGGACGGCATTTCCCGGGGTTATAACGTCTTCTATCGTGAAACCGACTACGCCGACTCCGATATCTCGACGTTCTCGACGGACGCTTATGGCGCGGGCATCAATTTCGGCTACCCGGTCAGCGAGCTCTCACGACTCAACTTCGGGGCAAGCGTCGAAGATCTGTCCGTCAAGACCTATTTCGATACCGCCTCGGAAATTCGGCGCTACGTCGAGGACCAGGGCGAGGATGCTCAGAGTCTGAAACTGACCGCCAGCTGGACGCGCAACAACCTCAATCGCGGCATCATGCCTACCGCGGGCAACTATCAGCGCCTGTCGCTGGAGACCGGCGTGCCGGGAAGCGATGCCGAGTACTACAAGGCACGTGCCCGCGCGCAGCAGCTGTTCCCGATCAACGAAGAGCAGACCTGGGCGCTGAAGTTCACCGGAAACCTGGGTTACGCCGATACGCTCGGTACCAGCGATCCCTTCCCGTTCTATGAGAACTTCTACGCGGGTGGCCTTGGCTCGGTACGTGGTTACACCTCCAACACGCTGGGCCAGCGCACCACGCCTGCCCGCGAGGGTGGTCGTGACCGTACGCTCGGCGGTAACGTATTGATGGAGGGTAGTGCCGAAGTGCTCTTCCCGCTTCCGTTTGTCGAGGATCAGCGCTCGATTCAGACATCGCTTTTCCTGGATGCGGGTAACACCTTCCTGAGCTCCTGTTACGATGTGATGGACGAAGACGCCGGCCGCCAGCGCTGCAGCTCCGGCGTGGATCTGGGTGATCTGCGCTACAGTGCGGGTATCGGCCTTTCCTGGCTGACCCCGGTGGGGCCGCTGACCTTCAGCGTAGCCGAGCCGCTCAACGATGAAAGCGGCGACGATACACAGTTCTTCCAGTTCTCGCTGGGACAGACGTTCTAGTATGGCAATCCGCTGGCCGTCGATCCGACGGCCAGCGACGCTCGGGTCAGTTCAAGAAAAGGAGTTAACATGCGTAAACTGACGGCCGCTGTATGTCTCTTTGGCGCGATGGCGCTACCCGCCTACGCCGCGGAGGTCGCCGTGCTGGATTGGCGCGCCGCGCTGATGAACACCCAATCCGCGCAAGCCTCCCTCAATCAGCTGGAAGGCCAGATCGGCAGCCAGCAGCGCGAAGCTCAGAACCTGGGCAACGAGCTCCAGCAGCTTCAGGAGCGTCTGCAGCGCGAAGGCGAGACCATGGGCCAGGCCCAGCGCGACACGTTGATCAGTGAGCTGCAGCAAAAGGGCGGCCGCTTCGAGCAGCTTCGCCGCGAAGTGCTTCAGGCCCAGCAAAGCTCCGAGCAGCAGTTTTTGCAAAGCGCCGAGTCCAAGCTCGAACAGGCAGTGGAGCAGGTGCTTGCCCGCCATAACATCGATGTGCTGGTCGAGCCTCAGGGCGTACTGCACTCATCGACCGATCTGCCGAATGTCACCAACGAAGTCACGCAGATTTTCGACTCACTCTAAAACTAATTGATTGTGGTGCGGTGTCACCGCACCAACGCTATTGTGGGCTCCCATGACGTACGCTTCTCACACCATTACGCTGGCTGATATTGCTCGCCACCTGGATATCGCCTTTGATGGCGACGCTGACCAGCCGATTCGCGGATTGGCAACGCTCAAGGAAGCCGAGCCCGACCAGGTTGCCTTTCTGGCCAACCGTGCCTATCTGAAGGATCTGGCCACCACCCGGGCCGCCGCGGTGCTCCTTCATCCCGAGCATGGCAAGAATTGCCCGGTTCCACGTCTGGAAACGGAAAACCCCTACCTTGGCTACGCCAGAATCTCTCAACTGTTCGATCCCCTCGTCGCGCGGGATGTGCCCGGCATTCATCCCACGGCAGTGGTGGCGGATGACGTAACGCTTGGCGAAGGCGTCTCGATTCAGGCCAATGCCGTCGTCGAGCCGGGCGTCACGCTCGGCGCGCGGGTCGTGGTGGGCCCCAACAGCGTGGTCGGTGCAGACAGCTCGATCGGTGAAGGCTCGCGGCTTCACGCCAACGTCACCGTCTGCCACGGTGTCGTGGTCGGCAAGCGAGTGATTCTGCAAAGCGGCTGCGTGATTGGCGGCGACGGTTTCGGTTTCGCCCACGATGGTGCGGGCTGGCACAAGATCGCCCAGCTCGGCGGCGTGGTACTGGGAGACGATGTAGAAGTGGGAAGCTGCTCGAGTATCGATCGTGGGGCGCTGGGCGACACGCTGATCGGCTGTGATGTCAAGATCGACAGCCAGGTGCAGATCGCGCATAACGTCACCATCGGCGATCACAGCGCGCTGGCGGGCTGCGTGGGTATTGCCGGCTCCACCCGGGTGGGCAAGCACTGCATGCTGGGCGGCGGGGTAGGGCTTTCCGGCCATTTGACGATCTGCGACGGCGTGCAGGTCACCGGGATGAGCCTGGTGACCAACTCCATTCATGAGCCGGGAGTGTACTCCTCGGGTACCGGCGCGATGAACAACACTCAGTGGCGCAAAAACGCTGTGCGTTTTAAGCAACTCGATGAAATCGCCAAGCGTCTGAACAGGCTGGAAAAAAATCGCCGCCCCGATTGATTCGGCGTTTTAAGCGCGCCTTCGGTGGTTCTTCACCCGGAGGCAGGGGTATAATTCGGCCCCTCATGTCGGCGGGAGTGCTGGCGTTTGCCTGATGAGATATCGGGTTTTTTGTCTTTTCTGAGGTCGTTACGATGGTTATGGATATCAACGAAATTCGCGAATACTTGCCCCACCGCTATCCGTTTTTACTGGTGGACCGGGTAACACAGCTGACTGTGGGCGAATCCATCGTGGCGTTCAAGAACGTCAGCATCAACGAGCCTTTCTTCAACGGACACTTTCCTCACCACCCGATCATGCCCGGAGTGCTGGTAATCGAGGCACTGGCACAGGCCTGCGGTATTCTGGGCTTCAAGACCGTCAACAAGCTACCTGCCGACGGTTACGTTTACTATCTTGTGGGTAGCGATAACGTGCGTTTCAAGCGCCCGGTCATGCCCGGTGACCAGTTGCATCTCGAGGCGAACGTGATTCGCGGCAAGCGCGGCATCTGGAAATTTGCCTGTAAAGCCACCGTGGATGGCGAGCTTGCCTGTGAGGCGGAAATCATTTGTGCCGAGAGGAAGGTAACTTGATACATCCTACAGCACTGGTTGATCCGACGGCCCGGTTGGCCGAGGACGTGGAGGTCGGCCCATTCAGCGTGATCGGCCCCGATGTCAGCATCGGTGAAGGCTCCGTGATCGGCCCCCATGTGGTCATCAAAGGCCCCACGACCCTTGGCAAGCGCACGCGCATCTTCCAGTTTGCCTCGGTCGGCGAGGATTGCCAGGACAAGAAGTACGCCGGTGAGCCCACGCGTCTGGTGATGGGGGATGACAACGTCGTGCGCGAAGGGGTCACCCTTCATCGCGGCACCGTGCAGGATCGCAGCGAGACCACCATCGGCTCGCGCAACCTGTTCATGGCCTATGTGCACGTGGGTCACGACTGCGTCATCGGCAACGACTGCATTCTTGCCAATCAGGTCACACTTGCCGGTCACGTTACCGTCGGGGATTTCGCGATCCTCGGGGGGCTGTCGGCGGTTCACCAGTTCTGTCATTTTGGCGATTACGCCATGGCCGGGGGCGGCTCGATCATCACCAAGGACACGCCCTGCTACATGATGATCAATGGCAACCCCGCCGAGGCCCGCGGGCTCAATCTGGTCGGGTTGAAGCGCCGCGGCTTCAGCCGCGAGGCGATCAGCGCGTTGACCGCTTCCTACAAGCTGGTGTATCGCCAGGGTTTGACTGTCGAACAGGCGGTCCGCGATATGCGCACGCGCTTCGACCTGGCCGAGGTGGCCCACTTCGCCGACTCGATCGAGCGCTCCACCCGCGGCATCGTTCGCTAGTACGCCACGCCAGGGTGATGCGCCAAGCGCGTCACACGCTCATCAGATAAGCCATTCAGGGTAGTCGATCATGGCCTTAGCGCGTGTCTATCTCGTTGCCGGCGAGCTTTCAGGCGATCTACTGGGGGCCGGGTTGATGCGCGCACTGCGCGCCCGTCATCCAGATGTCGAGTTTCGCGGTATCGGCGGGCCCAACATGCAGCGTGAAGGGATGCAAAGCCGCTTTCCTCTGGAAACGCTCTCGGTCATGGGGCTGGTGGAGGTGGTCAAGCACCTGCCCGAGCTGGTTCGGGTGCGCCGCACGCTGTATGAAGAGGCGCTCGCCTGGCAGCCGGATATCATGATCGGTATCGATGCGCCGGATTTCAATACCGGTCTCGAGCTCAAGCTTCGCCAGGCAGGCATCAAGACCGCTCATTACGTGAGCCCTTCGGTGTGGGCCTGGCGGCAGGGGCGGGTGAAGAAAATCGCTCGCGCCGTGGATGCCATGCTGACGTTTCTGCCCTTTGAAGCAGATTTCTACAAGCGTCACCAGGTGCCGGTGGCGTTTGTGGGTCATCCGTTGGCCGATGAAATGGCGCTGCATAACGACCGGCGCGCAGCGCGCCAGGAGCTGGGGCTCCCGCAGGAAGCGCCGGTGCTGGCCGTGCTGCCCGGCTCGCGAGGCAACGAAATCCGCTTCATGGGCAGGACGTTTCTGGATGCCGTCACACGGCTGGTCGAGCGCTACCCTGCGCTTTGCGTGGTGATTCCCGCCGCGACCGAGCAGCGCCATCAGGAACTGACGGCGCTCTTGAGCGACTACCCCGAACTTGCCGAACACATCACGCTGACCCAGGGAAATGCCCGGGAGGCCATGGTGGCAAGCACGGCGGTGCTGCTCACCTCCGGCACCGCGGCACTCGAGGCGATGCTTTGCCACCGGGCGATGCTGGTGGCCTACAAGATGGCCCCCGCTACTCACTGGCTGGCCAAGCGGCTGGTCAAGACGCGCTGGATTTCGCTACCCAACCTGATTGCCCAGGACGCACTGGTGCCGGAGCTGGTGCAGGAGGCGGCATCCGAAGAGGCGATCTTCGAGACGCTTAACACGCTGCTGGAAGATGTGCCCGCCCGCCAGGCGCTGGAGAAGCGTTTCGCCCAGATGCATGCCGAGCTTCAGCGTGGCGCCAGTGAGCGCGCGGCGCTGGCCGTCGAAGCGGTGGCCCGGGGCCTGGCGTTACCCGAAGAGTCCGAGGAGTCCCATGGCCAGAACGTTTGATGCCGCCGACTATCCGCCGCTGGAGATTCCCTATACCGGAGCGTATCTGGCCGGGGTGGATGAAGTGGGTCGGGGCCCGCTGGTAGGTAGCGTGGTGGCCGCTGCGGTGATTCTCGACCCGGCCCGCGAGATTCCGGGGCTGAACGACTCCAAGACATTGACCGCCAGAAAGCGCGAGGCGCTGAACGTCTTGATCCGAGAGAGGGCGCTGGCGTTCTGTATCGCCGAGGCGAGCCCTTTGGAGGTGGACGCGCTCAACATCTATCACGCCACGCATCTGGCCATGCGTCGGGCGATTGACGGACTCGTCCCGCAGGCGGAGTATCTGCTGGTGGATGGCAATCGCCTGCCCGGCCATCGGCTTCCCGGTCAGGCGGTGGTGAAGGGCGACGGCCGCCATGCGGCCATCGCGGCGGCCTCGATCCTGGCCAAGGTGGCTCGGGACGCCCAGATGGTCACACTCGATGCGCGCTACCCCGAATACGGCTTCGCCCGCCACAAGGGCTACCCGACCAAAGAACATCTTACGGCGCTGGCCGCTCACGGCCCGCTCACGGAACACCGTAAGAGCTTTGCGCCGGTCAAGCGGCAACTGACGCTGCTCTAGGCACATTTCTCTATTCAGTGGTGAAAGTCTTATGACGTCTCCTTTCGTTCATCTGCGTTTGCACAGCGAATATTCCCTGGTCGATGGCCTGGTAAAGCTTAAATCGCTGGTCAGCACGACGGCCGAGCGCGGCATGCCCGCGCTGGCGCTGACGGATGAGGCCAACCTGTTCGGTCTGGTGAAATTCTATAAAGCCGCTCAGGGAGCGGGACTCAAGCCGATCATCGGCAGCGATCTGTGGCTTGCCAACCCCCACGATGAGGCCCACCCCTACCGCATCACGCTCTTGGCGATGAACGAGACGGGCTATCGCAACCTCACCGAGCTGATCTCGAAAGGGTGGAGCGACGGCCAGCGCCAGGGCCGTGCGATTCTTGATAAAAAATGGGTACTCGAGCAAAGCGAAGGGCTGATCGCCCTTTCCGGGGCCCGTGAAGGTGACATCGGCCGCCACCTTTTAAGCGAGCACGAACGCGAAGCGAAAGTGCTTTTGGAGCAGTGGCAGGCGGCGTTTCCCGATCGTTTCTATCTGGAGCTGGTGCGTACCGGACGCCCGCTGGAAGAGGCCTGCGTTCATGCAAGCGTCAAGCTCGCCGTGGAAACAGGCACCCCGGTGGTGGCCACCAACGATGTGCGTTTTCTGGAGCGCGACGACTTCTGGGCCCACGAAACGCGGGTCGCCATCGGCGAAGGCAAGGCGCTGGACGACCCACGCCGCGAGCGGCGCTACACCGAAGAGCAGTATCTCAAGAGCCCCGAGGAAATGGACGAGCTTTTTGCCGATATCCCCGAGGCGCTGGAAAACAGTGTGATGATCGCCCGGCGCTGCAGCGTCGATGTGCGCCTGGGCGAAATCTTCCTGCCGGAGTTCGAGATTCCCGAAGGGATGACCCAGGACGAGTTCTTCCGCAAGGTCTCCCACGACGGGCTTACCGACCGGCTCGATTTTCTGTTCCCCGCCGAGCGCTACCCCAGAGAAAGCGACGAGTACAAGGCGATCGACCAGCGCTATCGCGAGCGCCTCGAGTTCGAGCTCAACGTCATCATCCAGATGGGCTTTCCCGGCTACTTTCTGATCGTGATGGACTTCATTCAGTGGGCCAAGGACAACGACGTGCCGGTGGGCCCGGGTCGTGGCTCCGGCGCCGGCTCCTTGGTGGCCTACGCCCAGAAGATCACCGATCTCGACCCGATTGGTTATGATCTGCTGTTCGAGCGCTTTCTGAACCCGGAGCGGGTCTCCATGCCCGACTTCGACGTCGACTTCTGCATGGAAAAACGTGACCGGGTCATCGACTACGTGGCGGATCGTTACGGGCGCAACGCGGTGTCCCAGATCGTCACCTTCGGCACCATGGCCGCCAAGGCCGTGGTGCGCGACGTGGCCCGTGCCCAGGGGCGGCCTTACTCACTCGGCGACAAGCTCTCCAAACTGATTCCCTTTGAAGTGGGCATGACGCTTGGCAAGGCCATCGAGCAGGAGCCGGCGCTCAAGGAGTTCATCGAATCCGATGAGGAGGCCGAAGAGATCTGGGAGATGGCGCTCAAGCTCGAGGGCACCACGCGCGGCACCGGCAAGCACGCCGGCGGCGTGGTCATCGCCCCCACCAAGCTGACCGACTTCTCGCCGCTTCTGTGCGATGAAGACGGTAACGGGCTGGTGGTCCAGTTCGACAAGAACGACATCGAGGAGGCGGGCCTGGTCAAGTTCGACTTTCTGGGCCTGCGTACGCTTACGATCATCGACTGGGCGCTGGAGATGGTCGACAAGGTGCGCGACGCCGCAGGCCAAGGGCCGCTCAACATCGACGCCATTCCGCTCGACGATGGCAAGACCTTCGAGATGTTGAAGCGCGCCGAGACCACGGCGGTGTTCCAGCTCGAATCCCGCGGCATGAAGGAGCTGATCAAGCGCCTCTTGCCGGATTCGCTGGATGACATGATCGCCCTGGTGGCGCTTTTCCGCCCCGGCCCTTTGCAGTCGGGCATGGTGGATGACTTCATCAACCGGAAACACGGCCGCGCCGAAGTATCTTATCCACACCCGGATTACCAGCACGAGCTGTTGAAACCGGTGCTGTCGCCCACTTACGGCATCATTCTGTACCAGGAACAGGTCATGCAGATTGCTCAGGTGATGGCGGGTTACAGCCTGGGCCAGGCGGACATGCTGCGCCGGGCGATGGGCAAGAAAAAGCCCGAAGAAATGGCCAAGCAGCGCGCGGGCTTCATGGAGGGGTGTGCGGCCAACGGCATCGACAAGGATCTGGCGGGCAACATCTTCGATCTGGTGGAGAAGTTCGCCGGCTACGGCTTCAACAAGTCGCACTCGGCGGCCTACGCGCTGGTCTCCTACCAGACCGCCTGGCTGAAAGCCCACTACCCCGGCCCCTTCATGGCGGCGGTACTCTCCACCGAGATGGACAACCTCGACAAGGTGGTGCCCCTGATCGAGGAGTGTCGCAACCTGAAGCTCACCGTGACACCGCCGGATGTCAACGTGGGCGGCTACAAGTTTACCGTGGATCTCGAGGCCCGGGTGGTGTATGGCCTCGGCGCGATTCGCGGGGTCGGTGAAGGCCCCATTGGCGCCATTGTCAGCGCCCGCGAGGAGGGCGGCCCGTTCAAGGATCTGTTCGATTTCTGTCGGCGTATCGACCCCAAGCGGATGAACAAGCGCACCCTGGAGGCGCTGATTCGCTCCGGGGCGCTGGATAATCTCGGCCCCAATCGGGCGGTGCTTTTCGCGGCCATGGAAGATGCCCTGAAGGCGGCGGCGCAAAACCACGCCAACCAGAATCTGGGCATGCTGGACATGTTCGGCGACGCTTTCACCGTCGAGGAAGATACGCCCGGCGATGTCTACGCCGAGTACCGCCATGCCCGGGAGTGGTCGGACCGGGAGCGCCTTTCCGGCGAAAAGGATACTCTCGGACTTTATCTCACCGGCCACCCCATCGACGAGTATGAGCGCGAGCTCAAGCGGTTTGTCTCGACCCGGATCAGCGATCTCAAGCCCTCCTGGGAACCCCAGCGGGTGGCGGGGCTGGTGGTGGCCATGCGCACCATGAAGTCCAAGCGTGGCGATACCATGGCGTTTATCACCCTCGATGATCGCACCGGGCGCATCGAAGCCTCGATCTTCGGCGAGCTCTTCGAACAGCTCAGAGGTCAGAACATTGCCGACCAGGTATTGATCGTCGAAGGCGATGTCTCGAGCGACGACTTTTCCGGCGGGCTCAAGCTTCGGGGCAAGGATGTCACGCCCATGGTGGCCGCGCGCCTGCGCTACGGCCAGGGGGTCGAGATCGCACTCGATGCGGGCCGAATCAACGGTCGTCTGGTGGACAGTCTGCGTGACTGCCTCGGCCCCTATCGTGATGAAGCAGGGCTTCCGGTGCACCTTCACTACCGCCACGCGGATGCCACCGGCTGGCTTGCGCTGGATAAGACCTGGAGCGTGACGCCAAGCGATGATCTCTTGCAGACGCTGCGAGACGTGGAAGGGCAGGTGGGTATTCAGCTTCGCTACAAGTAGCGTTTGTTGGATGCGCCTTGCGCAAGAAGGCCAGGGTGCGATAATGCACGTTTAATGACGTGTCCAATCAGGCTTCTTTTTTACAGGCAGCTTACAGGCAGAGCCGATGAATCCTAACTATCTCGATTTTGAACAGCCCATAGCAGAGCTTCAGGCGAAAATTGAGGAGCTGCGCTTGGTAAGCTCCGACAACCAGGTCAATCTGTCCGATGAAATCACCCGGCTTGAAGAGAAGAGCCGCAAGTTGACCGAATCGATCTTCAAGGATCTGACGCCCTGGCAGGTCTCGCAGATTTCGCGCCACCCCCAGCGCCCCTACGCGCTGGACTACTTCACTTCGATCTTCACCGATTTCGACGAGCTGCACGGTGATCGCAACTTCGCCGACGACGCGGCCCTGGTGGGCGGTGTGGCGCGCCTTGACGATGCTCCGGTGATGGTGATCGGCCATCAGAAAGGCCGTGACGTCAAGGAGAAGGTGCGCCGCAACTTCGGCATGCCGCGTCCGGAAGGCTACCGCAAGGCGTGTCGGCTGATGGAAATGGCCGAGCGCTTCAAGATGCCGGTGCTCACCTTCATCGATACTCCCGGCGCTTATCCCGGCATCGACGCTGAAGAGCGCGGCCAATCCGAGGCGATCGCCTATAACCTGGCGGTAATGTCGCGCCTGAAAACCCCGATCATCTCCACCGTGGTGGGCGAGGGCGGCTCCGGCGGGGCGCTGGCCATCGGCGTGTGCGACGAACTGCACATGCTGCAGTACTCCACCTATTCGGTGATCTCGCCGGAAGGCTGCGCTTCCATTCTGTGGAAAAGCGCCGACAAGGCATCTGAAGCCGCCCAGGCCATGGGCATCACCGCCGAGCGCCTGAAGGAGCTTGGCTTTGTCGATGAGCTGATCAAGGAGCCGCTGGGCGGCGCCCACCGCCACCCGGCGACGACCGGCGAGCGGGTCAAGCAGGCGCTGGTCGAGAGCCTGGAGCGGCTAAAGCGCATGGATACCGACGCGCTTCTGGAGCGGCGTTACGAGCGCTTGATGAGCTATGGCGCGCCCAGCGCCTGAACTTGAACGGCTCTTGAGCGACGCCCTGGCGCATACTCCGCCGGGGCGTTGTGTTTGGGTGGCGCTTTCCGGCGGGCTCGACTCCACGCTGTTACTCACCCTGGCCGCGAAGGTCTGCCGCCAGGCGGGCAGGCCGCTTATGGCTTTGCATGTCAACCATGGCCTGCAGCAAGGGGCGGGGGCGTTCGAAGCGCACTGCCGATGGCTTTGCCAACGTCTTGACGTGCCCTTGCACGTGGCAGCCGTGCAGGTACAGACCAGAGACGAAGGCGTGGAGGCCGGCGCGCGCAAGGCGCGTTACCAGGCGTTCAAGGCCCATATCCCTCAGGCTGATAGCGTGTGGCTGGCCCAGCACCAGAACGATCAAGCCGAAACGTTCTTGCTGGGCGCCCTGCGCGGTAGCGGCGTGCGGGGGTTGGCCGCGATGCCCTACCGGCGCCAGTGGCAGGGGTTGACGCTCCTGCGTCCCTGGCTGAGCGTCAAGCGTACGGCATTGGAACACGCTGCCCAGGCGCTTGATCTGCACTGGTGCGATGACCCCTCCAATCAAGACACCGCCTTTGATCGCAACCGTCTACGCCAGGTCATCATGCCTGCGCTGCACGGCCGTTGGCCACAAGCCGCAGGATCGCTTGCCCAGAGCGCGGCTCTGGCCGGTGAGGCCGATACGCTGCTTGCCGAGTACGCCGCAGACGACCTGAAGGCGCTTGCACGGGGGCCGGGATGCGTGGACGCTTCTGCGCTCAAGGCGTATTCGCCCGCCCGCCAGCGTCTGCTGGTGCGCACCCTATGTCAGTCGCTGGCGCTGCCCACTTTGCCCAGGGCCCGGCTGGAAAGCCTGTTGAATCAGTTGAACGCCGCCCCGGACGCCCAGGTTCAACTCATCTGGCCCGGTGGCGAGGCCCGGGTATGGCAAGACCGGCTTTACGTGATGGCGCCTCTAAAGCCCCTGCCCGCCTGGCAAAGCGCGTGGAACGGGGAGGCTGGCGTGGCCACTCCGCTGGGAGCGCTGAGCGTGGCGCTCAACCCGAAAAGGGCGGTAACGCTACGCTTTCGCCAGGGGGGGGAGATGATCGAGCTTGCCGGGCGGGGCCGGCGCGATCTCAAGCGTCTGCTTCAAGAGGCGGGTGTGCCGCCCTGGCAGCGCAGTCGGGTGATCGTGGTGATGCAGGGCGAGCACTGTCTGGGGGCGTTGAGCGGCCCCGGTACGGTGCTCTTCGAAGCCCGCGGAGCGGCATTCAGTCCAGCGTGAGCGCCTGAAAGCCTGTAACGTCGCAACGTCTTTTCCTATACCAGCTTCAACGCAAAGCCGGCCGCCTGCATATAGGCCTGCTCCTGCTCCAGGTCGGTGCTTAACAGTGTCGGTTCGTCGCTGGTGGGTAGTGTGATCGTCAGCGTCTGCTCGCTGGCGCCAAGCGTCGGCACGGCCGGCGCCTCTTCCGGGCGGGAGTGGTTGATCAGCACCGCCAGGCGCAGCAGGCGGGAAAGCTTGGCGCTTGAGTCACGCAGGGCGGCGGGCAGGGCCTGCCACTCCTTGAGCGGAAACTTGCGCCGGTGAGCACGCACCAGATGAGCCAGAAGCTGCTGCTCTGGACGGGAGAAACCGGCAAGGTCGGAGTGTTCGAGCAGATAGCCGCCGTGGCGATGAAACTGGCTATGGGAAATCGCCAGGCCGATTTCGTGTACCAGGCAAGCCCTTTGTAGACAGTGACCCTGCTCGCGGGTCAACCGCCAGGGACGTTTGACCTGATCAAACAGCCGTTTGGCAGTGAGCGCCACGTTATCGGCCTGACGCGTATCCACCTCGTAAACCCTCTGCAGGGTGGTCAGAGTCTTGGCGCGGGTGTCCTCGGCGCTATTGCGCCCGACCATGTCATACAGCACGCCTTCACGCAGCGCACCGTCGGCAAAGCGCATCTCCTTGAGGTCGAAGGCTTCGAAGATGGCGCTCAAGATCGCGATGCCGGCGGGAAAGACCCGGGCACGGTCTGCCTTCAGGCCTTCGAGTGCCACCTTGTCGAGTGACTTGCACCTGATCAGCCGCTCGCGAAGCTTTTTAAGTCCGGCGCGGGTGATCAGTCCCTCCTCGGGAGTATCCCCGTAGGCGTAGAGCACGCTGGCGGCGGCCTTGATGGTGCCGCTCGAGCCTACCGGATCCTCCCAGCCCAGGCGCAGGTAGGGGCGCTGGATGTTGGCAAGCTCGGAAAGCGCGGCGAGCTCGGCCCGGCGCATGCGCTTGTCCGTCAGTTCGCCATCGGGAAAGTGGCGGCTCGAGTAGGTCACGCACCCCATGCGCAAACTCTCAAGCGCCTTGGGCTCGAACGCCTCCCCGATGATGAGTTCTGTCGAGCCGCCGCCAATGTCCACGATCAGTCGTCGGCCGGTTTCCGCCAGGGCGTGGGCGGCGCCCAGATAGATCAGGCGCGCCTCTTCACGGCCGGCGATGATCTCGATCGGGTAGCCCAGCTGGGCTTCGGCCTGCTCGATGAAATCCTGGCTGTTGGTGGCGTCGCGCAGGGCGTTGGTGCCCACCACGCGCAGGTTGGTCGCTTCTATATCGGTCAGAAAGGGCGCAAAGCGGGCAAGACAATCAAGCGCGCGCTGGATGGCGGGCTCGCTGAGGTAGCCGCTGTCATCGAGACCCGCGGCCAGCTGAACCTTTTCGCCCTGGCGTGCCACCACTTGAAGACGCTCGTTATAATAGTTGGCCACTAGAAGATGAAAGCTGTTCGAACCCAGGTCGATGGCGGCCAGTCGTATCGGCTCGGCGCTGTCCATGACAGGGGTCGGGTCGGTGTCGGGGGGTGAAACATCCTTTAGCATGAGCGATCCTTCCAGTGGGCTAAGGCAAGGTTGCGTGGCTGGTGAGCCGTTGTCAATTGCCAAGGGCTTGCGTTTATCGCGGGGCTTGACTACCATCGGGCTACTGGCCTGATCCAAACTGGTTTGTTGGTTATCTCGAACAAGCACATTGAATCGAAAACGTCATTTCGAAAACTTCAGTTTGGAAACGCTGACTGGCCGGATTTCCAAGTCGTCAGAACCCGTTGATGCTCTCATTCCTGAGCGGATCAAGCTAAACAGTTTTCAAGCACCTTCAAGTTGAGCATAACCTGCGCCTGCGGCGTGAATAGAGTTAGCCATCGCTCAACCTATCAAGCGGGATCTGAACGCACCACTCGGCGGAATGTCCACGCCTCCTATCTTATTCCCGGCGCTCGCGCCCAGCTTCCATGAGCAAGTTTCTAACACACCGATGAATCTCACTGAACTCAAGCAAAAATCCGTTCCCGAGCTGCTCGATATCGCCCGCGAAATGGGCATCGACAACCTGGCTCGCTCGCGCAAGCAGGACATCATCTTCGCTATCCTCAAAAAGCACGCTAAAAGCGGTGAGGATATCTACGGTGACGGTGTGCTGGAAATTCTTCAGGATGGCTTTGGCTTTCTGCGCAGCGCCGACAGCTCTTATCTAGCCGGGCCGGACGACATCTATGTGTCGCCGTCACAGATTCGTCGTTTCAATCTGCGCAAGGGCGACTCGATCTCCGGTAAAATCCGCCCACCCAAGGAGGGCGAGCGCTACTTTGCGTTATTGAAAGTCAGCCAGATCAACTTTGACCGCCCGGAAAACGCCAAGCACAAGATTCTCTTCGAGAACCTGACGCCGCTGTTCCCGGATGATCGTCTGCGCATGGAGATCGGTAACGGCTCCACGGAAGATCTGACCGCGCGCATCATCGATCTGACCGCGCCGATCGGTAAAGGTCAGCGGGGTCTGCTGGTATCACCGCCCAAGGCGGGCAAGACGCTGATGCTGCAGAACATCGCCACGTCCATTACGCGCAACAATCCCGAATGCCATCTGATCGTCCTGCTGATCGATGAGCGCCCGGAGGAAGTGACCGAAATGTCGCGCACCGTGCGTGGTGAAGTGGTGGCGTCCACCTTCGACGAGCCGCCGGCGCGCCACGTTCAGGTCGCCGAGATGGTCATCGAAAAGGCCAAGCGTCTGGTCGAGCACAAGAAAGATGTCGTCATCCTGCTCGACTCCATCACCCGTCTGGCGCGTGCCTACAACACCGTCGTACCCAGCTCCGGCAAGGTACTCACCGGGGGTGTCGACGCCCACGCGCTCGAAAAGCCCAAGCGCTTCTTCGGGGCGGCCCGTAACATCGAAGAGGGCGGAAGCCTCACGATCATCGCCACGGCCCTGGTCGATACCGGCTCCAAGATGGACGAAGTCATCTTCGAAGAGTTCAAGGGTACCGGTAACATGGAAGCGCATCTGGACCGCAAGCTTGCTGAAAAGCGCGTCTTCCCGGCGATCAACATTCGCCGCAGCGGCACCCGCCGTGAAGACCTCCTGGCCTCGGAAGACGAGATGCAGCGCATGTGGATTCTGCGCAAGCTCTTGAACCCGATGGAAGACACCGCCGCCACGGAGTTCCTGATCGATCGTCTGAAGGACACCAAGACCAATCTTGAGTTTTTCGAGGCGATGAAGCGCCGCTAGGTATCAAGGCGTGGCGAGCGGGTAACACCACGGGGGAAAGCTTTGAAATATAATGACTTGCGCGACTTTATCGCCGCACTCGAAGCGCGCGGTGAGCTGAAGCGGATCCAGGTGGAAGTGGACCCGTATCTGGAAATCACCGAGATCTGTGATCGTACGCTGCGCGCCGGTGGTCCGGCACTGCTCTTCGAGAACGTGAAAGGCCACGACATGCCGCTTCTGGGGAATCTGTTCGGCACGCCCCATCGGGTGGCGCTGGGCATGGGCCAGGAGTCTGTCGAGGCGCTGCGCGAAGTCGGCAAGCTCCTGGCATTTCTGAAAGAGCCGGACCCGCCCAAGGGCTTGAAGGATGCCTGGGACAAGCTGCCCATCTTCAAGCAGGTCATGAGCATGGGGCCGAAGACCGTCAAGCGCGCCCCGGTGCAGGAGGTGGTGTTCGAAGGCGACGGCGTCGACCTCGACCGCCTGCCGATCCAGCACTGCTGGCCCGGCGACGCGGCCCCTCTGGTGACCTGGCCGCTGGTCATCACGAAAGGCCCCCACAAGAAGCGCCAGAACCTGGGCATCTATCGCCAGCAGAAGATCGGCAAGAACCGCTTGATCATGCGCTGGCTTTCCCACCGCGGCGGGGCGCTGGATTTCCAGGAATTCCAGAAAGCCCACCCCGGCGAACCTTTCCCGGTGGCCGTGGCGCTGGGCGCCGACCCGGCGACCATTCTGGGTGCGGTGACGCCGGTACCGGATTCGCTTTCCGAGTACGCCTTTGCCGGGCTCTTGCGCGGCTCACGCACCGAACTTGTCGCCTGTCATCACGCCGATTTAGAGGTGCCCGCCTCGGCGGAAATCATCCTGGAAGGCTTCATCTACCCGGACGACATGGCCGCCGAGGGGCCTTTTGGTGATCACACCGGCTATTACAACGAGGTGGATCACTTCCCGGTCTTCACCGTCACGCGCATGACTCAGCGCAAGGATGCCATCTATCACTCGACCTATACCGGCCGCCCGCCGGATGAGCCGGCGATTCTGGGGGTGGCGCTCAACGAAGTCTTCGTGCCCATTCTCAACAAGCAGTTCCCCGAGATCGTCGACTTCTATCTGCCGCCGGAAGGGTGTTCCTACCGGATGGCCGTGGTGACCATGAAAAAGCAGTACCCCGGCCACGCCAAGCGCGTGATGATGGGGGTCTGGAGCTTTCTGCGCCAGTTCATGTACACCAAGTTCGTGATCGTGCTCGACGACGATGTGGACGCGCGCAACTGGGAAGACGTGATGTGGGCGATCACCACGCGCATGGACCCGGCTCGAGACACCGTGATGGTGGAGAACACTCCGATCGACTATCTCGATTTCGCCTCCCCGGTTTCGGGGCTGGGCTCCAAGATGGGGCTCGATGCCACCAACAAGTGGCCCGGTGAAACCGACCGCGAATGGGGCACGCCCATCGTCATGGATGAGGCGGTAAAGACCCGGGTCGACGAGCGCTGGGAGTCGCTGGGCATCGGCATCGAGCTTCCCGCCTCCCGTCACGGCGGTTGACGCGTTTTCGCGTACGAGTATTCAGGTTTTTCAAAAGAGGCTTTCATGAGCACAAGGGCGCTAACGCCGACGCCTGGGCGTCAAACGATCACTTGCCGGATTACCGACATCAATGACCTGAGCCCTGACGTGCTCGGCGTGACACTTGAAGGCGACCCAGAGGCGATCAATCACCTGCCGGGGCAGTATCTTGAGCTCAAGCTCGATGAGCACACCTGGGTGCCGTTTTCCATTGCCAGCGCCGGGCGCAATGATGGCGTGATCGAGTTGCACATTCAGCACCGCCCGGAGCGGGACAACTCCGCCCGGCTGCGCGAGCTTCTGACGCTTTCCGGCGAGCTCACCATTCGCATGCCGGGCGGGGAGTGCGTGCTGGATGTGCAAAGCGAACGTCCGCTCTTGTTGATCGCGGCCGGTACCGGCTTTGCTCAGATGAAGGCGATCGTGGAAGCGGTGCTCATCGATCAGCCGAGTCGGGCCGTGTTTATCTGGTGGGCGGCGCGCGAACATCGCGATCTGTACGCTGAATACCTGGCAAGCGAGTGGGCCGCGCGTTTCGACAACGTTCATTTCCATGCGGTCACCGAGCTTGCGCTGGACCAGCCGCTCGCGGATAGCCCGCGTATCGCCCACTATCAAGGGCGCATCACCGACGTGCTCGAAAGCGCCTTGCCTGGCCTGACCATCGAAGGCGAACCTGTCGCGGTGGGCGAGTGCGATGTCTATCTTTCCGGCTCGCCGGGCATGGTGTATGCCTGCGTGGATGTGCTGGAAGAGCACGGCGTGAGCCCCGACCGGCTCTTCTCGGACGTGTTTGCCTACGCCCCGCGTCCGGCCAGATAGGTAGCGGCGTAGTTTCGGCGGTCTGTGCCGGGCCGCTTGCCGGGCAGGGGCGTTTCACGGACGAGACGGTTGTTATTTTTCGCACATGCAGGCAGGATAAAGGCATTGGCACTTTCCGGCTTGGCCTGAACAGGTAATCCCATGACGCTTTCACCCCGTGTACCGATGACCTCGCCCATGCCCCTTTTGGCGGCAGGCATGGTCGTGGGCGCGTCGGGTTATGGCTTTTATTGGTTTAGCTCCGGTATGCCGCGGGCTGACGCCTAGTCAAGCCAGCAGGCATACCGCACAGGTTGCCTGCCGAAAGAAAAGCCCCGGCTGGTAACCCAGCCGGGGCTTTTGCGTTTCAGCGGCGTTTGAAAACAAGCACCGTCTGGATTTCACGACACGTTCATCAAGGAGTTTCATCATGACCTATTTCGCCGTTGCTTTTGCTGCCTTGACTCAAGGTTATGGCTATGGCTGGCGATTTAGCGGCGCGCGGTCGGTACAGGCAGCCACCTCCGACCGGGCCGTCATGGGTGGCACTGTGAATAACCGATGTCCTTTGATGAATGAGAGTTAAGCCATGAATGCCTCGATGACCGCAGCACGTGCCGCCGAACCTACCCTGGAGAGCGCCTGCACCGAAGACCGCAAACCCCTGCCGCTTCCCGGTGAGCTTTCAAGACGCATCAACGTCGACGCCGCCCTGGCCGGACAGCTGGACCGCCAGCGCCAGGCGGTGCAGCGTATTCTGGCCGGCGAGGATTCACGCCTGCTGGTCGTGGTCGGCCCCTGTTCGATACACGACCCGGACGCCGCGCTCGAGTACGCCGACCGCCTGGCCGCCTTGAGCGAAGAAGTGAGCGATCAGCTTTTGCCGGTCATGCGGGTCTACGTGGAGAAACCGCGTACTACCGTGGGGTGGAAAGGCCTCGCCTACGACCCGGACCTGGACGGCACCGGCGACATGGCGCGCGGCGTCACCCGCTCGCGCGAGCTGATGCACGCGGTTGCCGCCCGGGGGCTGCCGGTGGCCACCGAGCTCTTGCAGCCCATGCTCGCCCCTTACGTTGAAGACCTTTTAAGCTGGGTGGCGATTGGCGCGCGTACCACCGAATCCCAGCTTCACCGCGAGCTTGCCAGCAGCCTGCGCGTCGCGGTGGGCTTCAAAAACGCCACCAGCGGCGATGTCCAGGTAGCGATCGACGCCATGCAGGCGGCCGCTCATCGTCACCAGCGCTTTGCCCAAGACGATCAGGGCCGTCCGGTCATGCAGCAAAGCGCCGGCAACCCCCACACCCACGTGGTGCTGCGCGGTGGTCACGACGAACCCAACTACCAGGCCCGCCACGTGCAACAAGCCACGCGTCAGCTTCTAGAGGCGGGGCAGAACCCGCGCCTGATGGTGGACTGCAGCCACGCCAATGCGCGCAAGGATCATCGTCGCCAAAGCGAGGTCATGCTGGACGTGCTGGCCCAGCGCCGTACCGGCGAGACGAATCTGGTCGCGCTGATGCTGGAAAGCCACCTCTTTGAAGGCAAGCAGGCGTTAAAGCCCGGCGCGATGCGCTACGGCGTCTCGGTCACCGATGCCTGCGTGGGCTGGGAGACCACCGAGCATCTGCTGAAAACGGCGGCCGAGCGGGTGGCCGGCGAGTAACGCTTGAGCGTTAAAATAGAGCGCTTGTAAGGCCCGGCCACCCCCGTATGATAGGCGCTATTTAATCGGAGATGGCCATGGCCTTTACCCTGCAAGAGCAAGACCCCGATCGTTACCGGCGAAAGGCGCGCATGATCAGCGTGGTGATGGTGGCTCAGTTGGTCATTTTCAGCATGCTGTTTTCGTTGTTGCTGAGCTCGGCGCTGGGTAACACCTTCTGGGCCCACGCGCTGGGTATCGTGCTGGGGCTTCTGGCGACCAGCGCGCTTTTCGCGGGCCTCAAGGAGCGCCCCTGGATGGCGGAGATCCGCTATATCTGGCAGCTCAAGAATCATCTTTCTCAAATCCAGGGGTATTACCCATCGCTCGAGCGCGCGATGGATCAGGACAACCGCGCCGCGCTTGATATTTTAAGCTTCTATCATGCGGGGGTGGATCAGATTGCCGCGCTCAACAATCGCCGCCAGCGCGACCCCGCGCGCCAGGTACAACAAGAGCGCGTGCTGACGCGTAGAGAAGCGCTGGCGCTGCCGGATAGAGTAACGGTCTTCGACCCCCATGATTTGAGCGCGTTTACGCGTGGCTAACCCATAAAAAAGCGTTAAGGGAACCTTCATGCTCGATTCAAGATCGCTCAAGGCACTAGGTGGCGCCTGCCTGGGCGTTTGGCTTGCCGGCTGCGCGGCTTCAAGCCCCCCGCAGGGCGCGCCGTCAAGCAGTGCTGCGCCGTTGATGCCTTCGGCCTTTTTTCCCGGCAGCGCCGAGCACTTCAGGGCCTGGCACTGCCAGCCCGCCAACCAACACCTGGTAAGCGCGAACAACGATCAGACGCTGCGGCTCTGGTCGCTGCACGGTGCCTGGCGTCTGCCCCAGGCGGTGGTGGCCAGCGGCGCGCGCTATCAGGATGGCGAGATCAGCTTCTGGGAGCGCGGTGACAGCGCGTTGGTGGAAACCCCGCGCGGGCAGCTTCAGTGCCAGGCGGCAGGGGCGCGGGCGGCGATGACTCGCGCCGAGCACCCGGGCGTGATGTTCAAGGGCCAGGGGACGGCCCCCGAGTGGCAGGTGGCGCTTGCCCACGACGCGCCGGTGCTTACCCTGCAGGCCGACACCAGTTCGGCCGAGCGCCTGCCCTACGTGATCAGCGTGCTGGATAACCAGGCCGGCCGGGTGGTACTGGAAAGCGGCGATGTCGAGCCCTTCTTCAGGGTGCGTATCGATGCCGGCGCCTGTTTTGATTCGGCCAGTGATGCGCCTTTTCCCGCCCGGGTGACCCTCACCTACCAGGGTGAGCAGTATAGCGGGTGCGGGCAGGGTATCGCGCCGAACTAGCCTAGGGCCGGCATGGGTAGGCCGTATCGGCCGCGCGCCACTCCGGCGTGATGAAGTCGCTTGCACACAGCGCACTTTTATTGCCCGCCGCGCGGCTTACCAGTCTGGCGAGCGCCTCCAGGCTCAAGCCTCTTTCGGTGGGGCGCTGCTCGCTTGTGTCAACCGGGCGCCACTGACCGTCTTCGCGGGTGGCCAGGGTGAAGTTGAACGGATGAAAACCTGGAAATCCCAGGCGCAGGTCGGTGGCGATCAACGTCTCCACTCCCGCAATGGACTCGATCTCATAGCGCAGAAAGGCGCCGCTGAACCAGGTGAGTCGCTGGCCCAGCACGCTTGACAGTGCGACCTCTTCCAGCGGCGCCTGCTGGCGCTGGAAGGTCTCGATAATAGGCGCCTGATCATCGTCAAACACGCTGATCAGGCTTTCATGGTAGCGCTCGTTCTCCACCGCCGTGGCCCGCCACAGCAGAATGTTGAACGGGGTGGGTTGAACGATCAGCGGCGCCTCCTCGAGCCCTCTCTCCTCAAGTGCCGGTGCCAGACGCGTCTCGATGGACCACTTCATACCCGCCGCCATCAGCAGATAAAGGCTTGAAAGGATAAGTCCGAGCGCGCAGTAGTGGACCACTCGGCGGGAAACGCACGCCACAAGCAATCCACCCAGCAGTGCCAGGGTGTAAAGCGGGTCGATGATAAAGATGATTGGCCAGGCCGCGGGAGGCGTGTCCAGCGGCCAGAAAAGCTGGGTGCCGTAGGTGGTCAAGGCATCAAGCAGTGGGTGAGTCACCAAGGCCAGGGTGAAAAAGAGCCACCAGCGGGGAAACGAAACTCGGGCCGGGGTAAAGCGCCAGCTGAACAAGGCCAGAAGGCTACCCAGGCCGGTCAGCACGACAAGCGAATGGCTGAACCCTCGATGTTCGGTCACGTTGGCGATGGCGTCGCCATAATCCAGCGCTACATCCAGATCGGGCAGGGTGCCTAGAAGGGCGCCTATCAAGACGGCCTTGCGGCCAAGACGACGGCCCAGCAAGGCACCGCCCACAGCCCCGCCCAGGGCGGCTTGGGTAATCGAATCCACGGCATTTCCTTAACGGATGTTCAGATCCAGTCAATGTAGCATTATACGGTGGCGTGGTTGCCGGTTAGCCTGATAACGATTTTGTATAAGGTGGGCGCTGCAACAATGCGTACCACTTTACTTCATGGATTGCCGAATCGAGGCTATTCTGTTCCCATTAATGTCCTGTGACACCAACTGTTCTTAAAGCCAAGCGTTCTCAAGAGAGGGAATTTCATGCAGTTTCTACACACCATGGTGCGCATCAAAGATATAGATGCCTCGCTCAACTTCTACTGTGATCTGCTGGGCTTGAAGGAGATGCGCCGCAAGGAGAGCGAAAAAGGCCGCTTTACGCTGATTTTTCTGGCCGCACCCGAAGATGCCGAGCGTTCCGAGCGCCTGAGCGCCCCGGAGCTTGAACTGACCTACAACTGGGACCCGGAAACCTACGACGGCGGGCGCAATTTCGGACACCTCGCCTACCGGGTAGACGATATCTACGCGCTTTGCGATACGCTTCAAAAAGCCGGCGTCACTATCAACCGCCCACCGCGGGATGGTCACATGGCGTTTGTGAAATCCCCCGACGGCATCTCCATCGAGCTTTTGCAAAAAGGCGATGCACTGGCGCCTCAAGAACCTTGGGCTTCAATGGAAAACAGCGGCAGCTGGTAACTAGGGAGAGGCAGGTGAAAAGACGTTTCTTTAGTGCCCTGGCCGTGAGCGCGGCACTTTTGCTGAGCGCATGCGCCAGCGACCCGGGCCCGCAAAGCCGTGCACCGGTATCACAAGGTGGCGGCGAGCTTTCCGGGCCGCTGGTCGGTCCCCGCTGGAATCTTCTGCTGGTCGGCACCGACGAGCGCCTCGCCATGCCCCAGACGGCTTTTTTCCAGATCGGCCGGGATGGACGTATCTCGGGCAACGACGGCTGTAATAACTTCAACGGCAACGTCAGCCTGGGCGAGAGCCAGCGCATCGAAGTGGGCGAGCTGTCCACCACGCGCATGGGCTGCGCCGAGCTTGGCGACGCCAAGCGCGTGACCGGCATGCTTGAAACCGCCTACCGCTACCTGATCGATCATGACCGGGTAGTCTTTTTTGGCCCGGACAGCCGGGTACTTGGCGGCTGGCGCAAGGCCAACTAGGCGATCCGTGAATAAAGCTGAACACAACCCCGCGAAGGCACCCATGCCCAATGTGGACAGGCCTCGACTCGAGGCGGTGTGGGGCATTGCCCAAGGCGCCGCCCGGGTCATCATGGCGGTCTATCAACGATCGATCACTGTAGCGCTCAAGGCTGACCACAGCCCGCTGACCGAGGCCGACACGCGGGCCAACGCGGTGATCGTCGAGGCGCTCGAGCGTTTGACCCCCGAGGTCCCGGTGCTTTCCGAGGAGGGTGTGGAACGCTTTCACGGCCCGGGGCCTGAGTGCACCTATTGGCTGGTCGATCCGCTGGACGGCACCAAGGAATTCATCAAGCGAAACGACGAATTCACGGTAAACATCGCGCTGATCCATCAAGGCGCGCCGGTGCTGGGCGTGGTGGTGGCTCCGGCACTGAATGTAAGCTACCTGGCCGCGCGAGGTGTGGGCGCGTTCAAGGTGCAGGACGAAGGTCTATGGCAGGCCATACGTAGTAAAGCGGTCGGCCCGCAAGACAGTTTTCGCGTGCTGGGGAGCCGCTCCCACCAGGATTCGCGTCTAATGGCCTGGCTCGACGCGCTGGGCCCGCATCGGGTAACGCCACTGGGTAGCTCGTTGAAAGCCTGCCGGGTCGCCGAAGGTGCGGCCGACGTTTATCCCCGTTTCGGGCCGACCAGCCTCTGGGACACCGCCGCCGCCCAGGTCGTGGTGGAAGAGGCCGGCGGATGCGTGGTCGATCAGGCCGGCGAGGCATTGAACTACTCGACGCCCGGACAGGTGCTCAACCCCAGCTTTTTTGTCTGGGGCGACCCGCAAGCGGCGGTTGACAAGCGCTAGCAAGGCCGGCCCACGCGTGATAGACTACGCCATCCTCTCAGACAAGACCCGTGGACGGGCAGTCTCAAAACTGCGCGTTACACTTTTTGGCAGAGCATAAACGCCTGCCAAATCAATTGGTTGTTACGGAAATGTCATGATGGGGCGCGAGCGTTTCGGCAAACGTCCCGTGACAAGCACGCAAGTGACAAACACATAGTCAATTCGTTGCCTCAAGGGCAACCTTATTCTCCAAGGAGATACCAGTGGCGAACAGCAAGCAAGCTCGCAAGCGCGCCCGCCAGGCCGAGACTCGTCGTGTCCTGAAAGCCAGCCAGCGCAGCATGGTCCGCACCTACATCAAGCGTGTGATCAAAGCGATCAACACCGGTGACCATGGCAAGGCGATGGAAGAGTTCAAGGTGATGCAGCCGGTCGTTGACCGCATCGCCGACAAGGACGTTCTTTCCAAGAAGAAAGCCGCACGTCTGAAAAGCCGCTTGAACAAGCGAATTAAAGCGCTGGCAGCGTAAGCCGGCAGCGTCTTGAAAAAACCGGCTACGGCCGGTTTTTTTGTGCCTGAATAGACCTTGTGAGCCAGACCCTACGGATAATGCAATGACCGACACCTCCTCCCGACACACACCGGTTGCCAAGCGTGGGCTGATGCGCTCGGGGCTGGTAGTCAGTGCCATGACCATGCTCTCGCGCGTCATGGGGCTGGTGCGTGACGTGGTGGTGGCGATGTTGCTCGGCGCAGGCAATGGTGCGGATGCGTTTTTCGTCGCTTTCAAGATTCCCAACTTTTTGAGACGGCTGTTTGCCGAGGGCGCCTTCAATCAGGCTTTCGTGCCGGTGCTTTCCGAGTACTCCACACAGCGAAGCCGTGAAGAGATCCGTGAGCTCTTGAATGCCGTGGCGGGCAGCTTGACGGCATTACTGGCGCTGATTACCGCCCTTGCCATGCTCGCCGCACCCTGGCTGATCTGGGTGTTCGCACCGGGGTTTGGTCGCGATCCGGAAAAGCTGGCACTGACGGCGGATATGCTGCGCCTGACCTTCCCGTACCTCTTGCTGATTTCGCTGACCGCCTTTTCCGGCAGTGTGCTCAATACCTGGAACCGTTTTGCCGTGCCGGCCTTCACGCCGGTGCTCTTGAACCTGTCGTTGATCGGCGCTGCACTCTTCTTGATGCCATTGATGGAAGAGCCCGCCATGGCGCTGGCCTGGGGCGTGCTGGTCGCAGGTTGCGCCCAGCTCGCTTTCCAGGTGCCGTTTCTCTACCGTCTGGGGCTCTTGCCCACGCCCTGGCCCAACTTCGCCCACGACGGGGTGAAGCGCATCTTAAAGCTGATGGCGCCGGCGCTTTTCGGTGTGTCGGTCTCGCAGATCAACCTGTTGCTGGATACGGTGCTGGCCTCGCTTTTGGCCGCGGGCAGCGTCTCCTGGCTCTACTACTCGGACCGTCTGGTAGAGCTGCCCTTGGGCGTGTTCGGCGTGGCGATCGGCACGGTGATCCTGCCGGCGCTTTCCAAGCGTCACGCCGAAAAGTCCAGCGAGCATTTCGCCATGATGCTGGACTGGTCGCTTCGCGTGGTGCTGCTGCTGGGCGTGCCGGCGGCTCTTGCACTGGTCGTGCTGGCCGAGCCCTTTTTGATTACCCTGTTTCACTACGGGGCGATGACCGACAACGACATCCAGATGGCGGCAATGAGCCTGCGGGCATATGCGGTGGGCCTGGTGGCGTTCATGCTGATCAAGGTGCTGGCGCCGGGGTTTTTCGCCCGCCAGGATACCCGCACGCCAGTCAAGGTGGGCATCTTTGCCATGGTCGCCAACATGGTGTTCAACCTGATACTGATCTGGCCGCTGGCCCACGCGGGGCTCGCCTTGGCCACCTCGCTTTCGGCATTCTTGAACGCCGGGCTTCTGGGGTATCTGCTCTACCGCGAAAAAGTGCTGGTGTTCCAGCCGGGCTGGGGGCGCTACGCGGTGCAGTTGATAGGTGGCAGCACCTTGATGGCCGCCGCGCTCTATTTCATGGCCCCGGAGTGGCAAGCGTGGCTGGCATTTGGCCTGTGGCAGCGCGTGGGTTGGGTACTGGGGCTTGTCGTGCTGGGCGGCGGGCTTTACTTTGCCTGGCTGGGCGCCTGGGGGCTCCGGCTTCGCCACTTCAGGATTCAGAGTTGACCGAGACACAAAAGCGCCGCAACGTGACTGCACCTTCAGGACGCGTTCGTTATAATCAAAGGCCTTATCGCATCATATAACGCCTTCACCCACGCTTTGACTGGCACGCTTTAATTGAAGAGGGGCCATGCACGTTATACGAGGTCTGCACAATCTAGGCGCTGCCGAGCGCGGCTCGGTGACCACCATCGGCAATTTCGATGGCGTACACCGTGGCCATCAGGCGATCTTGCAGCAGTGCCGCGAGCACGCCGTGCGTTTTGATGTACCGCTGACGGTGGTGGTGTTCGAGCCTCAGCCCCGGGAGTTCTTCGCCGGCGAGCAGGCTCCGCCACGGCTGACCCGGCTGAGCGAAAAAGTGCGTCTTCTAGGCCAGCACGGTGCCGATCGGGTGCTTTGTCTGGCCTTCAATGATTCACTTCGAAGCTTGACCGGACGTGAGTTCATCGATCAGGTGCTGATCGAAGGCCTGGGGGTAAAGCACCTGGTGGTGGGAGACGACTTTCGTTTTGGCTGCGATCGGCAAGGCGATTTCGAGTTGCTGAAAACCGTGGGCGATGTCGAGGGTTTCGAGGTGGAGCACACCCGCACCTTTTCCCTCGATGATGAGCGCGTCTCGAGCACGCGAGTGCGCACGATGCTGGCCAGTGGCAACTTCGCCGCCGCCAGGCGCTTGCTGGGCCGGTCCTATTCGCTTTGCGGACGCGTGGTACGCGACCAGCAGCTAGGACGCACCATTGGCGCGCCCACGGCGAACTTGCCGCTGCTGTCCCAGCCCCTGGCGCTGCGCGGGGTTTTTGCTGTCATCGCCGAGCTTGAAGACGGTGCACGCTACCCAGGGGTTGCCAACGTCGGCTTTCGCCCGACCGTCGGCGCCAAACGCCCGACCCTGGAAGTGCATCTGCTTGATTTCTCGGGAGATCTCTACGGTCAGCGGCTGAAGGTCTACCCCTGCGCACGGCTTCGAGGCGAGGTGAAGTTTGACGACTTCGAAGCGCTGAAAGCGCAGATTCAGCGTGACCAGGCGAGAGCGCGGCGCTATTTTGCCGTGACGGACGCCGCTTTTACGGATACCCCCTCTCACGCATCAACCGCACCCGGTGAAGACGGCGCGTTTGATGCTTGGCTGGCTTCGGCCCCGCTTGGGCGCGAGGCCGCTTCTTCTGATTCCCCTTCGGCGGACCACGCCGATGCTAACGACGGCTGAACCGGATTATGGACTACAAGCACACGCTCAATCTGCCTGAAACCGACTTCCCCATGCGCGGCATGCTGCCCAAGCAGGAGCCGGGCCGGGTGTCCAGATGGCAGGACATGGACCTTTACCAGCGCCTGCGCGATGCCCGTGCCGGCGCGCCGCTTTTCGTGCTGCACGATGGCCCTCCCTACGCCAACGGCAGCATCCATATCGGTCACGCCGTCAACAAGATCCTCAAGGACATCATCGTCAAGTCCAAGAACCTGGCCGGGTTCGACGCCCCTTACGTGCCGGGTTGGGACTGCCATGGCCTGCCGATCGAGCACAAGGTGGAAACCACCCACGGCAAACACCTGTCGCCGGAAAAAGCTCGCGAACTCTGCCGCGAGTACGCCAGTGCCCAGATCGAAACCCAGCTCACCGATTTCGTGCGCCTGGGCGTGATCGGCGACTGGCACCATCCTTACCGCTCGATGGATTTCGTCAATGAGGCCGGCGAGATCCGGGCGCTGGCCGACATGGTCGACGCGGGGTACGTCTTCAAGGGGCTGAAGCCGGTCAACTGGTGCTTCGACTGCGCCTCCGCCTTGGCCGAGGCCGAAGTGGAGTATCAGGACAAGAAGTCCGACGCCATCGACGTCGCCTTCCCGGTCGAAGACGCCGACAAGCTGGCCGCGGCCTTCGGTTTGGATTCGCTTTCAAAGCCCGCCGCCGTGGTTATCTGGACCACCACGCCCTGGACCATCCCGGCCAACCAGGCGCTGAACGTGCACCCCGAGTTCACCTACGCGCTGGTCGACACCGGCGAGCGGCTTTTGCTGCTCGCCGAAGAGCTGGTCGAGAGCTGTCTGGAGCGTTTCGGCCTGCAAGGCGAAGTCATCGCCACCGCGAAAGGGGCGTCGCTTGAGCTGATCGATTTCCGCCATCCGCTTTATGATCGCCTGTCGCCGGTGTATCTGGCGGACTACGTCGAGAGTGACGTCGGCAGCACCGGCATCGTTCACTCCGCGCCGTCTTACGGCGTGGATGACTTCAACACCTGCCGCGATTACGGCATGAGTTTTGACGATATGCTTAACCCGGTGCAGAGCAACGGCGTCTACGTCGATGCCCTCGAGATGTTCGGCGGGCAGATGATCTGGAAAGCGAACCCGAACATCGTCGCCGCACTCGATGAGGCCGGCGCGCTGATGGCGCACAAGCCCATCACCCACAGCTACATGCACTGCTGGCGCCACAAGACGCCGGTGATCTACCGCGCCACGGCCCAGTGGTTCGTGGGCATGGATATCGAAGGCCGTGACGGCAAGACCCTTCGCCAGAAAGCCCTCGAGGGGATCGAGGCTACCGCCTTCACTCCCAGCTGGGGCCAGGCGCGACTGCACAGCATGATCGCCAACCGCCCGGACTGGTGCATCTCGCGCCAGCGTAACTGGGGCGTGCCGATTCCGTTTTTCCTGCACAAGCAGACCGGCGAGCTGCACCCGCGCACCGTCGAGCTGATGGAAGAAGCCGCCAAGCGCGTGGAAGAGGGCGGTATCGACGCCTGGTTCAGCCTCGAGGCCGCCGAGCTTCTGGGTAGTGAGGCCGACGACTATGACAAGATCTCCGACACCCTGGATGTGTGGTTCGACTCCGGCACCACCCACCGCCACGTGCTCCGGGGCTCGCACCCCCACGGCCACGAATCCGGCCCGCGGGCGGATCTTTATCTGGAAGGCTCGGATCAGCACCGCGGCTGGTTCCATTCGTCGCTCTTGACCGGCTCGGCGATCGACGGCCACCCGCCGTACCGCCAGCTTCTGACCCACGGCTTCACCGTGGATGCTCAGGGGCGCAAGATGTCCAAGTCGATCGGCAACGTGGTCGCCCCGCAAACGGTGATGGACAAGCTCGGCGCCGACATTCTGCGCCTGTGGACCGCCTCGACGGACTACTCCGGCGAAATGGCGGTGTCTGATGAGATATTGAAGCGCACCGCCGATGTCTACCGGCGTATCCGTAATACCGCGCGCTTCTTGCTGGGCAACCTGACCGGCTTCGAGCCAAACCGCGACATGGTCGCCTTTGACGACATGATTGCGCTAGATCGTTGGATCGTGGACCGCACTGCGCAGCTTCAAGGGCGTATCCAGACGGCGTTTGATGAGTACCGTTTCCGCGACGTTTACCAGCAGGTGCACGACTTCTGCGCCCGCGACCTGGGCGGCTTCTACCTGGATATCATCAAGGATCGCCAGTACACCACCCAGGCGGATTCGCTGGCCCGGCGTAGCTGCCAGAGCGCGCTTTATCACGTAATCGAAGCGCTCGCCCGCTGGGTCGCGCCGATTCTCTCCTTCACCGCCGAAGAGATTTTCGAGCACATCCCCGGCGAGCGCGGCGATAGCGTGCTGCTCGAGACCTATTACGAAGGACTGGCGGCGCTTAACGACGACGCGCCGATGGGCCGGGCGTTCTGGGAGCAGGTCATGGAGGTCAAGCACGCGGTCAACAAGCGTCTGGAAGAGGCGCGGGGCGAAGGCACCATCAAGGGGTCGCTGGATAGCGAAGCGACGCTTTATGTCAGCGACGAATACCGTACGCTGCTGGAAAGCCTGGGCGACGAGCTGCGCTTCGTGCTGATCACGTCCGAGGCCACGCTCAAACCGCTGGAGGAAGCCGACGCCAGCGCCCACAGCGAACTTGAAGGGCTGAAAGTCGCCGTGATACCGAGCCCGTATGAGAAGTGCGAGCGCAGCTGGGAGCGCCGCCCGGACGTAGGCAGCCATCCAGAGCACCCGACCCTTTGCGAGCGCTCGATTCTGAACCTGCCGGATGGCCCGGGCGAGGTCCGCCGCTATGCCTGAGGCCGCGCCGAAGGCGCCGCTTGCAAGCCCACCGCCCATGCACCGCCCGCTACGCTGGCTGTGGCTGGCGGTGGCGGTCATCGCGCTGGACCTGGCGAGCAAGTACGCGATGAGTCATCTGCTCGACTATAATCAGCCGTTACGCGTGCTGCCCTTTTTCGATTTGCGTTTGATGCATAACTTTGGGGCGGCCTTCAGTTTTTTGGCCAACCACCCAGGCTGGCAGCGCTGGTTCTTTGCCCTTATCGCCGTGGGTGCGAGTGTGGGGCTGACGATCTGGCTTTCGCGCATCCGCCGGGACGAGAGGCTTTTGGCCGTAGCGCTTCCCTTGATCATCGGCGGGGCGCTGGGCAATCTGTATGATCGCCTGATCCACGGTTACGTGGTGGACTTTTTGTCCTTTCACGTGGCGGGCTGGTACTACCCGGCGTTCAACGTGGCGGATATGGGCATCGTGATCGGCGCCGCCCTGCTAATCTGGGAATCAATCATGGGCGATCGGCGACGCAAGAAAGCCGCGTTACACGAAAGCAGCCAATAGCGAGAAGCGTATGGACTATGTCATCGACGAGGGTATGGACATTACCCTGCATTTCACCCTGAAACTCGAAGACGGTACGGTGGTGGACTCGACCAAAGAGAAAGCGCCGGCGAGTTTCACCTTTGGCGACGGCAACCTGCCGCCGGGTTTCGAGTACCCCATCAAGGGATTGGCGCCGGGCCAGCAGGGCACGTTCGATATCACCCCGGAGCACGCCTTCGGCCAGCACAACGAGCAAAACATTCAAACGCTCAAGCGCGCGGACTTCGGCGACGAAGAGCCGGAAATCGGCATGGTGATGTCCTTTGCCGACAAGGCGGGCACCGAGCTTCCCGGCGTGGTCAAGACCATCGACGGCGACCGGGTCGAGGTGGATTTCAATCATCCGCTGGCGGGGCGTACACTGACCTTCGAGGTCGAGGTGCTCGACGTCAAGCCGATGACCACGCACTGAGACGTTGCCGCGCGCCCGACCTGTTATGAAACTGACACCGTTTGCGGCGTTAATGGAACGGTGTCATGGAACGTTTTCATAGAGCGTTTTCATAGAACCCGCCGGGCGACATGCTGTCTTGTAAAGCACCCGGGCTTTTATTCACTAGCGATGCGCTCACGCATCAAGGCGCTATTATGCACGCACCCCAAACCGAGGCTTCAGCACCGGCGCAGCCGATCACGATTCAACTGGCCAACCCCCGCGGCTTTTGCGCCGGGGTAGATCGCGCCATCGACATCGTCAATCGCGCCCTGGACGTCTTCGGCCCGCCGGTTTATGTCCGTCATGAAGTGGTCCACAACCGCTTCGTCGTGGATTCGCTTCGTGAGCGCGGCGCGGTGTTCGTCGAAGAGCTCGACGAGGTGCCGGACGACGTCATCGTGATCTTTTCGGCCCATGGTGTCTCTCAGGCCGTGCAGGAGCACGCCGACCGCCGTGGCCTCAAGGTGTTCGATGCCACCTGTCCGCTGGTGACCAAGGTGCACATGGAAGTGCTGCGCTACGCCAAACGCGGTCAGGAGTGCATTCTGATCGGTCACGAAGGCCACCCGGAGGTCGAGGGCACCATGGGCCGCTACGACACCTCCTTTGGCGGGCGCATCTACCTGGTGGAGGATGAAGAGGACGTCGCCAGGCTGCAGGTCGAAAACCCAGCCACACTTTCGTTTGTCACCCAGACCACGCTCTCCATGGACGATACCGCCAAGGTGATCGATGCGCTGCGCGATAAGTTTCCCGAGATTCAGGGTCCGCGCAAGAACGACATCTGCTACGCGACCCAGAACCGTCAGGACGCCGTGCGCGACCTGGCCGCCCAGAACGATCTCATTCTGGTAGTGGGTAGCCCCAACAGCTCCAACTCCAATCGCCTGCGGGAACTCTCCGAACGTATCGGCACCCCCGCCTATCTGGTCGATAACGCCGATCAGATCGAAAGCACCTGGCTCGACAACGTCTCGCGTATCGGCGTGACTGCCGGGGCCAGTGCACCGGAGGTGCTGGTAAAAGGGGTGATCGACAAGCTCAAATCTCTGGGCGCGACCGATCCCACCGAACTTGCCGGTCGCGAGGAGAACATCACTTTCTCCATGCCCAAGGAGCTTCGCGAGCAGGTCATCGCAAGCAGCTAATGCAATCGGTACGCGTTTTCGCCATACTTCGGGTATGGGCTAACTAAAACGAGGCGTACCCCGTGACTAACCGCTTTGCCCCCCGCGCCGGCGCCGAGTCAACGCGCCAGCGCGGCTTCACTCTCATTGAAATGCTCATCGTCGTGGCGATCATCGGCCTGATGGCGGGCATTGCCTACCCCAGCTACCAGCGCTACACCGAAAGCGCGATGCGCACCGATGCCAAGGCCGGCCTTTTGAACGCCGCCGCCGAACTCGAGCGCTGCTACGCGCGCAACTACAGTTTCGAGAACGGCTGCGCCATTACCCAAACCTCGCCGGATGGCCACTACGCGCTGGAGTTCGAGCCAAACGAAGCCGAGGGCGGCTTTTTACTTTCAGCGCGGACCTCTCGCGATGATGGCTGCCATGCGGCGCTCACCCTCAATGCACTCGGCGAGCGCAACCCCGAGGCCTGCTGGTGAGCATCCAGCGCGGCTTCTCCCTGGTGGAGGCGCTGGTCGCGCTGGTCATCTTGTCCATCGGCCTTATCGGCATGGCCGCCATGCAGCTCAAGGCGGTACACAGCGCCAGCGACGGTTACCAAAAGACGTTGGCCAGTGTGGCCGCCCTGGACGCCCAGGAGCGGCTGTGGGCGGCGTATCAGGCAAGCCCGCACTGCGCCGATCTGGCTCTTTCGCAGGTAGAGCGCGCCTGGCAACGCCATTGGTTTCATGAAAGCGAGGCGGTGCTGGGGGAAGGTAAGGCCTTCGGCGATATAAAGCGCCAAGGATGCGGGTTCGTTATCACCGTCACGCACGCCGCACATGCGTCTCGGGAAAGCGAGGTGTACCGGTTTCAGCTACCGTCAAGACTATAAGGGGTGTCATGGGCAGGCAACGAGGCTTCACACTCACCGAGCTTCTGGTCGCGCTGGCCCTGGGCAGCCTGCTGGTCATCGGCGCAGGGCAGCTTCTGCTTTCCAGTTTTCGCACCTTCGATCAAGTAGACCGGCTGGGCCGTCAACAGGAGGCACTGGTATACACTGCCACCACGCTTGCCAGCCGACTTCGGCGCCAGGGCGCCTTCGACGACCAGGGTGAGGCGCTTTTTCATCTGAGCTGCAACGGTTACCCCGGCGAGTGCCGCTGTACGGTGCAGGATATGGCCGTCGCCCAGCCGCTGGTCTCGTTTGACAAGCGCGGGGAGGGGGCGTGTTTTCGCGATGAGCCGTTAGGTGAGACCAGTCGCGAAGGGACGCTTCGGGTATCGCTGCCGTTAGGTCCCAAGGGCCGGGAGGTCGCCTTTCATGTCACGCCGCGTCAAGATGCCTTGCACCCTGATGACCCGATGCAGTGATCCTTGCTTCCACGGCCGGCCCCGCCAGCAAGGGGCTGCCCTGGTAGTGGTGATGGTGGTGCTGGCCAGCGCCCTGATGCTGGGTATCGTCGGTGTCCAGTCGGCGCTGGTGGATCAACGTCTGGCGGCCAACTACCACGCTGCCCTCAAGGCTCAGATGCGTGCAGAGAGTGCCGCTGCCCATGCGCTGAGAGTATTCGATACGCTAGACTGGAAGGACGCCCCCACGCTGGAAGCGAACCGGCAACTTCACTGGTTTGGCGCCGCCGGCCAGTCCGGTGCTGTCCATCATTGTCCACAGCGTTCCTGTCTTTATCTTCCCGTTATTCGTCAGGAAGAGCCTTGGGTGATGGCCCTGGGCGTGGTTTACACAAAGGGCGATCAAGACGCGTTGCTTGCCGCGCACAGCGAACCGGTGTTTGTGCGGGTGCAAGCTGGTCAAGGCGGTGAGTCCCAACACGGGGCGACGATTTTATGGGATTGAGTGTACAATCCCCTATCTTTTCGATTTTCAAACGCTGGATCCATCACACCATGAGCAATGCCAAGACCCGTGTGCTGACCGGGATTACCACCTCCGGCACCCCCCATCTGGGTAACTACGTGGGGGCCATCAAGCCGGCCATCGAGGCCAGCCAGGACCCGAACGTGCAGTCGTTCTACTTCATGGCCGACTACCATGCGCTGATCAAGTGCCAGGACCCGAAGCGGGTGCAGCAGTCGCGCCTGGAGATCGCGGCCACGTGGCTGGCGCTGGGGCTCGATACCGACAACGCGATTTTCTATCGCCAATCGGATATCCCGGAAATTCCGGAGCTTACGTGGATGCTCTCCTGCGTGTGCGCCAAGGGCCTGATGAACCGCGCTCACGCCTATAAGGCGGCGGTGGCGGACAACGAGGCCGCGGGCAATCAGGATGCCGATAAAGGTGTGACCATGGGGCTCTTTGGCTACCCGGTGCTGATGGCGGCGGACATTTTGATGTTCAACGCCAACAAGGTGCCGGTGGGCCGCGACCAGATTCAGCATATCGAGATGGCCCGAGATATCGCCGGGCGCTTCAATCATCTGTACAAGGGCAACTACTTCGTGCAGCCCGAGGCGGTGGTGGATGAAAAGTCCGAGGTGTTGAAGGGCCTGGACGGGCGCAAGATGTCGAAAAGCTACGACAACACCATCCCCTTGTTCGCCCCGGAGAAAAAGCTTCAAAAGCTCGTTCGCAAGATCAAGACCAACTCCCTGGAGCCGGGCGAGCCGAAAGATCCGGATACCTGCACGCTATTTCAGATTTACGCGGCGTTTGCCTCCAGCGAGGAAACCGCTTTGCTTCGCGAGCAGTACGCGGCGGGCATTGGCTGGGGGGATGCCAAAAACCAGGTATTCGACTACCTGAACGCACACCTGAGCGAGCCGCGCGAGCGCTACAATGCGCTGATGGAGGATCCGGGCCATATCGAGGCGGTGCTTCAAAAAGGCGCCGAGCGCGCCCGGGAAGAGGCGAAGCGCAGCATCGAACGGCTGCGCTCAGCCATGGGATTGGGCCGCTTTATTTAAACGTCCGAACGGCTCGTTCCCCGGGTGTGAAAAGGGTGTTCGGTACCGGCCCTCGAATTTTATCGTGTGAATAAAAAGCCCTTCCGCTTAGACGGGGAAGGGCTTTTGTGTAAAGTGCTGTCTGGATCTCACAAAAACCACAACGTGTTAGCGAGGAATGACAATGTCTCGTCCCACCTCAGCGCCAGAGTCTGGCGCTGCATTAAGCGGTACTCATCATCTCGTTTTGTTGATAGTGGCCGTGGGAAGTCTGCTTGGCGCTATCATGTGGCTAGGGATCCCCACTGCCGTGGCGCTCATCGTGGCGGGGAGCCTGGCGATTTCGCTGTGCCTCTTGTGGGGCATTCCCTGGGCGCGGCTGGAGGAGGATCTGCTCCAGGGCATTCAGGCCATGCTGATTCCCATCCTGATCCTCATCTGTGTGGGCATGATGGTGGGGGTGTGGATGCTCTCCGGGACGATTCCCGCCATGGTCACGCTGGGGCTCGAGCTGCTGTCGCCGGCGCTGTTTTTGGTGGTGGCGTGTCTGTCGTGCTCGCTGATGTCGGTCATGGCCGGCACCTCCTGGGGCACGTTAAGCACCATCGGGGTGGCACTGATGGGCGTGGCGGCCGGGTTGGATATACCGCTTGCCTGGGCGGCGGGAGCCATCGTCACGGGTACGTTCTTCGGCGACAAGCTCTCACCGCTTTCCGATACCACCGTGATGGCCTCCGCCGTGTGCGAGGTCAATATCGTGACTCACATTCGCCACATGCTCTATTCCACGCTGCCGGCGTACCTGATTGCGCTTGTGGTGTATGCGTGGCTGGGCAGCAGTATCAGTGCGGATCAGGCCAACGCCCCTGAAACCGCCGCGCTGATCGACACGCTCAACCGGGTATTCAGTACGAATGTCATCACCTTATTGCCGCCGGTGATGGTGTTTGTCTGCATTCTCTTGAAAAAGCCGGTGTTGCCTTCGTTTGCCGTGGGGATCGTCAGCGGTGCGCTGATCGCCGCCCTGCTTCAGGGGGCCGGGACTGGCGAGATTGGCCAGGCCATGAACGGTGGGTATAGCGCCAGTACAGGGAATGAAATGGTCGATAGCATGCTCTCCCGCGGGGGGCTTCAGAGCATGATGTCCACGGTGGCGGTCCTGATCGCGGCCGCCGTGCTGGGCGCCCCTTTCAAGAGTGCCGGTACGCTGGATGCGGCGATTGCGTTCCTGAACAAGCGCCAGGCGGGTCGTCGGCAGGTACTGGGCAGTGCGATGGGCTTGCATAGCCTGGCGTTCTTGCTCACCGGGAGTTACTACGTCACGTTTGCGCTTTTGGGGCCGCTACTGCGTCCTTTGGTGGCCAATAGCGGCACACCCACCAAGAACCTGTCCAGAATACTCGAAGATACCGGTACCACGCTTTCCCCGCTGGTACCCTGGGGCGTGACCGGGGCCTTTACCGCCGCTACGCTCGGGGTCGCCACAGCGGATTTCTTCGTTTATGCGATTCTTTGCTACGGCGCTATCGTGTTTTCGCTTTTTTATGTCGTCACCGGTATCGGGCTGGGCCATAAAAAGACGGACGCGCGCTAGGCGCGATGTATCAAGGCTGCGTTAAACTACGCCCTGGCTGTGAGAATGGGCGCTTGAGTCCGGCACCTGAAGGAGTGTGCCGCGCTGAACCGTCCCTGCGCTTATTCATGGGTTGGCATCCACAAAGGGATTATTGAATGCAATCGACGTACCGCCATCAAACGTTTACAACGAAAGCGATGATCGTGCTGGCGCTGGGGGTCGTGGCGCTGGTGCTCTGGAAGCTCGTCGGGCTTTTGCTGTTGATCTTCGGAGCGGTAGTGGGGGCGTGCATTCTGCAAACCTGCATGACACCGCTGCTCAAGCGAGGCATGCCGCGCTGGTTGGCGCTATTGATCGTGGTGGTGGGATTGGCGTTGCTGTTGGCGGGTATCAGCTTTGCCTTTGGCTCCCAGGTGGCCTCGGAGCTCGAGGCGCTGACCTCGCTTTTACCCGATGCCTGGGAGCAGTTGCAGGAGCGCCTTCAGGGCTCGCCGCTCGAACCGCTGATGGATAACGCCGGCGAACGAGCAGGCACCATGTTTGAAAACGGCATCGCCCAGTTCGGTATGGTCGTGGTGTCCATGGGCGGAAGCCTGGTGAATTTCTTCGCGTTGATCGTGGGAATGATCTATTTTGCGGCCCAGCCCGGTGTGTACCGCCAGGGACTTTTGTTGCTGGCGCCGATTAAAAGCCGCGACAAGCTGGCAAACGCGCTGGATGAAAGCGGTAAGGCGCTGCGCTTTTGGCTCGGGGGGCAACTGGTCGCCATGGCGGTCACCGGTATTCTGGTGGGGGTGAGCATGTGGTTGTTGGGCGTGCCCGCACCGCTGGGGCTGGGGCTGATCGCCGGAATCCTGGATTTCGTGCCGCTGGTCGGTCCTTTGATCGCCGCCATTCCGGCACTTTTGCTGGCCTATACGGTCAGTCCCCAGACGGCGCTGTTCGCACTGATCGCCTACGTGATCATTCAGCAGATCGAGGGCAACGTGCTTCAGCCTCTGGTACAGCAGCGGGCGGTCAGCCTGCCACCGGCGATGCTGCTGTTTTCGCTGTTTGCCGCCAGTACGCTCTTTGGCGTGTCCGGGGTGCTGTTGGCCGCGCCGCTCACCGTCATCGGCTTTGTGTTGATCAATGAGCTTTATGTTCAGCGCGAGCCAGACGACGAGCCGCAAGGCGAATAGGCAGGCGCTGTCCTGGAAAGCGGTGATAAAGTCCGCGGATAGCGTCTTGCCATGATTGATACCTTTATTTCAAAGAAACCAAGGTGCGCTATGTCGACAACTCCTGCCTCGATGGAGGCTGACAAATCCATCAGCAAGTACCGTGTACCGCTGGCGGCCATGGCGGCGATCATTTTTGGTGCGCTGCTGATCAGTGTGTTCTTCAGCGCCAACACCGGCATGTTGATGATCATCGGCGGACTATTCGGCGTGGTGCTCTATCACGCCGCGTTCGGCTTCACCGCGGCCTGGCGGGCGTTCATTACCGAGCGCCGGGGGCGGGGGCTGCGCGCGCAGATGGTCATGCTCGCCATCGCCGTGGTGCTGTTTTTCCCGGCACTCGGCGCCGGCACTCTGTTTGGCAACCCGGTATCGGGCTTTGTCTCGCCCATTGGCGTGTCGGTAGTGGTCGGCGCGTTCATTTTCGGGCTGGGGATGCAGCTGGGCGGTGGGTGCGCCTCGGGTACGCTGTTCACCGCCGGCGGCGGCAATGCACGTATGCTGATTACACTGCTGTTCTTCATCGTGGGCTCGGTCATCGGTACCGCGCATTTCGCCTGGTGGCAGAGTCTGCCGGCGTTTGCGCCCGTCTCGTTGGTGGATGTGGCAGGCCCGACCGTGGGTATTGCGATCAGCCTGGTGATTTTTGCCACTATTGCCGCGTTGACCGTGGTGATGGAGAAGCGCCGCCATGGCCAGCTGGAAAAGACGCCGCACGTGGCAAAACCGGGCAGTGCGCGCTGGCTGGAAGGCCCCTGGCCTCTGATTGCCGGCGCCGTGGCACTGGCGCTGTTGAACTTCGCCACCCTGGCGCTGGCCGGGCGCCCCTGGGGAATTACCTCGGCCTTTGCCCTCTGGGGTGCGAAGGTCTTTGACTTCATCGGGGGCGATGTTACCCAGTGGGGGTACTGGCAGTCGGAATCCAATGCGGCGGCGCTCGAATCCAGTATCTTCTCGGATATCACCACCGTGATGAATATCGGCATCATGCTGGGGGCGCTTGCCGCTGCTCATCTGGCCGGGCGCTTTGCGCCCAACTTCCGCATTCCCCTTCGTTCGGTGCTGGCGGCGATTATCGGTGGGTTGATGCTGGGGTACGGCGCGCGATTGGCGTTTGGCTGCAACATCGGCGCCTACTTCAGCGGCATTGCCTCGGGCAGTCTGCACGGCTGGGTATGGATAGCGGCCGCCTTTGGCGGGAACATGCTGGGCGTCAAGCTGAGGCCGTTGTTCTTCGAGGGAGTGGAAGGGCGCAAGCCGAAGGCCAAGACCGCATAATCGGTAAATGGTTGATGTCAAATGCCTCGTGAAAAAAGCGGGGCATTTTTTTGCCCAAAGCGGGTGCGCGTGCCACCTTTGTCGTAGTAGCGTGGTACATTATGCCGTTATAACCGTAAACGCTTGATATTGCTGCGCTGCAGTAATGAACGAGAAGAGAGCCCCATGACTCAAAGCAAACGCCCCTTATACATTCCTTACGCCGGTCCTTCCTTGCTTGAAATGCCGCTATTGAACAAAGGCAGTGCGTTTACTCAGAAAGAGCGACTCGCGTTCAACTTGATCGGTCTTTTACCTCAGAAGGTCGAGACCATCGAAGACCAGCTCGAGCGAAGCTACCGTCAGTACCAGCAGTGCTACAGCGACCTGGACCGCCATATCTACCTGCGCGCTATTCAGGACGATAACGAAACGCTCTATTTTCGACTGGTATCGGAGCATCTGGAAGAGATGCTGCCGATCATCTATACGCCCACCGTCGGTCAGGCGTGTCAGGAGTTCTCCAACATCTATCGTAACCACCGGGGGCTTTTCATCAGCTACCCGGACCGCGAGCACATGGACGACATTCTGAGAAGCGCCACCAAGGATAATGTGAAGGTCATCGTGGTCACTGACGGTGAGCGCATTCTGGGCCTGGGCGATCAGGGCATCGGCGGCATGGGCATTCCCATCGGCAAGCTCGCTCTGTATACCGCCTGCGGCGGTATCAGTCCAGCCCATACGCTGCCCATCATGATCGACGTGGGCACCAACAACCAGGCGCTTCTGGACGACCCCATGTACATGGGCTGGCGCCACGAACGGGTCGGCCAGGAAGAATATGACGCGTTCATGGCGGAATTTATCGCCGCGCTCAAGCGCCGCTGGCCCAATGTTCTGCTCCAGTTCGAGGATTTCGCCCAGGCCAACGCCGTGCCGCTACTCGAGCGCTATCGTAACGAGCTTTGCTGCTTCAACGATGACGTCCAGGGGACTGCGTCGGTGGTGGTCGGCACGCTCATGGCCGCCTGCCAGGCCCGGGAAGAGACCATCGCCCAGCAGCGCGTGATGTTTGTGGGCGGGGGGTCTGCCGGGTGCGGCATCGCCGAGCAGGTGGTCGTAGCCATGCAGGCTGAAGGGCTTTCCGAGCGGGAGGCACGCGAGCGTATCTACGTCATCGACCGCGAGGGCTTGATGACCACGGATCAAACCTGGCAGCGCGATTTCCAGCGCCGCCTGGCCCACGATCCCGGCCTGGTGGCCGACTGGAACGGTCAGGGCCTGGAGGAGACCATCGCTCGGGTCAAGCCTTCTGTTCTGATCGGGGTGTGCGGGCAGCGTGGCATCTTCACCGAGCAGGTGGTACGCACCATGCACGCCGGCTGCGAGCATCCGGTGATCATGCCGCTTTCCAACCCGACCTCGCAGGCAGAGGCGGTACCGGAAGACGTGATTCGCTGGACTGACGGCCAGGCCCTGGTGGCCACCGGCAGCCCCTTCGCCCCGGTGGTGTACAACGGGCGCACCTATGCGATTGCCCAGTGCAACAATGCCTACATTTTCCCCGGGATCGGGCTCGGTGTCGTGGCGGCCAAGGCGCACCGGGTGACCGACGAAATGCTGATGAGCGCCTCGCGCGCCCTGGCCCGGGAAGCGCCATTGGTGAAAGAGGGCAGAGGGGCGCTTTTGCCACCGCTTTCGAAAATTCGCGAAATCAGCCAGTCGATTGCCTTCGAAGTGGCGGCGACCGCACAGCATAACGGCGTGGCACTGACCACCAGCGGTACGCAGCTGCGCCAGGATATCGAAAGCGCGAGCTGGGAGCCGGATTACCGCGACTACCGTCGTCGCGCCGTTTAAGCATCTGTATCTAGTATCCAGCGCCGCTGCCCGGTCAGCGGCGTTTTTTTAATCAAAAAAAACCCCCACCGAGGTGGGGGTGTGCAAGCATTGGTGTATTACTTAAGCTGCGCCGATCATTTTGCGCAGCACGTAGTGAAGGATACCACCGTGACGGTAGTAAGCCAGCTCGTTGATGGTATCAATCCGGCATTTCGCCTGAAGGGTGCGCTCACCGTCACCATTTTTGATGATGACCTTGACGTCGGCCCCCGGGCTTAAATCGCTGAGCCCGCTGATCGACACCTCTTCGTCCCCGGTCAAGCCCAGGGTCTTGCGGCTCTCGCCTTCAGGGAACTGAAGCGGCACCACGCCCATGCCAATCAGGTTGGACCGGTGAATACGCTCGTAGGACTCCGCCAGTACCGCGCGAACCCCTAGAAGGCGCGTGCCTTTGGCCGCCCAGTCACGGCTGGAACCCGTGCCGTACTCCTTGCCCGCGATGACCACCAGCGGTTTGCCTTCCTCCTGGTACTTCATGGCCGCGTCATAGATCGACATCTGCTCACCGCTGGGCACGTGACGGGTTTCACCGCCGACCACGCCGTCGAGCATTTCGTTTTGAATACGCACGTTGGCGAACGTACCACGCATCATGACTTCGTGGTTACCGCGCCGCGAGCCGTAGGAGTTGAAATCCACCGGCTTTACGCCGTGCTCCTGCAGGTAGCGCCCGGCGGGGCTGTCCGGCTTGATGGAGCCGGCCGGCGAGATATGGTCGGTGGTCACCGAGTCACCCAGCATGGCCAGAACGCGCGCGTCGTGCACGTCCTCGATGGCATCGGGCTCACGGCCCATGCCTTCAAAGAAAGGCGGATGCTGAATGTAGGTGGATTCCGGCCACTCGTACACCTTGCTGTCAGGAACGTTGATCGCTTTCCAGGTCTCATCGCCTTCGAACACCGCGCCGTACTCCTTGCGGAACATCTCGGTGTTCACCTTCTCCACCGCTTCGGCGATTTCCGCCTGTGACGGCCAGATATCCTTCAGGTAGACCGGGTTGCCATCCGGGTCATCGCCCAGCGGCTCCGTGGTCAGGTTGCTCTGCACATTGCCGGCCAGCGCATAGGCGACCACCAGGGGCGGCGAGGCGAGCCAGTTGGTTTTCACCAGCGGGTGAACCCGACCTTCGAAGTTACGGTTACCCGAAAGCACCGAGGCAACGGCCAGATCGCCGGTATTGATGGCCTTTTCGATCTCTTCCGGCAACGGGCCGGAGTTGCCGATACAGGTGGTGCAACCATAGCCCACCAGGTTGAAGCCCAGCGCGTCCAGATCCTCGTTCAGATCAGCCGCAGCCAGGTAGTCGGTGACGACCTTGGAGCCGGGGGCCAGGGAGGTCTTGACCCAGGGCTTGGTTTCCAGACCCTTTTCCCGCGCCTTGCGAGCCAGAAGCCCCGCGGCCATCATGACACTGGGGTTGGAGGTGTTGGTGCACGAAGTGATTGCGGCAATCACTACAGCGCCCGGGTTGAGACGAAAGCTCTGACCGTTGTAGGAAACGTCCTGGCTGTCGTTGTGCTCGAAGCTTCGCTCGATGCCCACGGCAGTCTGGCCGCCTTCCGAGGAAAGCTTGCCGGTTTCGGTGGAAGGCTGAGACTTGCCGTCGTCCTCCATCACCTTGGCGAAGGCGTCGGGCAGGTTCTTCAGCGATACCCGATCCTGCGGACGCTTGGGCCCGGCAAGACTCGCCTCGACGGTCCCCATGTCCAGCCCCAGTGTGTCGCTGAAGACCGGCTCGTCGCCGGGTTCACGCCACAGACCCTGGGCCTGGCTGTAGGCTTTCACCAGCTCGATATGATCGTCTTCACGCCCGGTCAGGCGCATGTAGTTCAGGGTTTCGTCATCGACCGGGAAAAAGCCGCAGGTTGCGCCGTACTCGGGGGCCATGTTGGCAATGGTGGCCCGGTCGGCCAGCGGCAGATCCTTCAGGCCGTCGCCGTAGAACTCGACGAACTTGCCCACGACGCCTTTTTTACGCAGCATCTCGGTGACGGTCAGCACCAGGTCGGTCGCGGTGATGCCTTCCTGAAGCTTGCCTTCGAGCTTGAAGCCGATGACCTCGGGAATCAGCATCGACACCGGCTGGCCGAGCATGGCGGCCTCGGCTTCGATACCGCCGACCCCCCAGCCCAGTACGCCCAGACCGTTGATCATAGTGGTGTGCGAGTCGGTACCTACCAGGGTATCCGGATAGACGTAGGTGTGATCGTCCTCTTTCTTGCTCCATACCGTACGGCCCAGGTATTCCAGATTGACCTGGTGACAGATTCCCGTGCCCGGCGGTACCACGCTGAAGTTGTCGAATGCCTGCTGACCCCAGCGCAGAAATTCGTAGCGCTCGCGGTTGCGCTGCATTTCGATTTCGACGTTTTCATCAAACGCGGTGGCGTGGCCAAACTCGTCCACCATGACCGAGTGGTCGATCACCAGGTCTACCGGAGAGAGCGGATTGATACGGGCCGGGTCTTCGCCAAGCTTCTCGACCGCTGCGCGCATGGAGGCCAGATCCACCACGCCCGGCACACCGGTGAAATCCTGCATCAATACCCGGGCGGGGCGATAGCCGATCTCACGGCTCGATTTACCCTCTTTCTGCCAATCCACCAGCGCCTGCATATCGTCTTTCTCGACGCTCTCGTCGTCGGCGAAGCGCAGCTGGTTCTCCAGCAGGATCTTGAGTGTCTTGGGCAGCCGGTCGATGTTGCCTAACGCGTCGGCCGCCTTGGGCAGGCTGTAGTAAGCGTAGGATTTACTCCCTACCTCCAGGGTATTAAGCGTATCGGGGATGTTGCTCATTCCATGCTCCTCTCAATGGCTTGGCATTGACGTGTTGATTGCAGTGCCACGGTCTTGTGTTTCTAGAGCGTACCTTGCTAAAGCGTACCTTTTTAAAACGTATCTTGCTTAAACGTACCTTACTCAAACGTATCTTTCTAAAACGTGCCTTGTTACCAGCACATGGGTATTTCGACACAGGCTTTCAAGCCATCTTAGCCTAATGGCGCAGTCTCGCCCTTGTAATTGCTTGTACTTGACGCCATTTCAGGCAGACTCTCTGGCTCGATTCTCTAGCATTCGTGCTCTTGCTTAGCTATTCGCTTCAACAGGATATAGGTGGTGTCATGGAAACACGTCATGAACGTTTAATTATTCTTGGCTCCGGGCCTGCCGGCTACACCGCGGCGGTCTATGCCGCTCGCGCCAACTTGCAGCCGCTGCTGATTACCGGGCTGCAGGCAGGGGGGCAGTTGACCACCACAACCGATGTGGACAACTGGCCGGGCGAAGCGCAGGGCATACAGGGTCCTGAGCTCATGGAAAAAATGCAAGCGCACGCCGAGCGATTCAATACCGAGGTGTTGTTCGATCATATCCATGAGGTCAGCTTAGGTGAAAAACCCTATACTTTGAAAGGCGATAGCGGCACTTATACCTGTGACGCGCTGATTATCGCCACCGGCGCCAGTGCCCGTTATCTGGGATTGCCCACCGAACAGCAGTTCATGGGCCAGGGCGTTTCCGCCTGTGCTACCTGCGATGGCTTTTTCTATCGCAATCAGGAAGTCATCGTGGTGGGCGGCGGCAATACCGCTGTTGAAGAGGCGCTCTACCTTTCCAATATCGCCTCCAAGGTGACGCTGGTGCACCGCCGTGACACGCTGCGCGCGGAGAAGATTCTTCAGGACAAGCTTCTGGAGAAGGTCGAGGCAGGCAAGATCGCGCTGGAATGGTTCCAGCAGGTCGACGAAGTGCTGGGTGATGCGAGCGGTGTCACCGGTGTGCGGGTAAAGTCGACGCTCGACGGCACGCTCAAGGAAATCCACGCGCCGGGGCTTTTTATCGCCATCGGCCACAGCCCCAATACCGGCATCTTCGAAGGACAGCTCGACATGAAGGGCGGCTATATCAGCGTGAATTCCGGTCTTGAAGGCAACGCCACCGCCACCAGCGTGCCGGGGGTGTTTGCCTGCGGTGACGTGATGGATCATATCTATCGACAGGCGATCACGTCGGCGGGAAGCGGCTGTATGGCGGCACTGGATGCCGAGCGCTACCTGGACGGCATTGCCTGATCAGTCTGGGGCGTCTTGAGGGCAGCTTACCGGGGCGCTGTCGAGGCGCAGACGCCCCAGCTGGCTCAGCACCAGCTTTCGGCCCGTCTCGGCGCCGCTACACAGGTTGAAGCTTCCATTAAAACCGCTGGTATGGCCAAGCGGCGAGTAGCGAATCTGGGGCCAGCGGCGGTTATAGGTAATACGACTCTCGTGGTGGGCGGGAAATATGCGCACCACGTTCTGACGCGGAGTGCTCGAGATAGGCGTGTCGCGAATCACCGCCAGCGGCAGGCTCCAGTCGTTGGCGCAGTGAAATGTGGCGTTGACCGGGCAGAGCGTTACCGGTATGCGCTGGGTGATGGCCGTGTTGCGCGCCAGTGAAAACGCCTTTTGAAAGCGGTGGGTTTCGCTTTTCAGCGCCGTGGCGTGCCGCATGGCCTGAACGTGAGGCAGCGCGCCGGTCACCATGACGCCAGCAATCAAGAGCGCGACCACGAGTTCCAGAAACGTGAACCCGCAAGCGCGGTGGGCGCTGGAAGAAAATCGGCCTTTGAAAGAGTTCGAAAACGCGTGGCACATGGGCTCACCGGGTGCTGGCTTTTTCTCAGGCTAGGCGGTACTCGCTTGTCGGGGTATAGGTCGCAGCGCAGTCAGGTGTAGGTAAAAAGGGATACGTACCGTGAGTGATTTCTTAATTGTGGGTGGCGGGGTGATCGGCATGATGACCGCACTTCAGCTTGCCGATGCCGGCCAGCGCGTGCGTATCGTCGAGCGCGGCATCTGTGGACAGGAAGCCTCCTGGGCGGGCGGGGGCATCGTCTCGCCGCTTTATCCCTGGCGCTACCCGCCGGCGATTTCCGAGCTCTCCCGCTGGTCGGAAGGGGCTTACCCCAGCCTGGCGCTGCGCTTGCTCGAAGAGACGGGGATCGACCCGGAATATCGTCAGAAAGGGCTCTTGTACCTGAGCGTGGAAGATGACGAAGCGGCCCTTCGCTGGGCGCGTCATCAGGGCAAGCCTATCGAGCGCGTCAGCGACGCGTTCGTGCATGAAAAAGAGCCCCACGCCGCCCCGGGCGCCGACGGCGCGCTCTGGATGCCCACTCTGGGGAGCGTGCGCAATCCGCGCCTTGGCCAGGCGCTGCGGGCACGGCTTGACGCCATGACGGGCGTTATCCTGGATGAGCACCAGCAGGTAGACGGGTTCATCGAGCAAGGGGGACAGGTGGTCGGGGTAAAGATTCAAGGCGGCCCGCGCCAGGCTGAGCGCGTCGTGCTGTGCGCCGGCGCATGGTCGGCCCGGCTGCTGGCCAGCCTGAATATCCGCTTGCCGGTGCGCCCGGTGAAAGGGCAGATGATCGCCTATAGCGCGCCGAAAGGGTTGGTTCAGCGCGTGGTGCTCAAGAACGGACGCTACATCATTCCACGCGGCGATGGGCTGCTTTTAGTGGGCTCCACCCTGGAAGAGACCGGGTTTGACAAGACCACCGATCCACAGGCGCTCTTGTCACTCAAGAAAAGCGCCGAAGAGATCGTGCCCGAGCTTGCCCGCTATCCGGTGGCTCATCACTGGTCCGGGCTTCGCCCGGGCTCGCCGGGCGGGCTTCCGTTTATCGGGGCGCTGCCTGGATACACGTCGCTTTATATCAACGCGGGGCACTTTCGTAACGGGTTGGTGCTGGCGCCGGCCTCGACCCATCTATTGGTGGATAAGCTCTTGAACCGCGCCCCGCTGATCGACCCCGCCCCGTTTGCGCCCACCCCAGAGCGGCTGGTGCTTTAAGACGGGTCGCGATCTTGCTGTTCCTGAATATAGCGCTCCCGATGGGCGCCTGAGCAAAACCACATCTGCTCGAATCGCAGCGCCTCGCTTTCCGGTACGTGCACCTCGCACCAGCGACAGCGCACCATGGCCCCGCCTTCATGGCGCTCGGGCACCTGTGCGTCTCTTGAAAGCTTATGCTGGCGGTACATGCCGTAGAGTTTCAAACCCGCATAAAACACCACGGCAAAAATAAGTAATCGAATGATCAACAGGTTCATCCTTTTATGACTCCCGGGGTGGGAACTGCGTACATGAAACGGTGCGTACATGAAATGATACGCCCATGACCTCGCGCATGCATGGGAACGTGCATTTATCGCTGCAGGCCTTTGCCAGCGCCAGGCCCTTGCGGGACAATACTGCAAGCCCGGCGGGCTTGCGCGACAGACGCTGCCCCTGTCATCGTGCCCTGCCTGAATGCTATATCCTGAAGATTCTCAAGAGATTTTAACGCCCATGCAAGACTTAACGCTGGTAATGGCCCAACTCGACCCCCTGGTGGGCGATATTCCCGGCAATGCCGCCCGCGCGATCGAAGCCGTGCGCGAGGCGCGTATCGAGCACCGGGCGGACGTCGTGGTCTTTCCCGAGCTTTTCTTGACGGGTTACCCGCCGGAAGACTTGCTGCTGCGCGCATCGATGGAGTCACGCCTGCAAAAAGCCCGCGACACCATGGCTGCCAAAGTTGCCAAGGATGTATTGGTGATTATCGGTTACCCCGGCGTTCGCGATGGCAAGCGTTTCAACCTGGCGGGTGTGCTTTATAACGGCGAGTGGCAGGCGGAGTACGCCAAGCAGGCGCTACCCAACTATCAGGTATTCGACGAGCAGCGCTACTTTGCCAAGGGTGAGAAGCCGCTGGTGTTTGAGCACAAGGGGGTCAAGCTCGGCCTTCTGGTGTGTGAAGACCTGTGGGAAAGCGCGCCCATCGAGGCGACCAAGAATGAGGGGGCCGATGTCCTCGTGGTGCTCAACGCCTCGCCCTATCATCAGGAAAAGCCCAGCGAGCGGCTTCGTTTGTTCGAGCTTCGCGCCCAGGCGGTGAACCGGCCTATCGTGTACGTCAATACCATCGGCGGCCAGGACGAGCTGGTATTCGACGGCGGCTCGAGCGTGGTGGGCGCCGACGGGGCGCTCAAGGTGCTGGCGCCTTACTGGCAGGCGGGGCTGATGCCGGTACGCTTTATCCGTACGCCCGAACACACCTGGATGGCGGAGGCCGGCGAGATCGCCCCCCCCGTATCATCGGAGGAAAGCCTTTACTGCGCACTGGTGACCGGCCTTCGTGACTACGTGAACAAGAGCGGCTTTCAGGGGGTGGTGCTGGGGCTCTCCGGCGGCATCGATTCGGCGCTCTCCCTGGCGATCGCGGTGGATGCGCTAGGGCACCAGCGGGTGCAGGCGGTGATGATGCCGTACCGTTATACGGCGGATATCTCGAAGCAGGACGCCGCCGCCCAGGCCGATATGCTCGGTGTCGAATACAGTGTGATGCCGATCGAACCCATGGTCGAGGCCTTCACCCAGACGCTGTCCGAAAGCTTTGCCGGCACCGAGCGTGATACCACCGAGGAGAACCTGCAGTCGCGCTGTCGCGGCGTGCTCTTGATGGCGATTTCCAACAAGAAGGGCCTGATGGTGCTGACTACCGGCAACAAGAGCGAAATGGCGGTGGGCTATGCAACGCTCTACGGCGATATGGTAGGCGGCTACAACGCTCTCAAGGATGTATATAAAACCGGGGTGTATCGTCTGGCGCGCTGGCGCAATACCCAGTCGATGGCCATCCCCGGGCGGGTGATCGAGCGAGCCCCCAGCGCTGAGCTTGCCCCGGATCAGCACGACAGCGACTCGCTGCCGGATTACGACGTACTCGATGCCATTCTGTCGCGCTATATCGAGGGGGACATGAGCGCGGAGGCCATCATGGCCGAAGGCTTCGCTGAAGAAGACGTCTTGCTGGTAGTGAAGCTGGTGGACCGCTGCGAATACAAGCGCCGCCAGGCGCCGGTGGGCGTGCGCGTGACCTCCCGCGGGTTCGGTCGCGACCGGCGCTACCCCATCGTCAATGGCTGGCAGCCAGGAGACTAGCAGAGCGCTTCTTTAAAGAACGGCTAGTTAAGAACACACCGACGTGAGCCCCAAAAAGCCAAACACTGTTTGGCTTTTTGGGTTGCTGGCCTGCGAGGTGGAGGAGCGCTCAGAAGCTCTCCCAGGCGGGCTCGGCGGCACTCGAGACGGGGGCTTTGCTTTTTACAAGAAGCGGCTCTTGAGGTCTGGCCGTTTCGCGAGACACGGTGTCGGCAGCGGTCTGCGGATCGGCCGGGCGAGATAGCTTAAAGGTCTGCATGGTCTGCATGAGCTCTCGGGCGTTATGGCGAAGCGTGTTGGCGGCGCTGGCACTTTCGTTGACCAGATTGGCGTTATCCTGGGTCATCTGATCCATTTCGGAGACGGCCTGGTTGACCTCGCGCACGCCGGCGCTTTGCTCGAGGCTGGCGCTGCTGATCTCGTTCATGATGACGTTGACCCGCTCGATGGCGCTGATGATGTCTTCGGTGGAGCGGCTTGCAAGACTTGCGCGTTCGTTGCCGTGTTTCACCCGCTCCAGGTTCTTGGAGATGAGGTCGCTGATTTCCTTGGCGGCGCTGGCGCTTCGCTGGGCCAGGTTGCGCACCTCGCTTGCCACTACCGCGAAGCCGCGGCCGTGCTCGCCGGCCCGCGCTGCTTCTACCGAGGCGTTCAGTGCCAGAATGTTGGTCTGAAAGGCAATGGCGTCGATGGTCGAGATGATTCCGGCAATCTCCTGCGAACTCTGGTCCAGCTCGTTCATCGTGGTGGTCAGCTCACGTACGGCCTTGCCTCCCTGGGTTGCGGTGGCGGTTGCCTGGGTGGCTTCCTTGCTCGCCTGCTCGGCATTGTCCGCGTTCTGGGTGACGGTGCTGTTCAACTCTTCCATGGCCGCGGCGGTTTGAGCCAGCGCACTGGACTGCTGTTCGGTACGCGAGGCGAGATTGGTGTTGCCCTCGGCGATCTGCTCACTGTTGCTGGCCACCGCCTCGGCCGAGGCGCGCACCTTCAAGACGATGTTCTGGAGCTGTTCGGCCATGGCGATCTGCGAGGCCATGATGCCTTTTTCGTTCTCCGGCCGGCGCCCGTTGGCCACCGCCAGGTTGCCATCACCGATCGCGTTGGAAAAGGACTGGACCTCGAACGGCTCCGCACCCAGTTCGCGAAGGAGCTGGCGCGACAGAAAGATCGCCATGATGCCGCCAATGAGAAGCGCCAATAAGGTCAGGCCGAGCATCAAAAGCTGAAAGTTCGAAGCGGCTTCCCGAGCATGAACGGTGGTGACGTTATTGAGCTGTTCCTGCAGATCGATAAGTGTATTGATACGCGCGAGCCACTCGGCGTAAGCCGGGCCTGCCTGCTCGATCAGCAGCGTCTGAGCCTGGACGACGTCACCATCGAGCCGAGCATTGATGACCGCCTCGGTCAGCCCCAGGGTCAACGCCTGCTGGGCGTGAATGCTTTCCAGAATGCGTGCTTCCTGCGAAGGGCCGGATTCCTCTCGGGTGATCTCTGCCATGCCTTGCGAGGCAACCTGATAGCTGTCTTGCAGTCGCTGCATTTCATCGGCAAGCGTGCGGTACTGGCCGTCGGTGGTCGTGATGACAATATCGCGCAGCGCGATGGCGCGGTCGTGAACGCTGCCCCGCCAGTCGATGGCGTAACGCTGCTTGACGGCGTTGACGTCGTTGATTTCGGTCAGGTCGCGGCTGATCTGGTTGACCTGCCACATTCCAATGGCGGTCAGGGTGACGATGAAAAGGAGCAGAATCGAAAAACCCATGGCTAGGCGGGTGCCTATTTTAAAGTTCCGTTTCGCTGGCACGTGCGTTCCCTCGGTCGTGGCTGTTGATGTTATGATTTGAGGGAAGAGTAGTTATCTGTACAGCTATTGTACAAAAATATATTGTATCTATTTATTGCTGACTGTTATGGGAAAAATGCGGGACAGGAAAACGGTCGATTGAAAAGTGCTGCAAAAAAATGCCCCTGCACCGTCGAGGCTGTACAAGGGCGTTTGCGCGATTGAAGGCGAAGGCGGCTAGCGGTTGGCCGAGCCGTGCTTGGGAATGAAGCGCGCACCCTGCAACTGTTCATGGTTGGGGGCGTTTTCCCGCAATACGGCGAGCACCTCATCGGCACGATCGTTCATGCCAAGGCCCTGGTAGCCTTCGACCATGACGGCCAGCGCGTCGCGGGTGGCGTTGGCTTCCGGAAAATGTTCGATCACCCAGCGGCCTCGCTCGACGGCGGCGAGATACGCCCCGCGGCGCAGGTAGTAATCGGCCACATGGAGTTCGTGCTGGGCCAATAGCTCGCGCAGGTAGACGATGCGCTGCTGGGCGTCCGGGGCGTACTCACTTTGCGGGAAGCGCTGAATCAGCTCCCGGAAATCGTTGTAGGCATCGCGTGAGGCACCCAGGTCGCGCTTGGAGATATCGATAAGACGCAAGCGTTCCAGGCTGAAGCGGCCAGCCTGCCAGGCGGAAAGCCCGCGCAGGTAGTAGGCGTAATCCACCTGGGGGTGGTCGGGCTGCAGACGGATGAAGCGGCTGGCCGCCGCGCGGGCCTCTTCCCAGTTGCCGTTTTCGTAGTAGGCGTAGATGAGCTCGAGCTGGGCCTGCTCGGCGTGGGCACCGAAGGGATAGCGAGTGTCCAGGGCTTCCAGGCGCTCGATGGCGATCGGGTAGCGGTTGTCGTCCAGCGCGGTACGGGCCAGCTCATAGAGCTCGCGCTCCTGTACCCCGGCGAACTCGCCCACGTCCTGCTCGGCGGACTCGTTATTATTGCTGGCACAGCCTGCCAACAGGGCAAGGCTCAAGGCTACAGCGCCAAAGCGGCTGGCAGTGGAGAAAACGCGCATCATCATCCTCGTTGCAAACAAGCCTCAATCACCGAAAAGCGAAGATGGCCATAAGTAGAAATGGTAGAATAGGTCGCAATTGGCCCACTATAAAACACCTTGGCGCAAAACGCAGGCATGACCGTGTTTCGCTTGGGTATCTGCGTCTTAAAGAGGTTTTGCATGTCGCATATCATTGAAGCCACGTGCCAGGTGCCCGCCGCCCTGGCCGGCGCCCGCTTGGACCAGGCCGCGGCCGAGTTGTTCAACGAATACTCCCGCGAGCGCTTGAAAACGTGGATCAATGCCGGTGAGCTTACCGTGGATGGCGTAAAAGCCAAACCCAAGGCCAAGCTTCACGGCTTCGAGACGTTACGCTTGTGCGCCACGCTTGAAGAGGATACCCGCTTTGCTCCTCAGGACATCGCGCTGAATATCGTCTTTGAAGACGAGGCGGTCATCGTGCTGAACAAGCCCGCCAACATGGTGGTGCACCCGGCGGCGGGTAACCCGGACGGTACACTGCTCAATGCGCTTTTATACCATCACCCGTCACTTGCCGAGGTGCCTCGGGCGGGTATCGTGCATCGGCTGGACAAGGACACCACCGGGCTCATGATGGTGGCGAAGACCCTGACCGCCCAGACCCGGCTGGTCGAGCAGCTTCAGGCGCGCAGCGTCTCGCGTCAGTACGATGCGGTGGTGATCGGCAAACCCGTTTCGGGCAGCACCATTGACGCGCCCATCGGCCGTCACCCCAAGGATCGCAAGCGCCAGGCGGTGACGTCCTCGGGCAAGCCCGCGATCACCCACTTTCGCGTGGTGGAGCGTTTTCGCGCTCACACCCACGTGCGCTGTCAGCTGGAAACCGGGCGCACCCACCAGATTCGCGTGCACATGGCTCACGCCCGCTACCCGCTGATTGGTGACCCGCTCTATGGCGGGCGGGCCAAGCTCCCCCCGGGGGCAGGCGAGCCGCTGAAGGAGATATTGCGCGAGTTTCCTCGTCAGGCGCTGCACGCGCGCAAGCTTACCTTCGTGCATCCGCTCACCGAGGAGTCGATGACCTTCAAGGCGGAATTGCCCGATGAACTCCTGATGCTTCTGGACTACCTGCGCGAAGATAGCGAGACCATGCGATGAGCGATGCCATCGACCTGCACCCTACGCTGTTACTTCCCGACTGGCCGGCACCTGCCAATGTGCGCGGGTTCGTCACCACCCGTGAAACCGGCCCGAGCCAGGGCGATTTTGCCGCGTTCAATCCGGCCGGCCACGTGGGCGACAACCCCGACCACGTCACTCTCTGCCGGCGCTTGCTGCAAAAGGAGATCGGCGACGACCGTCCGCTTCTCTGGCTCGATCAGATTCACAGTGCTCGCGTCCAGCAGGAGTACCAGGCGGATTCGCCCCAGGCCGATGCATCGGTGGCAAGCTCCTCCCGGTACGCCTGCGTGGTGCTCACGGCCGACTGCCTGCCGGTGTTTTTCTGCAACCGTCAGGGCACCCAGGTGGCTGTGGCTCACGCCGGCTGGCGGGGCCTTGCCAGCGGCGTGCTGGAAGCGACCGTGGCCGCCATGAACTGCCCCGCCGACGATATTCTGGTGTGGCTGGGCCCTGCGATCTCCAATGCCCAGTTCGAGGTGGGCTCGGATGTCTACGGTGCCTTCGTCGGCGCACACCCAGACAGCGCCGAGGCCTTCGAGCACAGCCCCTACCGGCTGAACCATTACATGGCGGATCTCTACCGTCTGGCGCGTTTTCGCCTGGAAGCACTGGGCGTTCACAATATCAGCGGCGGCCACTTCTGCACCGCCTGTGAATCGCGGTTTTATTCCTACCGTCGGGACAGCGGCCGTACCGGTCGAATGGCCAGCGTGGTCTGGCTCAAGGCGTAAAGAAAACCATCACGAGCGCATCGTTGCCTCTTGAAAGGCGCCCAAACTGGCACCATTTAATTTGTCAAGCTAATACGCTTAGCAGATTAAATGCTCGTTCAGGGCAACGCCGCGGGTCCAAACGCGCGGCCACCCCAGGAGAATGCCATGCGATTCGACAAGTTCACCGCCAAGCTCCAGTCCGCCATTGCCGAGGCGCAGTCACTCGCCGTCGGCCAGGGCAATAACCAGCTGGAACCGACACACCTTTTACTCTCTCTGCTCGATACCCGGGATACCGGGATCAAGGCGCTCATCGAAAAGGCCCAGGGCTCGAGTTCGCGTCTGCGCGATAGCCTGAAACGCCAGCTTGACGACCTTCCCCGGGTCGGTCAGTTCGACGGCGATGTGCAGCCCTCCCGCGATCTGGTCAAACTTTTCAACCTCACCGACCGCGAAGCCCAAAAGCGCGGGGATCAGTTCATCGCCAGCGAACTGGTACTGCTGGCCGCGCTTGAAAGCGGCGGGGCGGCGGCGAAGGCGATGAAGGATGCCGGGCTTACGCGCAAGGCGCTTGAAAGCGCCATCGACAGCCTGCGCGGCGGCGCCAATGTCGACGACGCCAACGCCGAAGACCAGCGCGAGGCGCTCAACAAGTACACCATGGACCTGACCCAGCGGGCGCTGGATGGCAAGCTCGACCCGGTGATCGGCCGCGACGATGAAATCCGCCGTACCATTCAGGTACTCCAGCGGCGCACCAAGAACAACCCGGTACTGATCGGTGAGCCCGGCGTGGGCAAGACCGCCATCGTCGAGGGGCTTGCCAGCCGTATCGTGAATGGCGAAGTGCCCGAAGGTCTGAAAGACAAGCGTGTGCTCTCGCTGGACATGGGGTCGCTCTTGGCCGGCGCCAAGTTCCGCGGCGAGTTCGAGGAGCGCCTGAAGTCGGTGCTCAAGGAGCTCGCCCAGGAGGAGGGCCGGGTGATTCTGTTCATCGACGAGCTGCACACCATGGTGGGCGCGGGCAAGGCCGAAGGCGCGATGGATGCCGGCAACATGCTCAAACCGGCACTTGCCCGCGGTGAGCTTCACTGTGTGGGCGCCACCACCCTCGATGAGTACCGCAAGTACATCGAGAAGGACGCCGCCCTTGAACGGCGCTTTCAGAAGGTGCTGGTGGACGAGCCCTCTGAGGAGGATACCGTGGCGATTCTGCGTGGGCTCAAGGAGCGCTACGAGGTACACCACGGCGTGGCCATCACCGACTCGGCGATCATCGCCGCGGCCAAGCTCTCCACGCGCTACATCACCGACCGGCAACTGCCGGATAAAGCGATCGACCTGATCGATGAGGCGGCCTCGCGCATCCGCATGGAGCTTGACTCCAAGCCCGAAGCGATGGATCGGCTCGACCGACGCCTGATTCAGCTCAAGATGGAGCGCGAAGCGCTGAAAAAGGAGACCGACGAGGCAACCAGAAAGCGCCTTGAAGCGTTGAATGACCATATCTTTGATCTCGAGCGCGAGTACGCCGACCTGGATGAGATCTGGAAGGCGGAAAAGGCCAGCATTCAGGGGGCGGCCCAGTTCAAGGCCGAGCTGGAGCAGGCCCGTCTGGACCTTGAGCAGGCGCGCCGCCAGGGGGATCTTGGTCGGATGTCGGAAATTCAGTACGGCCAGATTCCCGAACTCGAGAAGAAGATTCGCGAGAGTGGCGAGGGCGAGACGGATACCGCGAGCCATCAGCTTCTGCGCTCCAACGTGACCGAAGAGGAGATCGCCGAGGTCGTCTCGCGCTGGACCGGTATTCCGGTCTCCAAGATGCTTGAAGGCGAGCGCGACAAGCTCTTGCGCATGGAAGAGGCGCTGCATCAGCGGGTGATCGGTCAGAACGAGGCGGTGGAAGCCGTGGCCAACGCCGTGCGCCGCTCGCGCGCCGGGCTGGCCGACCCCCATCGGCCCAACGGCTCGTTTCTGTTTCTCGGCCCCACCGGGGTGGGCAAGACCGAACTTTGCAAGTCGTTGGCCAACTTCCTGTTCGATACCGAGGAAGCCATGGTGCGTATCGACATGTCCGAGTTCATGGAGAAGCATTCCGTGGCGAGGCTGATCGGCGCGCCTCCCGGTTACGTGGGCTATGAAGAGGGTGGTTACTTGACCGAAGCCGTGCGCCGCAAGCCCTACTCGGTGCTGCTGCTCGACGAGGTGGAAAAGGCCCACCCGGATGTCTTCAATATTCTCCTGCAGGTGCTGGAAGATGGCCGACTGACCGACGGTCAGGGTCGCACGGTGGATTTCCGCAATACCGTGATCGTGATGACCTCGAACATGGGCTCGGACATCATTCAGCGCATGGGCGGTGATACCAGCGATGATCAATCGAGCGATTACGAGGCGATGAAAGGTGCGGTCATGGAAGTGGTCGGTAATCACTTCCGCCCGGAACTGATCAATCGCATCGACGAAGTCGTGGTCTTTCACGCCCTCGGCCAAGAGCAGATCCAGGCGATCGCCACGATCCAGCTCGAGCGTCTGAAGGCACGCCTGGCCGAACACGGTCTGGCCCTTGATGTCAGCGATGACGCCATGGCGCAGCTTGCGGTAGTGGGCTTCGATCCGGTTTACGGCGCAAGGCCGCTCAAGCGGGCGATTCAAAGCCGCATCGAAAACCCGCTGGCTCAGGATCTTCTGGCGGGCAAGTACGCGCCGGGGGCGACCATCCACGTAACCGCCGACGACGGCCGGCTGGTGTTCGCTTAAGCCGATTTTCCGTGTCACCGACCCCGCCTGGTACGCCCAGCGGGGTTTTTTGCAGGTTTTGGTGTGTCTGCCTCCCTTTGGGGCGATGAAAGGTTGACAGCCCAGGCATGCTATTGGAATCTTGAGGGTTCCTGATTTGCGGACGCGGAACCCACGGGCAACCCCCTATCCCCGCGTGAAGGGTAGGCGCTGGCCTTTACCCGCCGAAGGACTTCCAGGCCCAAGTTAACCGCTTGGCCTGGCCAACGCCCCGACGCGGCGAACCGCCGCGCAAGGAATCGGCTTTTCATGCCCGTTTCCGATGAGAGTGCAGGCCCTAACCGGGCCGTATGCCAGGGTTTGGCATCAGGTGTCGGCATCGCCGGCAGCGGCATACCGCCGCACTCGACACCGCAGTCATCTGCGGATCGCACTCGAGACCTTTAGGGGAGAACTACTGTGGAACTGCTTTCCGGCGCAGACATGATCGCCCGCTTTCTGAAAGACGAGGGCGTTGAATATATTTATGGGTATCCCGGTGGGGCGGCGCTGCATATTTACGATGCGCTGTTCCGCCAGGATGATGTCAAGCACATCCTGGTGCGCCACGAGCAGGCGGCGACTCACGCCGCCGATGGCTACGCGCGCGCTTCCGGTAAACCTGGCGTGGTACTGGTGACCTCCGGGCCCGGGGCGACCAATGCGGTCACCGGCATCGCCACCGCCTACATGGACTCCATTCCCATGGTGGTGCTGTGCGGGCAGGTCGCCAGCCACCTGATCGGCGAAGACGCCTTCCAGGAAACCGATATCGTGGGTGTGACGCGTCCGATCGTGAAGCACAGCTTCTCGATCCGTCGCCCCTCTGACATTCCTGAAGTGCTCAAGAAGGCCTTCTACCTGGCGTCCACCGGGCGCCCGGGGCCGGTCGTCGTGGATATTCCCAAGGACATGACCGCCCCGACCGAGCGCTACGAATACGTCTACCCGAAAAAGGTCAAGCTGCGCTCCTACAACCCGGTCACCCGCGGCCATACCGGGCAGATCAAGAAAGCCGTCGAGTTGATGCTCAAGGCCAAGCGCCCGGTATTCTATACCGGCGGCGGCGTGGTGACCGGCAAGGCCAGCGAAGGCCTGACCGACCTGGTCAAGAAGCTGGGCTTTCCGATTACCACCACGCTGATGGGTATCGGCGCCCACCCGCAAAGCGACCGGCAGAATCTTGGCTGGCTGGGCATGCACGGCTCTTATGAGTCCAACATGGCCATGCATCACGCGGATCTGATCATCGCCATCGGCGCGCGCTTTGACGACCGGGTGACCAACAACACGTCCAAGTTCTGCCCGACGGCCAAGATCATTCACGTAGACGTGGACCCAAGCTCGATCTCCAAGACGGTGCGCGCCGATGTGCCCATCGTCGGGGCGGCCGACAGCGTCATCAGCGAGATGATCAGTCTGGTGCAGGGTCGTACGGTCGAGCACACTCAGGCGCTCGAGGAGTGGTGGGAAAAGATCGAAGGCTGGCGCGCTGATCGCAAAGGCAAGCTGTTTGAACCGTCAAGGGCTGGCGAGGCACTCAAGCCTCAGGAAGTGGTCGAGGCGCTTTGCCGTGTTACCCGGGGCGAGGCCTATGTGACCACGGACGTGGGTCAGCATCAGATGTTCGCCGCCCAGTACTACAAGTTCGACAAGCCCAACCGGCTGATCACCTCCGGCGGCTTGGGCACCATGGGCTTTGGTTTTCCGGCGGCCATGGGGATCAAGAAAAGCTACCCCGACGACGATGTGGTGTGCATCACCGGTGAAGGCAGCTTTCAGATGATGATGCAGGAGCTTTCCACCTGTAAGCAGTACGGGGTGGGGGTCAAGATCGTCAATCTGAACAACCAGTCGCTCGGCATGGTGCGCCAGTGGCAGGACTTGAACTACAAGTCGCGCCACGCCCACTCCTATATGGAGTCGCTGCCGGATTTCCATCTGCTGATCGAGGCCTACGGCTTTACCGCGATTACGGTGACCACCATGGAGGAGCTGGAGCCTGCCCTTGTGCGTGCCTTTGAAGACAAGCACGAACTGGTGTTTCTCGATGTGAAGGTCGACCCCTTCGAGCACGTCTATCCGATGCAGGTGCCCTTGGGCGCGATGCGTGACATGCTGCTGTCCAAAACGGAGCGTACCTGATGCGTCATATCATCTCGATTCTTCTGGAAAACGAACCGGGTGCGCTATCACGTGTGGTGGGCTTGTTTTCCCAGCGTAACTTCAATATCGAAACGCTCAATGTGGCACCCACGGAAGATCCGTCACTTTCCCGCCTGACCGTGACCACTGTGGGCGATGACCGGGTGATCGAGCAGATCACCAAGCATCTCAACAAGTTGATCGATGTGGTCAAGCTCGTCGATCTCACCGAGGGCAACCACATCGAGCGCGAGCTGATGATGGTCAAGGTGAAGGCGCTGGGCGCAGCCCGGGACGAAGTGAAGCGCACGGTGGATATCTTCCGCGCGCAGATCGTCGACGTCACGCCGAGTCTGTATACCGTGCAGATCACCGGCGACGCCGCCAAGCTGGATGCCTTTCTTCAGGCCATGGCGCCGGTGGGTATTCTCGAAGTAGCACGAACCGGCGTCTCGGGCATTGCCCGGGGCGACAAGGTCTTGTCGCTGTAACGGCCCGGTTGTTTGAAAGCCGCCTTACGGGGCGGCTTTTTCATGGGCGGCTGTTAACGCTCAACGTTCGTTCACCGTGGTCCAGAAGGCGTCGATCATCGGCGTTTTCAGGCGTCGGTTGAGCACGCAAAGCCCTACATCGTAATGGGGCAGCTCCGGCTTGACCGAAAGTATTTGCACGCGCTCGGAAAGCGGACTGTTATCCAGCACGATCTTGGGTACCACGCCCACCCCGAAGCCAAGCGCCACCATGCTGACAATGGCCTCGTGTCCGGCCACCTGGGCATAGATGCGCGGTGTGACGCCCAGTGCCTTGAACCAGGTGTTGGCGTACTCGCGGGAGAGTCCGGCTTCTGAAAGAATCATCGGCACTTTTTGCCATTGCTCGGCGGTGGAGCTCGCCGGCGCCGGCGGCAGCCAGTCGTAGGGGGACGTGGGGGCAATGAACAGAAGCGGCGAGCGAGTGAGCGACTTGAACGTCAGCGCGGCCGGCGGTATGCGCGGACGCGGTGTGATCGCCATGTCGTCCTTGCCTTCCAGCACTCGGGCCATCGCCTCGGCGGGGTCGCCGGTGTGAAGCTTGAGCTCGATGCCGGGGTGGCGCAGGCGCACATCGCTTAAAAGCTCGTACAGGAAGCTGTAGCTGGCGGTGACCGAGCAGTAGATGCTGATTTCGCCAAAAAGCTCGGTGGCCCCGGCGGCCAGGGTGCGCTTTTGCAACTCCCACTGCTCCAGTGCCTCCTGGGCGTAGCGCTGAAATATCTCCCCTTGATGAGTCAGCGTGACGTGACGGTTATCGCGCTCGAAAAGCCGTGTGCCCAGCTCGTCTTCCAGCTGCTGAATGGAGCGGCTGAGCGTGGAAGGGCTGGTGTGACAAAGTTCGCTGGCGCGGCCAAAGTGCAGCGTCTCTGCAAGGGCCAGCGCGTGTTTCAGCAGTCGAAAATCCATCGCGATCTCTCTATCTACAAATCCATGTTTCATTATCTGAAATATTATCTTGCAAATATAGCGTTTTACGCAATGAGGACGTTTGCGTAAAGTGAGTTTCAACGCCAGAGCCTAGCGCTGCACAAGATAGCGCAGGTGGCCATCAACGCTGACATCTACTCATTCGATAACGATTTCTGGAGACTCGCCATGCGCGTTTATTACGATAAAGACTGCGACCTTTCCCTGATTCAGGCTAAGAAGGTCACCATCGTAGGTTATGGTTCTCAAGGCCACGCCCACGCGAACAACCTCAAGGAATCCGGTGTCGAGGTTACCGTGGCACTGCGTCAGGGCTCCTCCTCTGCGTCCAAGGCCGAAGCGGCGGGTCTGAAGGTGGCAAGTGTGCCGGAGGCGTGTAAAACCGCTGATCTGGTGATGCTGCTGGCCCCGGACGAGAATCAGAAAGCCATCTACGAGCAGGAAGTCGAGCCGAACCTGAAAGAGGGCGCGACGTTGGCGTTCGCCCACGGCTTCAACATCCACTACAACCAGATCGAGCCGCGCCAGGATCTCGACGTGATCATGATCGCGCCGAAAGCGCCGGGCCACACCGTGCGTTCCGAGTTCGTCAAAGGCGGCGGCATCCCGGATCTAATTGCCATTCACCAGGATGCATCCGGCAACGCCAAGGAACTCGCGCTCTCTTACGCCGCGGGTGTGGGCGGTGGTCGCAGCGGTATCATCGAGACTACCTTTAAAGATGAAACCGAAACCGATCTGTTCGGCGAGCAGGCAGTCCTTTGTGGCGGCGCGGTCGAGCTTGTGAAAGCGGGCTTTGAAACGTTGACCGAAGCGGGCTACGCGCCGGAAATGGCCTACTTCGAGTGCCTGCACGAGCTCAAGCTGATCGTCGACTTGATGTATGAAGGCGGCATCGCCAACATGAACTACTCGATCTCCAACAATGCGGAGTACGGCGAGTACGTCACGGGCCCGGAAGTGATCAACGATGAGTCGCGCGCGGCAATGCGCAATGCGCTCAAGCGTATCCAGACCGGTGAGTACGCCAAGATGTTCATCAATGAAGGCAACAGCAACTACCCATCGATGACCGCGCGCCGTCGTCTCAACGCCGAGCATGAAATCGAGCAGGTGGGCGCCAAGCTGCGCGGCATGATGCCCTGGATTGCGGCCAACCAGTTGGTAGATAAAACCAAGAACTAGGTCGGCGGCGCTTGCCGTAAGGTCAATGACCATTGAAGCAGGGCGCGTTCATCGCGCCCTGCTTTGCGTTCAGGCCCTGCTGTTGATAGCGGTGGCCGTTGGCCGGGTAGTGTGTAAAATGAAAAGTTCGTTTATACATGACTTCACTTCTAGGGATGATGCGTATGACTCAGGACGCTCGCGAACAAGAGCCAGGACATGCCTCGCCGCCGGATAATCCGGAAAACGGCAGTGAGTCGGTGAGTAACGAAGATCTTGCCACGGCATTCTTGCGGGAAACCGAGGTGGTCGAGGAAGCCGTCGAGGATGGCAAGAAGATTCGCCGCAAAGGTATTTATCTACTGCCCAATCTGTTTACTACCTCGGCACTGTTTTCCGGCTTTTTCGCGGTCGTGGCGGGTATCAACGGTGACTTCAGCGCCGCTGCCATTGCCATTTTCATTGCCATGGTGCTCGATGGTCTCGATGGCCGCGTGGCGCGCATGACCAATACCCAGAGCGCGTTCGGTGCCGAGTACGACAGTCTCGCCGACATGATCTCCTTTGGCATGGCGCCGGCACTGGTGGCGTTTAGCTGGATTCTTCAGGATATCGGCAAGACCGGCTGGGTCGTCGCTTTTCTTTATGTAGCCTGCGCCGCGCTCAGATTGGCGCGCTTCAACGTGCAGATCGGCAGTACCGACAAGAAGTGGTTCATCGGCTTGCCAAGCCCCTCCGCCGCGGCGGTCGTGGCTGCCAGCGTCTGGACCTTTCACAGCTTCGATGCCGACGCCTTTGGCTTCAAGCTGCTGATGCTGGTGGTGGTCGGCGCGGCGGGTGTGCTGATGGTCAGCAACATCCGCTACTACAGCTTCAAGGATCTCGACTTCAAGAAGCCGGTGCCCTTTGTGGTGCTGTTGGCAGTAGTGCTCGGTTTCGTGATGATCTCGGTAGAGCCCTCCGTCATGCTGCTGCTCTTGTTTGGCGTTTACGTGCTGTCAGGCCCGGTCTATGCCGGTATGCGCAAGGCCAAGAACAAACGCCAGTAGCGTTATATCTTGAACGTTACGCCCGTGTGACGCTTGTCTGAAGTTTTTGAAAAAAAGCCCTTGCCAAGGCGGCGGAGAATCCGTAAAGTACGCATCCGCTGCCGGGGACGCCCAGCGTTGCCAGCGGTGAATGAGAGTGAAAACTCTCGGTTTGTCAGGAAGTTAGCGAAGTCTTGATCGCTTGCTTCAGTCGCTGAAAACAGCGGTTGACAACCACCAGGAAATGCGTAGAATACGCCTTCCTCGCTGAGGCAAGCGGCTCCGGTCATCGAGCCAGCGTTTGAGTCCAGCGAAACCGCTCTTTAACAATTTGATCAGGTAATTCATGTGGGCGTTTGCCGATGAGGGTGACAAGTCACCTAATATCAAGGCAAGCGCACAAGAAGAATTTTCGAATTCTTCAAATTCGTTTGAACCTTGAGCCAAGTTTGATCCGCTTTTGCGGCTTTCGGCTAGTCCGAGAGTCAGCACGCAAGGATCACAATGATTTTAAACTGAAGAGTTTGATCATGGCTCAGATTGAACGCTGGCGGCAGGCTTAACACATGCAAGTCGAGCGGTAACGGGTCCAGCTTGCTGGATGCCGACGAGCGGCGGACGGGTGAGTAATGCATAGGAATCTACCCGGTAGTGGGGGATAACCTGGGGAAACCCAGGCTAATACCGCATACGTCCTACGGGAGAAAGGGGGCCTTGGCTCCCGCTATCGGATGAGCCTATGTCGGATTAGCTGGTTGGTGAGGTAACGGCTCACCAAGGCAACGATCCGTAGCTGGTCTGAGAGGATGATCAGCCACATCGGGACTGAGACACGGCCCGAACTCCTACGGGAGGCAGCAGTGGGGAATATTGGACAATGGGCGCAAGCCTGATCCAGCCATGCCGCGTGTGTGAAGAAGGCTTTCGGGTTGTAAAGCACTTTCAGCGAGGAAGAACGCCTGGCGGTTAATACCCGCCAGGAAAGACATCACTCGCAGAAGAAGCACCGGCTAACTCCGTGCCAGCAGCCGCGGTAATACGGAGGGTGCAAGCGTTAATCGGAATTACTGGGCGTAAAGCGCGCGTAGGTGGCTTGACAAGCCGGTTGTGAAAGCCCCGGGCTCAACCTGGGAACGGCATCCGGAACTGTCAGGCTAGAGTGCAGGAGAGGAAGGTGGAATTCCCGGTGTAGCGGTGAAATGCGTAGAGATCGGGAGGAATACCAGTGGCGAAGGCGGCCTTCTGGACTGACACTGACACTGAGGTGCGAAAGCGTGGGTAGCAAACAGGATTAGATACCCTGGTAGTCCACGCCGTAAACGATGTCGACCAGCCGTTGGGTGCCTTGTGCACTTTGTGGCGAAGTTAACGCGATAAGTCGACCGCCTGGGGAGTACGGCCGCAAGGTTAAAACTCAAATGAATTGACGGGGGCCCGCACAAGCGGTGGAGCATGTGGTTTAATTCGATGCAACGCGAAGAACCTTACCTACCCTTGACATCCTGCGAACCCGGAAGAGATTCCGGGGTGCCTTCGGGAACGCAGAGACAGGTGCTGCATGGCTGTCGTCAGCTCGTGTTGTGAAATGTTGGGTTAAGTCCCGTAACGAGCGCAACCCTTGTCCTTATTTGCCAGCACGTAATGGTGGGAACTCTAAGGAGACTGCCGGTGACAAACCGGAGGAAGGTGGGGACGACGTCAAGTCATCATGGCCCTTACGGGTAGGGCTACACACGTGCTACAATGGCCGGTACAAAGGGCTGCAAACTCGCGAGAGTAAGCGAATCCCGAAAAGCCGGTCTCAGTCCGGATCGGAGTCTGCAACTCGACTCCGTGAAGTCGGAATCGCTAGTAATCGTAGATCAGAATGCTACGGTGAATACGTTCCCGGGCCTTGTACACACCGCCCGTCACACCATGGGAGTGGACTGCACCAGAAGTGGTTAGCCTAACGCAAGAGGGCGATCACCACGGTGTGGTTCATGACTGGGGTGAAGTCGTAACAAGGTAGCCGTAGGGGAACCTGCGGCTGGATCACCTCCTTAAACGATGCGTCATCCTCCCGGCAAGCGCTCACAATGAATTACCTGATCAGAATGCTGTTAAATGAGCAGTGATAAGCCAATCGCCTTCGGCGGTGCCTTATCACTGCTTATAGCAGTCGCTCTTTAACAATGTATATCATGCTGACAATATCGAATGACGATAGGAAGACAGTTCGCTGTTTTTATCGTCGCATCTCGATATGCAATTGTTTTGTGATACGTTTTTGCGTATCCGGCAATCGTTGTCATTGCGAGATCCAGACTCCTTCGGGTTATAGGGTCAAGCAATGAAGCGCACACGGTGGATGCCTAGGCAGCCAGAGGCGATGAAAGACGTGGTAGCCTGCGATAAGGTTCGGTGAGGTGGCAAACAACCTGTGACCCGGACATCTCTGAATGGGGAAACCCACTGACCACAAGGTCAGTATCCTGTCCTGAATCTATAGGGCCAGGAAGCGAACCGGGGGAACTGAAACATCTAAGTACCCCGAGGAAAAGAAATCAACCGAGATTCCCCCAGTAGCGGCGAGCGAACGGGGACCAGCCCTTAAGCGTGTGACTGATTAGACGAACGGATTGGGAAGTCCGGCCAGAGCGGGTGATAGCCCCGTAGTCGAAAATCTGATCACGTGAAATCGAGTAGGTCGGGGCACGAGAAACCTTGACTGAAGACGGGGGGACCATCCTCCAAGGCTAAATACTCCTGGCTGACCGATAGTGAACCAGTACCGTGAGGGAAAGGCGAAAAGAACCCCGGCGAGGGGAGTGAAATAGATCCTGAAACCGTGTGCGTACAAGCAGTAGGAGCCCACTTGTTGGGTGACTGCGTACCTTTTGTATAATGGGTCAGCGACTTATATTCAGTGGCGAGCTTAACCGATTAGGGGAGGCGTAGCGAAAGCGAGTCTTAACTGGGCGACCAGTCGCTGGATATAGACCCGAAACCGGGCGATCTATCCATGAGCAGGGTGAAGGTTGAGTAACATCAACTGGAGGCCCGAACCAGGATCTGTTGAAAAAGATTTGGATGACTTGTGGATCGGAGTGAAAGGCTAATCAAGCCCGGAGATAGCTGGTTCTCCTCGAAAGCTATTTAGGTAGCGCCTCACGTATCACCACCGGGGGTAGAGCACTGTTTCGGCTAGGGGGTCATCCCGACTTACCAACCCGAGGCAAACTCCGAATACCGGTGAGTGCCAGCGTGGGAGACACACGGCGGGTGCTAACGTCCGTCGTGAAAAGGGAAACAACCCAGACCGTCAGCTAAGGTCCCCAAATCCTGGTTAAGTGGGAAACGATGTGGGAAGGCTCAGACAGCTAGGAGGTTGGCTTAGAAGCAGCCATCCTTTAAAGAAAGCGTAATAGCTCACTAGTCGAGTCGGCCTGCGCGGAAGATGTAACGGGGCTAAACCAGGTACCGAAGCTACGGGTTCATCCTTAGGGATGAGCGGTAGAGGAGCGTCGTGTAAGCCAATGAAGGTGAGTTGAGAAGCTTGCTGGAGGTATCACGAGTGCGAATGCTGACATGAGTAACGATAAAGGGAGTGAAAAACTCCCTCGCCGGAAGACCAAGGTTTTCTGTTCGATGCTAATCAGAGCAGAGTGAGTCGGCCCCTAAGGCGAGGCGGAAACGCGTAGTCGATGGGAAACGGGCTAATATTCCCGTACCGGACATGATTGCGATGGGGGGACGGAGAAGGCTAGGTGAGCCAGGCGTTGGTTGTCCTGGTGAAAGTCGGTAGGCTGAGATCCTAGGTAAATCCGGGATCTTTCAAGGCCGAGAGACGAGACGAACTGACCACGGTCAGGAAGTCACTGATGCCACGCTTCCAGGAAAAGCCTCTAAGCTTCAGATCATGTGCGACCGTACCCCAAACCGACACAGGTGGTCAGGGTGAGAATCCCAAGGCGCTTGAGAGAACTCGGGTGAAGGAACTAGGCAAAATGGTGCCGTAACTTCGGGAGAAGGCACGCCGGCGTAGGGTGATGGAACTCGCTTCCTAAGCCCGAACCGGTCGAAGATACCAGGTGGCTGCAACTGTTTAGTAAAAACACAGCACTCTGCTAACGCGCAAGCGGACGTATAGGGTGTGACGCCTGCCCGGTGCCGGAAGGTTAAATGATGGTGTTAGCCGCAAGGCGAAGCTCTTGATTGAAGCCCCGGTAAACGGCGGCCGTAACTATAACGGTCCTAAGGTAGCGAAATTCCTTGTCGGGTAAGTTCCGACCTGCACGAATGGCGTAATGATGGCCACGCTGTCTCCACCCGAGACTCAGTGAAATTGAAATCGCCGTGAAGATGCGGTGTACCCGCGGCTAGACGGAAAGACCCCGTGAACCTTTACTATAGCTTCACACTGGATACTGATGTTGCCTGTGTAGGATAGCTGGGAGGCTTGGAAACCCGGACGCCAGTTCGGGTGGAGCCAACCTTGAAATACCAGCCTGGCATCATCGGTGTTCTCACTCAGGTCCGTTATCCGGATCGAGGACAGTGTGTGGTGGGTAGTTTGACTGGGGCGGTCTCCTCCCAAAGAGTAACGGAGGAGCACGAAGGTACCCTCAGCACGGTCGGACATCGTGCAATGAGTGCAAGAGCATAAGGGTGCTTGACTGCGAGACAGACACGTCGAGCAGGTGCGAAAGCAGGTTCTAGTGATCCGGTGGTTCTGTATGGAAGGGCCATCGCTCAACGGATAAAAGGTACTCCGGGGATAACAGGCTGATACCGCCCAAGAGTTCACATCGACGGCGGTGTTTGGCACCTCGATGTCGGCTCATCACATCCTGGGGCTGAAGTCGGTCCCAAGGGTATGGCTGTTCGCCATTTAAAGTGGTACGCGAGCTGGGTTTAGAACGTCGTGAGACAGTTCGGTCCCTATCTGCCGTGGGCGTTGGATGTTTGAGAAGGGCTGCTCCTAGTACGAGAGGACCGGAGTGGACGCACCTCTGGTGTTCCGGTTGTCACGCCAGTGGCATTGCCGGGTAGCTATGTGCGGACGGGATAACCGCTGAAAGCATCTAAGCGGGAAGCCCCCTTCAAGATGAGACATCCCCGAGGCCTCGAGCCTCCTGAAGGGCCCAGCGAGACCAGCTGGTTGATAGGCACGGTGTGGACGCACTGCAAGGTGTTGAGCTAACGTGTACTAATGGCCCGTGAGGCTTGACCCTATAACACCCAAGGGGTCTGGTCCTGCAGTGACAACGACGCTCGATAGAGCACCGGATACGCAAGAAAGAACGATCACAAGACCGTCAGCCGATATACATTGAAAGTTACGCCTGACGACCATAGCCTGCGTGAACCACCCGATCCCTTGCCGAACTCGGAAGTGAAACCGCAACGCGCCGATGGTAGTGTGGGGTCTCCCCATGCGAGAGTAGGTCATCGTCAGGCACCTCTTCGAAAAAGCCCCGAGCACCCTGTGTTCGGGGCTTTTTTATGCGCGCAAGAAAAGCCCCGAAGGTTCCCGTGGGGAGGGCGCTTCAGCGCGGGTCCGGCATTCCGGCGATGGCTGCGCCCCCGTCATTAATCCCCGCTGTGTGATTAATCCTTTCTGTGCCCGCTGCCATCACGCTAAAGCTTTACAGTCTAACCCCGCATCTAACGGCAGATGCTTTCCAGCGCTTCGATCAAACTATCCATCTCGTCATCGGTGCCGATCGTGATACGCAGGAAGTTACCGAGCGTGTCGGTATTGAAATGGCGCACCAGAATGCCGCGTTCGCGTAGGCCGGCAAAGAGTTGGGCGCCTTCGAAATCGGGGTGATGTGCCAATACGAAGTTCGCCTTGGAAGGCAGGACGTCAAAGCCAAGTGCTTCCAGGCGCTGATGGGTGCGCTCACGCGTTGTGATGACGTTGTTGCAACACGCCTCGAAATGCGCCTGATCTTTCAGTGCTTCGATACCTACAAGGCTTGCCAGACTATCCACCGGGAAGGAGTTGAAGGAGTCCTTGACGCGTTCGAGTCCATCAATCAGCTCCGCCGAGCCGATCGCATAGCCCAGACGTAGGCCGGCAAGGCTGCGTGATTTGGAGAACGTACCGGTCACCAGAAGATTCGGATAGCGCTTGATCAATGATACTGCGCTCTCGGCACCGAAATCGACATAGGCTTCATCGATGAGCACAACGCGATCCGGTACTCGCTGTAACAGTGCCTCGATGGCGTCGAGGGAGTGAGCGTGGCCGGTGGGCGCATTGGGGTTGGCCAGAATCACACCGCTACGTTCGGCGTTGGCACTGAGTGCCTCAAGGTCGACTTCCCAATGCGCATTCAGTGGGTGCTTGCGAAGCTCGATACCGTACAGCTTGGCGTAAACCGGGTAGAAGCTATAGGTGATCGAGGGGACATCCAGCGGCGCTCCATGACAGAAAAAGGCCTGGAATGCGAAGGCCAGTACCTCATCGGAGCCGTTACCGACAAAGGTTTGGGCGATATCGACCCCGGTGGTGTCGGCCAGTGCCTGGCGAAGCGCCCGAGAGGTCGGGTCTGGGTATAGACGTAAATGATCTGTCGCGTAGTCGCGCAGTACCTGACCCACGCCGGGGGCCGGGGGGTAGGGGTTTTCATTGGTGTTAAGCTTGATAAGTCGCTCGACGGGCTGCTCACCGGGCACGTATGGGATAAGCGAGCGAACAGACGGACTCCAGAATTGGCTCATGAGGGGTAACCTGATTATCCTAGCAGAGGGCGTTATGGTGGCCCGATGCCTGATCAAGCGCAAGCATTCCCTGGTGCTATTCCCGGCCGCGGGGGTGGGCGTTGCACCTTGAAGCGGTTATGCTGTCATAAATGCGCGAAACTAATGTATGTCCAACACGATAAGGAGACACCCCATGCAATTTAGGAGTTTGCTAGCCGGTTCGGCTATGTTGGCACTGTTGGCAGGCTGTGCCTCTGGTGGCTCGGCCGGCCCTGGCGAGGAAACCACCGGGGTAAGTGCATCACAGGCGAATTACCAGGGTACGTTGCCATGCCGCAACTGTGACGGTATCGATCTGAATGTCACTTTGGAAGGTGAAGAGAACAGTGCCCCGCAAGAGCGGACATTCGCCTTGCAGGCGACATACCGCAATCATCCCCAGACCCCGCCGGATGAAAACTATGCCGGTAACTGGGAAGTGCTCACCGGCACGCCTTCTGATTCGAATGCCACCGTCTACGAGTTGACGCCCAATGGGGATGGCCAGATCTACTACTTCCAGAAGATCAGTGATCGCACCCTTGAGTTGATCGACCCGGAGCGTCGCCGCTTCGAAAATGGCGAGATGCTGCAACTGCAACGTCAGTAAGCGGTACGGAATGTACAAAAGGCGGCCGCGAGCCGCCTTTTGTGTTTTTGCCTGGCGGCAATGTTCTGTGTATGCAGCGACTGAGCGAGAAGATGGGCGCGCCGACGAAGGTGTCAGCCGGCAAAGTGGCTGATTGGCAAATGAAATAGGAGCAAAACGGCGTGGCAAAAGCAAAAAGCGCCTTTGTATGCACCGAGTGCGGTGCCGAATACCGCAAATGGCAGGGACAATGTTCAAGCTGCCAGGAGTGGAATACGCTAAGCGAGATTCGCCTGGCAAGTGCTCGACCGGGCAGCGCTCCTGCTTCGGGTCGTGGCGGCTATGCCGGTGATCTTTCCCGCGACGTGGTCGATCTCAGCAACGTCGATTTAAGCGAAGTGCCCAGGCTAAGTTCCACCTTTGCCGAGTTTGATCGGGTGCTGGGTGGCGGCCTGGTGCCGGGTTCGGCGGTACTTCTGGGCGGTAACCCGGGCGCGGGGAAGTCCACACTGCTGCTTCAGACCGCCTGCAAGCTCGCCCAGCAGCGGCGTATCTTGTACGTGACGGGTGAGGAGTCGCTTTCGCAGGTCGCCATGCGCGCCCATCGACTGCAGCTGCCCACAAGCGGGCTCAAGATGCTGGCCGAGACCAGCGTGGAGACGGTTCTGGCCGTGGCCGAACGGGAAAAACCGGAAATTCTGGTCATCGACTCCATCCAGACCATGCACCTTGAAGATATCAGCTCCGCGCCCGGCGGCGTGGCACAGGTGCGTGAATCGGCGGCGGCGCTCACCCGCTTTGCCAAGCAGAGCAATACGGTTCTGCTGCTGGTGGGGCATGTGACCAAGGACGGCACCCTGGCAGGGCCTAAAGTGCTCGAGCACATGATCGATGCCTCGCTTTTGCTCGAAGGCGGCGCCGATTCACGCTTTCGAACGCTGCGCGGCCAGAAGAACCGCTTTGGTGCGGTCAACGAGCTGGGCGTGTTCGCCATGCTGGAGCAAGGCCTCAAAGAGGTAAAAAACCCCAGCGCGATCTTTCTCTCCCGTCAGGAAGAGCAGGCGCCGGGGAGCCTGGTCATGGTGGTGTGGGAAGGGACGCGTCCGATTCTGATTGAGGTGCAGGCGCTGGTGGATGAGTCGGCGCTTGGCAATCCACGACGCGTGGCAGTAGGGCTCGACCAGAACCGTCTGGCGATGCTGCTGGCCGTTCTCAACCGTCACGGTGGGCTTTTTACCGGTGATCAGGACGTGTTCTTGAATGTGGTCGGCGGGGTGAAGGTTCTGGAAACCAGCGCGGATCTCGCGGTGCTGCTGGCGGTGGTGTCCAGCCTGCAAAACCGCGCCCTGCCCAGAGAGCTGGTCGTGTTTGGGGAAGTGGGTCTTTCCGGAGAGATTCGTCCTGTGCCCAGCGGCCAGGAGCGTATCAGTGAAGCGGCCAAGCACGGGTTTCTGCGCGCCATCGTACCCCGGGGCAATGCTCCGAAGCAGTCGCCGAAGGGAATGGAAGTGATTGCCGTGGATAAGCTTAGCGATGCGCTGGAAGCGCTTTAGACTGTACTACGCTAAGACCATCGACTGATGAACGATCAGTGAGTGTCAGTAACGAAACGGCTGAAGGGCCGTTGATGAGTTTCAAGGAGAGACGCAATGAGCACGATTCGACTCACCCAGTACAGCCACGGGGCCGGCTGTGGCTGCAAGATCGCCCCGGACGTGCTGGATGGCATTCTGGCCAAGGCCGGCCCGGCAGCGGGGCACAAGCAGTTGATCGTCGGCAACCAGGGGCGCGAAGACGCCGCCGTGTACGATCTAGGAGACGGCCGTGGCATGATCGCCACCACCGATTTCTTCATGCCGATCGTCGATGATCCGTTCGATTTTGGGCGTATTGCCGCCACCAACGCGATCAGCGACATTTATGCCATGGGTGGAACCCCGGTGATGGCGCTGAGTATTCTCGGCTGGCCGGTAGACAAGCTGAGCCCTGAAATTGCCGGTGACGTGATCGCCGGTGCCCAGGGCGTATGCCGTGAGCTGGGCGTTGCATTGGCCGGTGGACATTCCATCGATGCACCGGAGCCCATTTTCGGCCTGGCGGTCAATGGGCTGATCGAGCTGGACCAGTTGAAGCTCAATAGCAGCGCCAAACCCGGGGATCTGCTGTTCTTGACCAAGCCCCTCGGCGTTGGTCTGCTGACCACTGCGGAAAAACGTGGTCTGCTGGAGCTGGGTCATCACGGCCTGGCCCGGGAAACCATGCTGCAGTCCAACCGCATTGGCGTGGAGCTTGCCAAGGTAAAAGGCTTGAACGCCATGACCGATGTGACCGGGTTTGGCCTGGCAGGGCATTTAAGCGAGATCTGCAGTGCCAGCAACCTCATGGCGCAGGTGGATTTTCGCCGGCTGCCGCGCCTTTCCGAGGCCGAGGCGTATCGTCGTCAGGGGGCCGTGCCCGGGGGCACGCTGCGCAACCGCGACGCCTTGGGCAAGCAGCTTCCCGCCATGGACGAGGCCCACTGGCAATGGCTTTGCGATCCGCAAACCTCTGGCGGGCTGCTGCTGAGCGTCGACCCGGCCTGGGAGGATGACGTGGAGCGCATTGGCCGCGAATACGGGTTAGCGCTTCAGCCCTTCGGCACGATGCAAGCACGCCAGGGCGATGCCTTGATCGAAGTGATCGGGTAGATAGATGACCAGAACATTACCCGCATCCCTTGAGCTGGTGAGCCGCGCCACACCGCTGATGGACGTTCGCGCGCCGGTAGAGTTCGCCCAGGGCAGCCTGCCCGGGGCGGTCAACCTGCCGCTGATGGTGGACGAAGAGCGCCACCAGGTCGGCATCGCCTACAAGGAGCACGGCCAGGCAGCCGCTATCGCCCTGGGCGAACGGCTGGTCGGCGGCGAACTGAAAGAAGCTCGCATCGCGGCCTGGCGCGCGTACCTGGATCAACACCCGGAGGCGGCGCTGTACTGCTTCCGGGGCGGGCTGCGCTCGCAGATCGCCCAGCAGTGGCTTCACGAGGCGGGCATCGATGTGCCCCGGATTCAGGGCGGCTGGAAAGCCATGCGCCAGGTTCTTTGCCAACGCATCGACCAGGCTGCCAAGCAGCCGATACTGATAGTGGCGGGGCTCACAGGCTCCGCCAAGACGGTACTGATCAACCAGCTCGCCAACGGCGTCGATCTGGAAGCCTGCGCCAACCATAAGGGGTCGGCCTTTGGCCGCCAGCCCGATGCCCCGTCTACCCAGATCGATTTCGAGCACGCCCTGGCCAAGCGCCTTCTGGGTCAGAACGACAAGCTGGTCATGGAGGACGAATCGCGCCAGATCGGTAACGCCAATATTCCGCTGACCTTCTGGCAGGCGCTGGAAAAGGCCCCGCGTATTCGCATCGAGATGCCGCTGGACTGGCGCCTGGAGCAGCTTCGCCTGGATTATATCGAAGCGTTGGAGGCGGCATACGCGGCTCGCTTTGGCGCGGAGAAAGGCTGGGAGCGCATGAAAGAGCAGCTTTCCAGCAGCCTCAAGCGCTTGGCCAAGCGTCTGGGCAATGCCCGGCTACAGCGGCTTCAACGCCTGCAAACGCTTGCCTTCGATGCTCACGCTCAGGGCAATGTACAGGCGCACGAGGCGTGGCTTGGACCGCTTCTGACCGAGTACTACGACCCCCTTTATCGCCATCATCTAGAACGCCAGCAAGGTCATGCCCCGCCGGTGCTTCACGTGGGCGACTGGGATAGCTGCCTGGAAGCGGCCCGGCAGTGGAGCGCGTAGCGTTTCACGACTAGGCGCTGGCCAGCCACTGAAGCAGTAGCCGGTCGAGCAGCGGGGCCAGCTCGTGAAAGCGCCCGGGCTTTTCCAGCACTGCTTCCGGGCTTTGCAGGAAGCGGTTGGCGGCGGGCGTATTGAGCTTGGCCGGCGCGTGTGCAAAGAGCCCGGCCACGCTTTGAGCGGTCACCTCGAAGTGGCATAGAAGGCCCACGACCCGCCCGGCGTCCCAGGCAAAGCCCTGAAGTGGCGCGGCTTCGCTGCCGCCCAGGGGCAAGGCATAATCTGGCAGGCTGAAAACGAAGCGGTGCCACATGAACGCCTCGAAACGCTCGGGGAGATCGAACGGGCTTTCCGGCGCCATGGTCACCGTATGCCAGCCGGTTTCCGGGTAGGTGCCTGGCGCAACCACGGCGTCAAGCGCCTGCGCTATCCATAGCGCGCCCAGGCCGATGCCCAGCACCGGCCGTTGGCCGTCCAGATAGCGGTTCAGAAGTTTTTTCTCTGCCTTGAACCAGGCGGGGGGCGTCAGGGCCATTGCCTCCGGGCCGTCCAGAACGATCAAGGCATCGCACTCGCCCGGGCGCGGGGTCAATTCGCCGTCATACAGATGAAAGACGGTGTAGCTGTGCCCCATGCTCTCGAGCCAGTCAGTCAGGCGTGCCGGGCCATGATCCGGGCCGTGCTGTAGCAGATGAATATGCATGGTAATCTCCTCGCCGGCCGTTATTAACTGCGAAAGCGCCTTTCGCGTTTGTGCGACGATAACGTATCGCGTTTATTTCACCAATATAAAGGCTCAGGAAATCAATATGGTGGCCAAACCTCTTGGATTTTATCAAAGGCTGCAGCTGTTACCGTTATCTGCCCAGCAGGCCTTCATGGCGGCCCTGTGCGAGCGGCTGATGCCCAACTATGCGCTGTATGAGCAGACCACCCATCACGGGGATAGCCACACGCTGAAAACGGTGCTGAGCCTGGTCTGGGAGCGGCTGACGGTACCTGGTGCCAGCATCGACTTCGCTCGTCAGGCGGAAAAGCTGGCCGAGTGCGAGCCACCCCCGGAGGACGACAGCTTCGGCGCCCGCCGTGCCCTCGATGCCGTGGTATCACTTACCGCGCTGCTGGACACGCTGCAAGGCGAGGCCGGCGAGGCGGTTCTAGACGTGAGCCGCACCTCGCGGGCGGGGGTACGCGCCTTCATCGAGCTCACCGAAGGCGAAGAGGACGCCCAGAAGCTTGCGCTGATCATCCGCGACCATCCTCTCATGGAAGATGAAAACGACTTTCAGGACGCGGTACTGGAAGCGGTCAGCGAGCCCCTTGATAAAGCCGTCCTGAAAGAGATTCGCCTTTTGGGGCGCAACGGCGGTATCAGCAATCTTGGCCTGAGCCTCGACGACGACAGCGACGCCTGAACGGGGCACTAAAAGCGAAGGCCCGCGGTAATCATCAGGCCCGCGGTGCCGAAAACGATCAGATCCGTTTCTACCTGCCCCCACTGCAGGCCGATACTGGGCAGGGCCGCCGGGGCGATTTCGTAATGGTTGAACGGAATCTTGTCCCGGTACTCACCACGATAGCCGCGTAAAAGCCCCGCCGTCAGCTTCGCGCGAACGTGCAGATCCTCAGACAGCGACCCCAGCGGGAATTCACGCCCGGCGTAAAAATACCAGGTGGGCTGATCAAACGAGTTCTTGAACCAGGCCGCCCCTGTCAGCCAACGTGCTGGATTATGAAGTTCGACGCTGATCAGATCCTGCTGATTGGTGTGTTCCGGGTCCGGGCTGAAGTGGCGCGTCAGCAGGCTGGTCTGCACCAGGGTATGGTCAAGCACCAGGGCAGGGGGCCAGGTATCGGCCTGTGCCGAGGCGCTCAGCCAGATACTCAACGCCCCCCACACCCAGAGGCGTTTAAGTGACATGCAATGCTCCCGAGGCGGGTAAACAATCATCAAGGCCTGTCAAAGGCGCATTTCGATACCGCGCTCAGCCATGAAACGCTTCGCTTCGGGAATGGTGTACTCGCTGAAATGGAAGATACTGGCGGCCAGCACGGCGTCAGCGCCGCCTTTCAGCACGCCATCCACCAGGTGCTCAAGGCTGCCCACGCCGCCGGAGGCGATGACCGGCACACTCACCGCCTCGGAAATGGCATGAGTGACGCCCAGATCGAAGCCGCTTTTGGTGCCGTCGCGGTCCATGCTGGTGAGCAGAAGTTCGCCAGCGCCCAGCGCGACCATCTTTTTCGCCCACTCGACGGCGTCCAGCCCGGTCGGCTTGCGTCCGCCGTGAGTAAAAATCTCCCAGCGCGGCGGCTCGCCTTCACCGGAGACCTTCTTGGCGTCGATCGCCACCACGATACACTGGCTGCCAAAGCGCTCGGCAGCCTCGAAGACAAAATCCGGGTTGGTCACCGCGGCGGTATTGATCGAGACCTTGTCGGCCCCGGCGTTGAGCATGGTGCGGATATCCTCGCAGGTGCGGATACCACCGCCCACCGTGAGCGGAATGAACACTTCGCCGGCGATACGCGACACCATGTCCACCGTGGTCGCGCGCTCGTCGGAGCTTGCGGTGATATCCAGAAAGGTGATCTCGTCGGCGCCCTGCTGGTTGTAGCGCTTGGCGATCTCCACCGGGTCACCGGCATCGCGAATGCCGACGAAATTGACGCCCTTGACGACCCGGCCCGCGTCCACGTCCAGGCAGGGAATGATCCGTTTGGCCAGGCTCATGCGGTGCCTCCGCTCAGCTCATCGCTGAGGCGTTGGGCTTCACGAACGTCCAGACTGCCTTCGTAGATGGCGCGGCCGGTAATCGCGCCGAGAATGCCGCTGTCCGCCACATCACAAAGGGCCTTGATGTCATCCAGGTTCGTGACCCCGCCCGAGGCGATGACCGGAAGCCCACCTTCCCGGGCAAGCTCGGCGGTGGCCTCGATGTTGACGCCCTGCATCATGCCATCGCGCGCGATGTCGGTGTACACGATGCTCGAAACGCCGTCGTGGGCGAAGCGCTTGGCAAGCTCGGTCGCCTTGATGGTGGAGACTTCTGCCCAACCGTCGGTGGCCACAAAGCCATCCTTCGCGTCCAGGCCGACGATGATCTTGCCGGGGAAGGCGCGGCACATCTCACCGACGAATTCCGGCTCCTTCACCGCCTTGGTACCGATGATCACCCAGGAAACGCCGGCGCTCAGGTAATACTCGATGGTTTCCGCGCTGCGAATGCCGCCGCCGATCTGAATGGGCAGGTTCGGGTAGGCGCGGGCGATGGCGGTGACCGCCTCGCCGTTGACGGGCTTGCCTTCAAAAGCGCCGTTGAGATCCACCAGGTGCAGGCGGCGCGCGCCAGCCTCTACCCAGCGGGCGGCCATGGCGACCGGGTCATCGCCGTAGGAGGTGGCCTCCTCCATACGGCCCTGTTTCAAGCGTACACACTGGCCGTCTTTGAGATCAATGGCGGGAATGACTAGCATGGTGAATCCTCTCAGGGCGTCCAGGTAACGAAGTTCTCAAGCAGGCGAAGGCCGGCGCGGGCGCTTTTTTCCGGGTGAAACTGTACAGCGAACGTCGCATCGCGACCAATGGCCACGTGGGCTTTCACCTTGCCGTACTGGGTCGTGCCCAACACGTGGTCATCATTGGTGGCGTTGACATAGTAGCCGTGCACGAAATAGAAGCGCTCGTCGTCCTCGATACCCTCCCAGAGCGGGTGGTCGTGGTGCTGGGTGAGCCGGTTCCAGCCCATGTGCGGCACTTTCAGGCGCTGGTCATGTTCATCACGCATATCCAAGGGGAAGCGGTCCACGCTACCCTGGAAAAAGCCCAGGCAGTCCACGCCGCCGTTCTCTTCGCTTTTCTCCAACAGCATTTGCTGGCCGACACAAATGCCCAACAGCGGCTTGGCCTGACGGGAAAGAATGTCGTCGACCAAACCACGCAGCTCGGTGCGCTCGAGCTCGCCAATGCAGTCGCGAATCGCGCCCTGGCCTGGCAGCACCACGCGGGTCGCACCCAGTATGCAGCGTGGGTCGCGGGTGATGATCACGTTCTCGTGGGTGACGTGTTCAAGCGCCTTGGCCACAGAATGCAGGTTGCCCATTCCATAATCGATGACGGCAATGGTCATTACGCGCTCCTTTTGATGGTGGGCGAATCAACGGGGCATGCAGCGTTCAACATCAAAGCGTTCCTTTGGTTGACGGCATCTGCCCGGCCATTCGCACATCTTCGGCCAACGCCATGCGTAGCGCCCGGCCAAAGGCCTTGAAAATGGTTTCTGCCTGGTGGTGAGCGTTGACACCCTTGAGGTTGTCGATATGCAGCGTCACGCGAGCGTGATTGACAAACCCCTGGAAAAACTCGCTGAAAAGCTGGGTATCCATACGTCCGATGGTATCGCGGGTGAAGGCGACGTTCATATAGAGGCCTGGGCGGCCGGAAAAATCCACCACCACCCGAGAAAGCGCTTCATCGAGCGGCACGTAGGCGTGGCCGTAGCGGTAGATACCGCGCTTGTCGCCCACTGCTTCATTGAACGCCTGGCCCAGAGTAATGCCTAAATCCTCGACCGTGTGGTGGTCGTCGATATGCAGGTCGCCGGTAACGTCGAGATCTATATCTATCATCCCATGCCGCGCCACCTGGTCAAGCATGTGATCAAGAAACGCCACCCCGGATTCGCCCTTGAGCTGGCCCTTGCCGTCCAGGTTGATGGTCACGGTGATTTGCGTTTCGTTGGTGTCACGGCTGACCGTGGCAATTCGCGCTGACATGGTGCATCTCCTGCGCTTGCGCGCACATTGGGGCGACGGGGTAGTGATGTTATCGGTAGCCCTTGGTCAGAGCTTCATCGAAAGCCAAAACGTCCATTATAGAGAATCGATGACCCCATCCGCTACAATGCGTGAAATGTCGCTGCCTTGCAGGCGCTTTAATCAAGGTGGATGCGTAGCCAAGAGGATTTCATCATGCCGGTGACTCTTTTGTATGTTGACCAGGCCCGCTGGGAGCTTGATGAACACATACGTACCGATTTACGGCGTATCTACGACGATGCGCCTGAGGAGCGGATTCAGACCCGTGAGGTCACGCCCTTTATCGAACAGCATCTCCACGACCGGCAGTTTTTCGCCTGCGCTCACTTCAATGGGCATCTTCTGGGGGCGGTGGCGATCTTTGAAGCCGACGACCGTGCCTGGTGGCTTTCAGAGCTTTGCGTGCGCAAGGTCAGCCGTCGGCGTGGTGTTGGTTCCCGGCTTATGGCACTGTTGGGCGAAAAGGCGAAGCAGGAAAGTCGCAAGCTGCGTATCGAAACCGACACGCTGCCGCTTGCCGACCGGCTACTGCTTTCCAAGCTAGGTTACCGGCCTTTTTCCGGTGATACATTGAACGTCGGCCGCGCTGTCGGTAGCGGCGCCTTTAGTGACTATGTCGAGCTAGACCCACAAGGGAAAGGGTGATGAAACAGTTATTGCGTATTTTGCTGGCCGCGGTCGGTATTCTGGCCATGGTGGCGGTAGCCGCCGTGGTGTATGTCACCACTTTTCTGGACCCTGAGGATTTCAAGCCGCGCCTGACCGCTGTGGTCGAGGAGCAGACCGGGCTGAATCTGGCCCTGGAGGGGCCGATCACCTGGTCGTTCTACCCGCGTATCGGCGTCAGCGTCGAGCAGGCCCGCGCCTGGCTACCCGAGCAGTCGTTTGATGAAACCTCGTTTGCCGCCATCGAGCGCGCCGAGGTAAGCGTGGCCTTCGCCCCGCTTTTGCGCGGCGAGATTGCGGTAGATGGCTTGACCCTGGACGGCATGCGTTTGAACCTCGAGCGCGACTCGGAAGGCGAGGGCAACTGGCAACTGCTGGTGGACCGGTTGGCCGAGCAGAACAACGAGGCCGCCGAAACCGTGCTGGCGCCCGCCAGTGCCGGCCCCCACACCGATGCCGGCAATCTCTCGGTCGTGCTCAATATCGCAAGCGTGGAAGTACGCAATGCCGATATCCGCTTTCGCGACGAGCTGGGCCAGGCGCTCTGGCGGCTGCAGTCGCTCAATATTTCCGGCAGCAACGTCAACCCGGCGCGCCCGTTCCCGCTGAAGGCGATGTTCACGCTTACCAAGCACAATCGTATGGACGCCGAAGCCCTGGAACGCCCGCCGGCATTCACCAGTGAAATGAGCTTTGAAACCCGGATGCGGCTGGGGCTGGATGAAGAGCGGGTCAACTTTGAGAACACTCAGCTCACCACGCGCTCGACCACCGCTGATGGTAGCGAGCCCCAGCAGTTGAGCCTGAGAGCGGCGGAAATGACCGCCCGACTGGGCGAGCAGCGTTTCAGTATCAGCGAGGGCGTATTGGAGACAGGGCTTCGCCATCCCGAGAACTGGCAGGGCAGCCTGGCGATGTCACTGGGCTTCAACCTGGAAGGCGACTGGGCCGCGCAAACCGCCCAGCTGCGCGACGCCCAGCTAACCGGGCCTGATGGGCTGCGTCTAAGCGGACATCTCAATGTCGAGCAGTTTCTTCAGGACGACCTGCAGTACCGGGGCCAGCTTAACGCCGCGCCGTTCACGCTACGCCCTTGGCTCTCGCGGCTGGGAGTGGTACTGAATACCGCCAACGAGGCCGCGCTGAGCGATGTGGCCATGACCAGTCCCGTACAGGGCGATCTCGACCACATCCGCTTGCCACAGCTTTCGCTGGTGATGGACAGCAGCACCTTTACCGGGGAACTGGCCGCCGCCTTTGACGCTAGCGAGCTACGCTTTGACCTGACCGGCGACCAGCTCAACTTGGACCACTACCTGCCCGGGCCGGTGACGTCCCAGCAGGCAAGCCTTGGCTTGATGCGCCGCGCCAATGCTCAGGTCGAAAACGAGCTGCTGCCCCAGGTGTGGCTGAGCACCCTTGACCTGCAGGGCGATCTGACCGTTGACCAGCTGGAGCTTGCCGGGCTGGTGTTCAACGACACCCGGCTGGCCCTGCGCGGCGAGCAGGGCGTGCACCGGCTCACGGGATTTGAATCGCGCTTTTACGGCGGCGGACTGAACGCCACCGGCGCTCTGGACGCCAGCGACGCGATACTGCAGTGGCAGTTTGCACCGCAAGTGAGCAACGTTCAGGTGGCCCCGCTGATCGAAGCCATCAGTGATGAAGAGTCGCCGCTGCGCGGGCGTTTTAACATGCAGGGCGAGCTTTTTACCCAAGGCAATACCCGGGAAGTATTGACCAGCAACCTCAACGGCGAACTTGCTGCACGTCTTAACGACGGCGCCATTCTCCAGACCAATATTTCCCAGCAGATGTGTGAGCTGGTGGCTCAGCTGGAAGGGGAGGGGGTGCTTCGCGACTGGCATCCCGATACCCGTTTCGAGCAGTTCGGCGCGACCTTCGAGGTACGCAATGGGGTCGTCACCAGCAATGATATGCTGATCACGCTGCCGGGCATCGATATGGAAGGCAACGGCGAGTTCAACCTGAACAGCCAGAACTTCATTACCCACGCCAACGCTCGTCTGGTCGATAATGTCGACGCCGCCTGCGAGGTGAATCCTCGCCTGGAGGCGCTGCCGCTACCGGTGCTGTGCGAAGGTCATATCGGCGATGAAAGATCCCAGTGGTGCCGTCTGGACCGCGACGCTTTCCAGGCATCGGTGGTGTCGCTTTTAAGAAACGAAGTCGGGTCGGGTATCGAGGAGCGCGTGGACGACACCTTGAATCGCCTGGATGAGCGTCTGGGTGAAGGTACCGTGCGCGAGCTGCGCGATGGTATTCGCAACCTGTTCGATTGACCCTGCCGTTTTAAAGCGCGCCGGCCCTCGTGTCGGCGCTTCTTTTTTTCATGCCCGTATTCAAACCGTAAAGGGAGCTAGACGCTCAATGGCCAATACGCCGACGCCGTGCCTGACGGCTTTTGATTTTCAACACCGGCTGCTGACCTGGTTCGACCAGTACGGCCGCCATGATCTGCCCTGGCAGTCGCCGCGCAGCGCCTACCGCGTCTGGGTATCGGAAATCATGCTGCAGCAAACCCAGGTCGTTACGGTGATTCCCTACTTCGAGCGTTTCATGGCGCATTTCCCCACGCTGGAAGCGCTGGCTCACGCCCCCCAGGACGAAGTGCTGCACCTATGGACCGGGCTTGGCTACTACGCCCGCGCTCGCAACCTGCATAAAGCGGCACGTATCGCCTGTGAGGAGCACGGCGGCGAATTGCCCACCGAAAGCGTCGAAGCGCTGACCGCACTGCCCGGCATTGGCCGTTCCACCGCTGGCGCCATCATCGCCCAGAGCACCGGTGCGCGCGCCGCCATTCTGGATGGCAACGTCAAGCGTTCGCTCACCCGTCTGCACGCCGTCCCCGGCTGGCCTGGCAAGCCCGCGGTCGAGCGCACGCTCTGGGAGCTGGCCGACTACTTCACGCCTGCCGAACGTCTGGCCGACTACACCCAGGCGATCATGGATTTCGGCGCCACGCTTTGTACCCGCGCCCGGCCCGATTGCGTCATCTGCCCGTTCAATGATGTATGCGCCGCCTATCTGGAGGGCACCCCCCAGCGTTATCCCGAATCCAAACCCAAGAAAACGCTGCCCACTCGCGAAACCCTCATGCTGGTACTGCGCGATGGAGAAGGCCGCGTATGGCTCGAGCAGCGCCCGCCTTCCGGGCTTTGGGGTGGACTCTGGAGCCTTCCTCAGTTCGAGGGTCGCCAAACGCTCAGCGACTGGCTACAGGACAACGTCGACAGCCCCGTCATCGAGCCCGCACTGCCGGACTTCACCCATGGTTTCAGCCACTTTCGCCTTTTGATTACGCCGCAGCCGGTACGCTGCGCCTCGCTTTCCGGCGTGCGCGAGAAGGGCATATGGTTTGATCCCGCCGACCCGCCCGCTCTGGGTCTGGCTGCGCCGGTGAAGTCGCTTTTGCGACAGCTCGCCCCGTTTTCACTTGATCTCACCCCGGGCCCCTAGCCCATACTCTGTTGCACGAGTACCCGATAAGGAGCACATCATGAGCACCACGGTTTTCTGCCGTAAATATCAGCAAGAGCTGCCCGCCCTGGCGTTTCCGCCGCTGCCCGGCAAGCAGGGCCAGGAAATTCAGGCCACTGTTTCCCAAAAGGCCTGGGAGGAGTGGCAGGCACTGCAAACCCGCCTGATCAACGAAAAGCACCTCAACATGCTGGAACCCGAAGCTCGCCAGTACCTGATGGCGCAGATGGAGCGCTTTTTGAACAACGAACCCACCGACCAGGCCGAAGGGTATGTGCCGCCCAGCGAGCCCTAGGCCGCGCCCGGCGGGCACTTTCGCCAGGTTGGGCGCACGGGTGAAGAGCCGCGAATGGCCACTAACCACGTGACGGGAAAGAAAGTTTCACAAAGGTGTTGACGAAAAGCGGTCTTTTTAGTTTAATACGCACCGTTGGCAGCGGCCAGATAGCTCAGTTGGTAGAGCAGGGGATTGAAAATCCCCGTGTCGGCGGTTCGATTCCGTCTCTGGCCACCACACTGCTGGGGTATCGCCAAGTGGTAAGGCACCGGTTTTTGGTATCGGCATTCCCAGGTTCGAATCCTGGTACCCCAGCCATTGCCAACAAGATTTCTTGTTGACTGACTCGCTTCAAAGCTACTCAGTCAAATTCTCAAGAAAGCGTGAAGCGCCGACATAGCTCAGTTGGTAGAGCAACTGACTTGTAATCAGTAGGTCCCGGGTTCGACTCCTGGTGTCGGCACCACTAAAAGTGGTTATAAAGCAAAACGTTAGAGAATATGATCAAGCCGCCTTCTAAGGCGGCTTTTTCGTATGTGTCCACAAAGTGTCCACGTTGTGGACACCGTGCCTGCCTAACTTCGAGTGGCCAACGGGTTAAGCTTGGCCGCTTCTTCCAGGTGATCCGGTGCAAAGTGTGCGTAACGCATCGTCATGGTGATCGACTGGTGACCGAGTATTTGTTGCAGTACTAGTATGTTTCCCCCGTTCATCATGAAGTGACTCGCGAAGGTATGGCGCAGTACGTGGGTTAACTGGCCATCCGGCAGCTTGATCCCCAGCTCCTTTGTCGCTCGTCCGAACGCCTTATAGCGGTTGCCAAAGAGGCGGCCTATCTGGCATCGGCTTCTAAGCTGGCTGGCCAGCTTGCGATCTATGGGCACCGTTCGCGTTTTGCCCGACTTGGTGCCGGTAAAGACGATGCGATCCGCCCGGACGTTTTCCGCCCTGAGCTTTTCCGCTTCACTCCAGCGGGCACCCGTCGACAGGCATATCACGGTCATCAGGTAACAGTCGTCGGTGGCCTGGGTGCGCAGGTGATCGAGCAGGCGGGTTATTTGGGGCAGATCGAGATAGCCCTTCTCGGTTTCATCCACGCGCACCTTACGCACGTTCTGGAGGGGGTTGCCGTGTTGCCATAGGGAAAGGCGTTCCAGCTCTAAGAAAACGGCTTTTAGGTACGTGTGTTCGTGATTGATGGTGTTGGCTTTGACCTCTTTAAGACGCCAGGCGCGGTACTCGACCCATTGCTGGGCGGTGAAGGTTTTGGCCAACGGGTTTCCCAATGCGTGAGCCAGTTTGCGCAGCGAACGCACGCGATCGCGAGCACTCTTTAGTGTGTGGCCGTGGTGTTCGTACCATTGCTCGACCAGATCCAGCAGGCGGCGCTTTTCCACGCGCAGGTCTGTGAGGTCGTCACCGGCAGCACCTTGGCCCATGATTTTGGCTTCAAAGCGTTTGGCGGTGGATTGCTGCTTGAAGGTACGACGAACCCTTGGGCCATGACGACCCGAAGGGCGGCAGTCCACTTGCCAGCCGCCGACCACTTTCTTGATGGCCATGCTTACGCCGCCTTGCCTAACAATCGTCGCTCTATGAGCTTCTGTTCAACGAGCTGCCGGAATTTGCCGGTATTAACGCCTCGCCGCTTGTAATACTGCTCGAGGTCTTGCCACATACCCGACCCCTTTAGGAATCGAACGGCTTCGGCGGTCGTGAAACCCTGGCGGGCGTAGATGCTAATGAGGTTACCAAACGCCAGGGTGACGTTCTTTTCGTTGCCGAGCCCCGGCGCCTTCCGCGCTCGCTTGTACATGAACCCGGGTTCGTGGCAGTAGAAGCGGGCGTCGTCCTGGAGGATCTGCCACGCGGGGTCAATCAGGTTACGACGGGTATCCAGCCGGTAGGACTGCATCGCGGTACGCCAGAGGCCGGTGAGGTGGGGCACCACATCGACGAAGCGGTTGAAGCCGTGGTTGTGATCGAGCACTTCGCCCGTGTCGACGTTGCAAGGGATGCCCTGGGCGTATTCGCGAAGCACCGACTGATGAAAGCGAAGCTCGATGCGCCACACGGTTTCTTCCGGGCTATACGTGCCGTTCAGGTCGTCATCGACGGCGTTTTTCCAGATCCCTTCCCAGAAGTGCATCTTGTCGCGGTGCTGGGCTTCGAGGGTCTTGTTATAGATACAGCACTGGAGGGCTCCCGCCGTGCCAAACATATAGGTTTCGCCGCGGCCGTAGGTGGTAGCGATGTTGGAGTGGTCGAACTCGAGCGTGGAGACGCCATCGACGCGCATGATCTTCTTGGATCGTGTGACGAAGCGGTCCATGAAATCCTTGGGCGGCTCCCAGCCTTGAACGTCCAGCGCAAGGTGGATGGCTGCGCCTACAGGTTCGACCTGGGTCAGCATCGAAGCGGCGATCAGGTCCACGAACTTCTGACACTGCTGGGGGGAACGCTCCTGGATGAAGTGGGGCGAAAGCTCGATCTTCAGGTGGGTACCGATGTTCTCGGTTTTCACATGCCTGGCCTGGAAAAAGACGATAGCACCCAGCTCGTTGTTCTGGAGGCGATACCGGAAGCCGGAGCCGGCAGCGCCGGCGCCTACGGACCACTCTTGATCAAACAGGCGCATGGTTGCGCCCTTGCCTTCGCTGTAGACGCTGATGATCTTGTCGAACTGGGGCAACTGAGGCTTGCCCTGGTAGAGCTGACGGACCGTGTCCACGCCCGCGTTCAGAATGCGCAGGTTGTTCATTTCTCGCTGGCCCAGCGAGCTGATCAGTAGCTTTCCGAATTGATCCTGTTCGCCACGTTGCAGCGACGCGAGCGAGTACCGTTCCCAACGTTCCATAGCCTGTAACCCTGTATTTTTTTAATGTCGCAATGTGCTGTAGTGAGCCAATAGCTCGATATGACGATTTAATCTGCGAGACGTGTTACAGGGATGGTCTCGACCTGCTGCCGCCAGCCCGTCACCCCGTGCTGCGCATGGAGTGACGGTCCAGCGGCAGCAGGTACTTGAGCTATTTGGCGGTCGTAGCGAGGAAGAACGGTCGCCTGTAACAGTACATGCAAATACGTACGTTGGCGGGAGTTGGATTCGTTCTGGAATAGACGACCGGCGAGGGGAACGCTCTGTAAGCCTGGCACGCCCGAGACTCGTTGGGAGTCATTTTGGGACGAGAGGCCACCGAGGAGTAGGGTTTGGCCGGAACGTATCTGAACGGTGGTGTTGATCTGCCGTTGATTCGTAATGATGTCCGAGGCTAGCACAGAATCCGTAAGCGAGTCAGCAGACGTCGTGATATCCATGATCACCAGGCCCGAAGCAGTGACCACCGGCAGCACGTTGAGCCGGATACCAACGTCCCGGCGCTCGATGGTCTGGAAGGGGTTGTTTACATCAGCCGATTCGCCCGTGACACGTCCGGTGACGAAGGGAACGTTTTGGCCGATGCTGATCGTGCCACGCTTGCCCGAAAGAGTAAGGATTTGAGGTGTCGAGAGCACGTTCGAGCTGGTGTCGCGCTGTAAGGCATTGATGGCAAAGGCCAGCACATTGCCATCGAAGATCCCGAAAGAGCCGCCGCCGGTAGCTAGTGATGTACCCAGGTTGGCAGTGTTGAAACCGCCCGCAACACCCGAGCCGGTCGAGCGGCCGAGAGCGACGCCCAGGTCGAAGGTATCACCGTCAGTAGTTTCGAAGATAACGGCTTGGATCAGTATCTGGGGGTGAGATACATCGATCTGAGGAAGCATCTCCTGGAGCTTATCAAGCTGCTTCTCGGAGCCCTTGGCTAAAATGGCGTTGGATGAGTGAAGCACCTGGACGTGGGGAAGCGCGGTCGCGGTATCCTGGCTGTTCTGTATGAGTAGGCTGGTGACCAGAGGAGCGATATCATCGGCGCGAACGTTATCAAAGGGAAAAAGATACGTTGCCTGGGGCTCAGGTCGTGGAGTGAGGGTAAGCGGGTTAGCAAACACGTCGGCCGTTTGCGCTTGAGGCGGTGGTGCGGGCGTAGGTGAGGTGTTGGCTTGAGTAGCGGGAGCAACCGTGGGCGGGTTACCTGGCAGGATCGTGTAACCGTGGGAGCTCAAAACGCCTTGGAAGAAGTCAGGTAATTGGTGATCAGGTACATCGGGCGCATATACCGTTAACGTCCCGGTGACGGTGGGATGGATCGCAAGCGGGGTATCGGTCTGCTCCACGTACCAACGGACGAAATCCCGAACATCGGTGTCCTGCATCTGGATCGGTGCAGCATGGGCCAGGGTGGCAGTAAGCGCAAATACAGCAACGGTTTTAGCAGCGAATTTCTTCATGGTGGGCTCCATTTTCTACGCGTAAGAGGCAAGCATTGACCGGCACGATGGAAAGCCCTTGGCGGGCGAGATCGTCAGTGGTCGAGGTATTGCGGTCGCTATCGATGAGGCGGTAAGTGGTGCGGTCGCCAAACTGGCTGAACGAGGTGATGCGGGTCTTGCTGAAGTCGGGCAGGGGTTGGGGTTGTGCAACAGGCGTTTCCTGCTCTGATTGCGCATTGACGCGGTCGGCAACCAAGACGGAAACGGTCAGAAATGCGCCCAGGGCGAAGGACGCAAGCGAAAGAAGCGGGCGATTGAAGCGCTTCCAGTAGATGCGGGTCATCTTCATATAAAACCTAGAGTCGCGGGGTACGCGGTGCATGCCGTGGGTGTACCAGGGCGGCAACACGGAGTACGGGCCGTGTGGGTAGTGATCGGAAAAGGCTTGCTTGGTGTCGTAAGCGGGGTAGAGTGCGCGGCCGGTATAGGTCCAGCGCTCGACGGTCATGGACTGAGGGGAGTCACCGTACTTCACAACGCCGAGGTGGACTTTCGGCAGCGGGAGCTTGGAGCCGGTAAACATCGAGTAGATGGCACCGATGAAGGGAATGGTCACGCGGTCCAGGCGGCGGCAGTAAACGACGTGTTCAGCCAGGGCGACCCGAGCCTGCTTGTCCATGATCGACGTATCTTGGATCAGAAAAATGATATCCCAGCCCAATTTCCTCGCGTGCAAAAACCAGTTGATGACGTCTTGGCGGCTTTTGTCGTTCCAGGAGCGGGCGTTGAACCAGGTACCGCATTCATCGAGCACGAGCAGTCCATTTTGGTTTTCGTCGTAGGCATCGGTACCGGTACCAATAGACTCCAGGTCGGCCAAGACCGGCTTATCCGGGATGCGGTAGCAGCGGGTGAGCTTGGCTTTTTCCCCGATGAGCTTGTCGAGTCGAAGATCCAGATTGGTGGCCACCTTGCAGCCCCGGTCGAGCTTGTCCTTGATCTTGCCGACGGCGACCAGGGTTTTGCCCGCGCCGAGTTTGCCGGTGACAACGTAGACAGCCATTAGAGAACGGGCCTCCCTTGCTCCCAGTCGATCAACTGGCGTTTTTGCTGGAAGACCCACATGGCCACCTTGCTCCCGTAGATGGCGGAGATACACGCTTCGAAGTTGTTGGGCTTTACCGCGGCGATCCCGTTGCTGAGTTCAGTCGGAAGCGTGGCACTGATGCCGTTGATGATGGCGGTGAACGTTACGGCAAGGCCGACCAGTAGAGAGATATAGAGCGTCGTCCAAACGAGGATGCCCGCGAGGCGGCTGGTAAAACGTGACGCGACGCGGGTGACGACCCATTCGATAATTCGACTGGCGAAGCCCATCAGGGCGCCGATGCCGAGCATAGCGGGAAGTGCCATTTATGCAGTCCTCTGGCCGGAGCGGAAGAAAGTGTCCACGATGCTGACGACCGTCCAGAAGTAGATGATCCAGCTCAGCCAGAGCTTGATGGTGTTGTGTGCCTTGCAGGATATTTCCATCAAACCGAACTGGAGGGGCGTACAGCTACCGGACGGTAAAGAGGGGAGGCGAGACGTAACCTGATCAGCAATCCCGGAGCTGGAACCGTCACCGATCTCGTCCATCATGGAGTTCACGTCGTCGTTGTATTGCTGCTCCTGCTCAGCAACGCCGTCGAGGGTTTGATCGAGACCAGAGGCGTCGAACAGATCATCTCCTTCGCCCACTTCTTCGGTGAACTTCTCGGCGAGGCTATCGACAATGCCATCTAGGGCATTGGTGATCGTCTCCCCAAGGCCCTCGAACATGCCTTTTTGTTCGTTGGTCTGATCGCCGATAGCTTTGGAGAGGTCGTTAGAAATGGCGTCGAGGCCGCGCTGGGTCGATTCGCCACTAGAGCCGATGGCTTCGATAATGCCGGAATCATCAAATTCGAAATCGGGGACGCTGGAGCCACCGCCCGTTGAACCGCCACCAGTGTTATCACCGTCTGAGCCTCCCGAGCTTCCGCCACCCGAACCACCACCCGACGAGCCGCCCCCGGTAGACCCGCCGCCAGTATTTCCACCACCGGTGTTATCACCATTACCACCGCCACTGGAACCGCCACCGGAATCATTACCGCCGTCGTTGCCGCCCGAGCCGCCCCCTGGATAACAGTTACCAAAGCAGCCACCGGGCACATCGCCGTCGCCCGAGCCACCGCCAGTATCGCTACCGGGATCTGTGGGGCTGGTGGGTTTACGCTGAATATTACCGTTAGAGTCAACATACTCAAACCAATCGGGGGCACTATCCCAATCAACCAAAAATGTTTTGTCGCCAATAGTTACACAATTTTGAGACGTGCACTCACCGGGTAACTCCGTTAAATAGTCGGGCGCTTGGCCATTAAATATATCACCCATTTGAGACTCATTAAGAGATACGTCTCTTAAATCAATATCGTTACTATTAAACTGCACAGGCTGACCGGTAGACGTTGAAATTAATGTCATGGAACAACTAGCACCGTCTGGGGATTCAGAATCAGGAGTACAAACAGAAACACCACCACCGGAGGTGACAGAACAAGCACCGCCAGCCATTAAAACAGAACCACCATTATTAAGATAATTAGCGGACGAGGGAGATAAAGCTATAGAGTCACCAGAGAAAGTATCACAATCATTATCACTCATTGCTCTACCGATAAGCGGATAGTCACCCAATCCATCAAATGTCGTATCCTGAGAACAACTAATGACATATACCCTGTAGGGTGACGATTCGCGATAATAATCAGGAAAAGGACTAAAAACAGCAAATCCACCCACAATATCTTTACTTTGCATCCGCTGATTAATTATAACGTTAACCATCCTGGAAGGACGAGTAAAGGAACCTCCAGTAGCATCAACAATTGAACACTCAGGATTATTTGCGTTAAGCAAACCTTTAGCATGATCAACAAAAGAGGAATCGAAAACAGTTGATGGTTGACCCTCAACACTGTAAGCATAAACAGCCTGTGAAGTCAGCATTAAAAAAGAAATAGTTAGAGGTAGAACTTTTTTAATCATGACTCGCCCTAACGATAAAAAAAAGGGGCGACAATCGCCCCTCAGAACGAACTTCGATAAATCAGGAAGCGCGGTTTGCGAACTTCTTAAAGAGTTTGATACCGATCAGCGAAGCGGTGATCGCGGTAGCGACGGGCCAGGCGTGACCCGCCATTTCACCGACTTCAGATTGAACTTGACTGAATGCCTGAGCGGCACCATTGGCTTCCTGGGCATGAGCGGCAGCGGAGCCGAGTACCAGGGCGGTACCGGCGGCAAGTTTCGCCTGGGTGGAACGGAAGGCGGATGATACGGCTTGAGTGATTGCTTTCTTAGTCATGAGACAGATTCCATAAAGCGCTTGAACGCTAGAATGATGTGGCCGAACCCCCAACCGGAGGCGTAGGCCGTGAACAGGGTGCTAACTACGAACGTCAGGCTGGGATCGCTCATCGTTGCCCCCCATTTATCGCGCCGATCCCAAACGCAAGGACGAGGCCGACGCAATAAACCAGGAGCCACAGACCGGAGAGTTCAGACGTGTCCATGGCTCAAATTCCTATTTCTTATCGCTGTTGCCAGCGGACGGTGCTTGCTGACTGCCGGTCGCGTTGGGTCGACGGGCTCCAAGTACGTGAATCACGGTCTTGCCACCGGCAGCGGCGGAGGACGTGCGCAGCTCGATATCCAGCTCCATCGCGCACGGCATGTGCGGGGCGGCGGCGTGGAGCTGGTCGAAGATGTCGAAGTTGGCGGTCATCACGCTGACCTGGTTGCCTAGGGCGTTTTCGTTCTCGGCGGACGCCGACTGCATGACGTGGATCTTCGCACCGGAGACGCCGTTATCCATCTTGTAGCGAGTGGCACCGATCACGTGGGCTTGAATGGTGTTGATCATGTGGTCCTTCCTTTTCGTTAGCGTTGGGTTCTGGCGGCTTGCGGGTCATCGTGGGCCGCGAGAGGTGGTGGCTCAGTGATTGCTGAGGTATGGGCGCTCACAAGCGTCAAGCAATGCGCCAATACATAAAGGTGACGCGGCCAGTGCATGTAGCGGGGATCGGGGCACGGCGAGACCCGCTCCCTCAGAGCTCGGGAATCGAGGCAGGGGGGTCCCCCTACCCGCCATCCGTTTGCCCGTCGGTCTTTCTGCACGGCAGCCAACATCGCCCAGCCGGTCAACCCCTTTTTCAACCCCACAAAAAGGGGTTGACAGTCTGGTCGCTGCTGGCTAAGGACGCCGTGCGACCGAAGGGCGACGGATGACGGGCAGGGGGACATGGATCAGGCCTCGTTGCTGTTGGGAGCGGGGGAGGCATGAGATAGAGCATCAAGGGGTTCGAGATGGCCGCTCTCCAGTTGAGATAGTCCGTATTCGATCAGGCGCTCGGAGAGCGCGGACGAGGTCAGGCCGTGGGTGCCCGCCTGGATCAGGTGGCGGCTGTGGGTTTCAGGCGCGAGGAACACGCGGATGGGCTGCTTTTTGCTCATGTTGATAACTCCGTGGGGGCGATAGGCCGGTGTGGATAACAGGCGGCGTGGTTGCCGTGAGGGTGTGGGTAAAGGCGCGACGTTCACCGGGGCCGGACCAGGGGAGGCGGGCGGTGTCGGATCGCGATCATTGGCCGAGGTCAGGCCGTAGTGCTTGATGAGGTACGCCAGGGCGTACCGTTCATGCGTGAACAGGATGCTGTAGCGCTGATCTTGTTGGTGGACAAAACGGGCGATGGTGCTGTCGTTCAGGTCAAGGGTCAGAAGGTGTTCAGCGGGTACAGTGATGAACGCGAGAAGACAACCCGCCGGGGTGACGTTGCGATGAAGAACGACGGCGGACAGACCTTCACCGTCCCTCAGAGCTAAGCCGTCCATTAAGAGCGTCTGGGTAGTCATGGACACATTGCCGGTATCCAGCAGCGTGCAGGGCTCAGCAAGCGTGACAACGGGGGCGGTAGCGTTCATTAGTGCCAGTCCTCCGATTGCAGGCATTCAGCGGAAAGGAGCGCGACGTTCACCAGGCGGCGGCGGCCAACCTTGATGATGGGGAGGTTCCCCTGGTTCATCTGGCCGCGAACGGTATCGGGGCTTAGGCCCGTGAGTTCGGAGAACCGCTCGACCGTCATGACAGGCACCTGAGGTGCGGGGACGTGGGGCGTGTTGCTCGTTTCCATGCTGTACCTGCTCGCTGTGGCATGTTGTGATAGGCTTTCTTCGTCAACTCTTTGTCATATGATTTTTGTCAAAGAGCCATCGGTGTACTTATTATTAGGTATACTCGTAACTAGGGTTACTCAGAGTTGAGTATATGTCAAGCGAGCTTGCCAGAAAAATTCGTGAAATTCGTGAAGTGGAAACTTCAGGGAGAGGCGAGTTTTCGCAACTAATTGGAATTGCTAAAAAAACACTAGAAGGCATCGAGCAGACCGGAAGGGTGCCAAAAGGCGATCTTCTAGAAGCCATTTGCCAGCAATGGCCGAAGTACACGCTTTGGTTAATGACAGGGCAGACGAACGAGCCGTGCGGACAAGTAAGTCCTGAGGTCGAGAGGGCACGCCGCATGTTGAAGAAGACGGGGACGGATACCGACTAGCACAGCGGGCTGTGAATAAGTGGTTTAACAGTCATGGGGCTTTAGGTAAGGGAGGGGATATTTAAAGGAGAAAAGTTGGATGATATTTGAGACGATAATTATATAGAATAAGGTAATAAGATGGGTATAAGAAAAGAGTTTAGAAAGAGAGAAAGTATATACTCTTTTATGATTGTAAGTTTCATTACAGGTATTATTTTTCACTACTTACTGGGAAAAAGTCTCCCGATCGAATATGTGGTTAGTATTTCATTAGTTGTGATTGGTGCATCGTGGTCTTTTTTAACAATTGAGATTAATCAAATAAGTCAATTAAGAAATGAATATATGAAAGAATTGAACGAATTTGAAGAATCAATGAACTATTTCTTATCGAAGTCGTTTGAAATGCTTCTGAAAAACGTTCGATTATCCAAGCTAGAAACAAAAGATAAAGAGAGTGATGAGTTAGAGAGCGTATACATATTAACTCAAGAACTAAGAGTGGCCTTTGATTTAATGAATTATAAAATGGCGAAAATAAAAAAAAGCAGCGTGGTTATTAGTCATACTAAAATCAAGGAGTTGAACGAGCATTCAACTCGTATTTATAAAAACGTTGTAAATGACTTTATTGAGGTTCACCAAGATAGAAAAAAAATTTCTAATGATGAAATGGCGCTTTTTAATAAAAGAAGCCATAGGCTAAGAATTTTAATGTTAAAAGCTTTGCCAGTAGGGGAGCTTAGTTTCGAAAATTTTTCGATTAGGTACAAAGCAAAAAAAAGCTTATGTATATGTATAGTCTTGTTTTGTATATTTATAGTTTTATTTAAAGGTATTGCTTCATTTTTTCACCTACCTGCATAACTCGAAACCTCACCATTACAGATAACCACCGTGTGACGCCCGTTCTGAAAACGCTGGCGTCCGTCCCAATACAGGCGACGGCATAGATCCCCACCATAGGTATAGCTCGATATGCGGGCGGGGTTGCCCAGAATGCTGATCGCTTGATTCTCTGACATCCCCGGAATCACCACACCCCGAGCACGGGCGTTGACTTCGGCGTTTCGTCGTTGGGTAGTGGTCTGGTAGTTACTGCTCGAGGAGCTGTACGTTTGTTGGCGGCGATGTGGTTGCTGGATCGGTTGGCTGTGCTGGGGGCGGTTACGTTGTGGCGGTGCCTGGATGATGGTCAGGTTGTTGGTATCGACGGTTTCCGAATTGCCGTTAGCGCAAGGCGAATCCTGAAAGGTGGTATGGCCATTACTCACGCACTTATAAAGCTGTGCCTGGGCGGAGAAGGGAAGCAGGACCAGAGCGGCCAATAGAATCGGTTTTTTCATTGTTCTGTACGCTAAGCAAACATCGGTTTTTGAAGGTTACCAACAAGACGCGCCCAGCGCTACCCTTTGGGGAAAAATGCGAAAAAGTGTCCACAGAAACATGCTAGAACGTGCTGAAACGAATTTTTGTCGTTCTGTAACGTATTGATTTAGTGGTTTTAATGCTGGTGTGTGCTGCTAGGTCAGGTACTTGTAATCAGTAGGTCCCGGGTTCGACTCCTGGTGTCGGCACCATTAAAAATGGTTAAAAGCAAAACGTTAGAGAATCTGATCAAGCCGCCTTCCAAGGCGGCTTTTTCGTATGCGTTTACAAAGTGCTCGAGCTATTCACATCTCGCTCACCATACCCAAGTACCCGCTGCATATGGTATCCACAAGATCAACCTTCTCAAGTATTGACCCTTTTTTTAATATCTAAATTGCTCGTAATAAAATCAATTAGTTAGCAACTGAAAAGAAAAAGGTGGTTTCACTTTTCAAGAGTAGAATTCTTTAACAATCAAATAATTACTTTTGCTAAGATCTAGTTAGCTGCCGCGCAGGCAGCTCAGAAAACGGTCCACAACCCCACCCTCACTGCTTTGACGTTAGCTGCCGCGCAGGCAGCTCAGAAAACTCGCAATACACGAATGTGAGGTGGGCTGTCGTTAGCTGCCGCGCAGGCGGCTCAGAAAGAAGCGTAGAAGCTCCCACAACAGGTTCATAAGGTAGTTCAGAGGCAAAGTGCAGCATAGTGCTGTTCTTTAGCCACCTCGGTGCGATGCTTTGCGGGTGCGCTAGCGCTTACGACGCGCTACAGGGAAGGGAACTTGCGCCTTCTTGCGTATCAGGGTGACAGTGAGTGCCAGAACGAACAGGCCAGTGCCGGCATCAACGCATTCAGTATTGAGTTCAGATGCCAGCCGGTTTACACACCTTGCAGGCCCACCGGCTGGGTTTGGCCTCATTCCCAGCGCGGTGAATGGCAAGGCTGTATTCGTGCTGGGCGATCTCGCGGCCCGGAAATACTGCTACGGCCAGCAAGCCGGAGTCCAGAGCGTCACGCGGGGCAGCACGGCGAGCAGGTGCTGGATACCAAGGGCGATCAGCGCGTGCTCCTGATGGCTCATGTTCATGGCGTTTCATTCCAAACGAAAACGGCCGCCCGAAGGCGGCCGTTTGGATGGGGTTATCGGTTAAACCCTGGGATCAGCTTGTACGCGGTGGCTTCGAAAAAGCGTGACATCCGCTCGATCAGGCTCGCGATGTAAGCGTTGCACAAAACCCAAGGCAGCACCACCAGCACGATGGCTAAAGCGCCGAAGTACACGTCGCTGACCCAGTGGCCACCGACCAGAATGCGCGGCAGGGTCACGAAGATGGCCAGCGCCACCGAAAGCGAGGCGATCAAGCGGTCGGCGAAGCGCAGCATGAAGCTGGCGAACACCATGGCCAGCACGCCGTGGTCGCTCGGGAAGCTGTTGGAGGCGGTCGCCTTGGCGTTCAGATAGGTGTAGTTGTTGAGAATATTGACGTCGTCGTGCCACACCGTGGGGCTGGGGCGGGCAGCGAGCAGGTCCATGTGCAGCATTTCGCCCAGCAGCGCCCCCACCGCGGACATGATCAGGCCAATTGCCAGCCACTTGGGCCAGCTACCGTTCTTGTCGCGCACCATGGCGAAGAACAGCATGATGACCAGCACGCCAAACATCACTTTATCGAAGGCGCGGGTGTTGAGCAGCGCCATGGTTTCTACCCAGCGCGGATACGTGGGGCTAATGAACTGGTTGAAGAAGAAAAAGACGTCGTCGTCCAGGCGGGTCCAGAACAGCACCGACGGCAGCCACCAGCTGGCGATCAGGGCAAACCCCAGGAAGTTGTAAAAAAGGATGCGGCGAGTGTGCATGGCAATACCCATATTGCGGCTTATGGTTCAGGGCATAGTTTAGTTGTTTAGCCTGTTAATGAACAGTGTTCCATAATCTGTGCGTCATGGCCGAACCCTCACTTTCCGGTCTTGTCGGCGCTGCTGGCGGCGATGGCATTGGCGACGGTGGTGCGGGCGTGTTCGAGTACCGAGCTCCACTCCTCGGGCGTGGGGTCGGCAAAGCCCAGGCCACGCAGCAGAAAGAGCCCTTCGATTGCAAGCACCGCCTGGCGAATATCTTTACTGGCGATATCGTCGCCGTCGAACAGTTCTAAAATGGTGCGGTAGTACTCTCGTGCCGGGCGCGATTTCTCCGGCGAATGCAGTAGAGCCGTCATCAGAAAGGCGGAGCGGCGAATGAGCCGGTCGTCTTCGGTCAGCGCCTCATCGAGATAGGCGAGCAGGCGTTTGTGGCTATGTTGCCAATCGCTGCCTGCCCGGGTTTTGACGGCGCCATGCACGCGCTCGATCTCGCGCTGCAAGACCGCGGCCACCAGGTCGTCCTTGGTCGCGAAGCTGTAGACCAGGCCCCCTTTGCTGATACCGGCGCGCTCGGCCACGGCGTCGAGGGTGAACTGGCGCCCGGCGCTTTCCATGATGATGGCGTCGGCGGCGTCCAGAATGCGCTCGAGGGAAATCTCTTTCTTGCGTGCCATAGGTCTCCCGGTCTTCGTCGATCAGTGAATCCTGGCAGTTTACCTTATCCCCGCTGGCTCACGCTGAATGCCTTGCAATGCCGTCGGTATTTTTCGTTGCACCGAGTTGATCGATTGCGTCAAAAAAGCGCACTTTTATTTTCCGACTGGTCAGTCATAATCTCTCTTTTTTCGTGAGCGCTTCATGAGCGCCGTATTCACACACGTCAAAAGGTACAGAGCCATGGCGCTATCCAGACGCAGTTTTCTCTTGTCCGCCGGTACCGGTATCGCCGGCGGCGTGTTGGGCGGTTTTTTAGGCGCGACCTACGGCGCCCGCCCAGGCTGGCGTCTGGAATCGCAGATCCCCCGGGCGGAAGGCGTGGCCACCTCGGACACCTTGCCCGCCCAGGCCGATGTGGTGGTGATCGGTGGCGGTATCGCCGGGCTTTCCACGGCGCTGTTTCTCAACCAGAAAGGGCTCAGTACGGTGGTGCTCGAAAAGGGTGTGGTGGCGGGGGAGCAGTCCAGCCGTGCCTTCGGTTGGGTCTACTCCAATAGCTGGGATTTGGGCAAGCTGGAGCTTGCCAACCGCTCGAAGGCAATCTGGCAAGGCTTTGCCGAGCGCTTTGGTGAGGACATTGGTTTTCGCCAGACAGGCAACTACTCGCTGCTGGCCACCGACGACGAGGTGAGCGCAAGCCAGGACTGGCTTGACCAGGCGCGGGAGATCCAACCCCAGACCGATGCGGAGCTGGTGACGGGGAGCGAACTCGACCGGCTGCTGCCCCAGGGCGCCGGGCAATACAAAGCGGTGCTTCATCAACCCAGCGACGGCACCGCCGAGCCGCGCTATTCGGTCTCGCGCATTGCGCGCGGGGCGATGAATGAGGGCGTGCAGATCGTTTCCCCTTGTGCGGCGCGCACCATCGACCGCCAGGGCGGTAGAGTCGTCGGCGTGCATACCGAGAAGGGCTACATCAAGGCCTCCCAAGTCGTGCTGGCCGGCGGTGCCTGGTCGTCGCTGTTTGCTGGTAACCTGGGCGTTCATCTGCCGCAGCTCACTATTGCCTCGTCCATGCAGCGTTTGAGCCCCATCGACAACGCCTTGCCCGGTGCCGGCTACGGGCCGGATTTCGCCTGGCGTCAGATGGACACCGGCGAAACCGCGGTGGGTGTATCGACCAACGTCGCGCCCATCACCACCGACAGCTTCCGCATGCTGCTGGACTTCTTGCCGGCGCTGAAGCACTCCGGCGATCTGCTCAAGGTACGCCTGTCGAGCGACTTCTTCTCCTCGCTCAACATGGCCTCCAAATGGTCCGCCGATGAGATCACGCCCTTCGAGCAGGTACGTATGCTCTCGGGCAGCGTGGATGAAGACGAAGTGAACACGGCTTTGGCCAACCTGCGCCGCGCCTACCCACAGTACGAAAACGCCCAGGTGCGCGAGCGCTGGGCGGGCATGATTGATGCCACGCCGGACTCCACCCAGGTGATTTCAGACGTACCGGATAACGACGGGCTCTTCGTCATCACCGGTTTCTCCGGCAACGGCCTCACCACCGCGCCCGCTTCCGGGGAAATGCTCGCCGAGATGATTGCCGGCGAAGAAACCACCTGTGACCCGTCGATCTACCGCTTCAGCCGCTTTACCGACGGCACTGATAGGGTGTTGAGATCCTAAAACGCCAGCGCCACCCGATAAGGTGGCGCTGGCGTTTAGCGAGAGTACTAAAGGATTAAAACGCGCGTACGTTAGGCTCTGTCTGAAAAGTGCCTGCGCTCGACAATACGGCGTTAAAAATTGGCTCGCGCGCGAGTCCGATCAATATACTCATTTACACATGTAAACTCCGTTTTTTCGCCAATTTTTGTCTTGTCTTGTCTTGTCTTGTCTTGTCTTGTCTTGTCTTGTCTTCGCTCGTCGACTTTTCAAACAGACCCTAGAGCGCTTCGATCTTGGTTTTCTGCTCTTCGAGCAGCTTTTTGGCGGACTGGAACTCGGCAAGCTTCCCGCGCTCTTTGTCGATCACGGCGGCCGGGGCCTTGGCGGTGAAGCTTTCGTTGGAAAGCTTCTTCTCGACGCCGCCGATCAGCTTGTCCTGCTTGTCGATCTCCTTGTTCAAACGCGCAAGCTCGGCGTCCTTGTCGATGAGATCCGCCATGGGCACCAGCACTTCCATATCGCCGACCAGCTGGGTGGCGCTAAGCGGGGCATCGTCCGGGTTGGCAAGCCAGGTCACGCTTTCGAGCTTGGCAAGTTTGGAGAGGAACAGGCGGTTGTTCTCCAGGCGCTCGGCGTCCGTCGGCTGGCCCTTGGTCAGCAATACGTCCAGCGGCTTGCCCGGGGCGATGTTCATCTCGGCGCGGATGTTACGCACGGCGACGATCACGCCTTTGAGCCACTCGATATCGCGGCTCGCCTGCTCGTCGATCTGGGCATCAACCGCCTGGGGCCAGGGCTGGTTCATGATCGACGCGTCCTGGCCCGGGTAGCGCCCGGCAAGCGGGGCGACGCGCTGCCAGATCTCTTCGGAGATGTAAGGCATCATCGGGTGGGCCAGGCGCAGGATGGTTTCCAGCACGCGTACCAGGGTGCGCCGAGTACCACGTTTGGCTTCCGCCGTGGCATTTTCGTCCCACAGCACCGGCTTGGAGAGCTCCAGGTACCAGTCGCAGTACTCGTTCCAGACGAACTCGTAAAGCGCTTGCGATGCGTGGTCGAAGCGGTACTCCTCCATCGCTTTGGTGACCTGGGCCTCGGTTTTTTGCAGCTGCGAGATGATCCAGCGATCCGCCAGCGAGAGCGTCACCGCCTCGTCACCGGTGCCGCAGTCTTCGCCTTCGGCATTCATCAGCACGTAACGCGAGGCGTTCCACAGCTTGTTGCAGAAGTTGCGGTAGCCGTCCAGGCGGTTCATGTCGAACTTGATATCCCGCCCGGTGGTGGCCTGGGACAAGAACGTGAAGCGCAGCGCGTCGGTGCCGTGGGGTTCGATGCCGTCCTTGAATTCGTCCTTGGTCGCCTTGGCAATCGCCTTGGCTTTCTTGGGCTGCATCATGTTGCCGGTCCGCTTCTCGAGAAGCGCGTCCAGGCTGATGCCGTCGATCAAATCGATCGGGTCGAGTACGTTGCCCTTGGACTTGGACATCTTCTGGCCCTGGCCGTCGCGCACCAGGCCGTGCACGTAGACGGTCTTGAAGGGCACCTGGTCGGTGAACTTCAGCGTCATCATGATCATCCGGGCGACCCAGAAGAAGATGATGTCAAAGCCCGTCACCAGCACGCTGGTCGGGTGGAAGGTCTCGAGCTCCGGGGTTTTTTCCGGCCAGCCAAGGGTGCCGAAGGTCCAAAGGCCCGAGCTGAACCAGGTGTCCAGCACGTCTTCGTCTTGGGTCAGCGTGATATCGCTGCCCAGGCCGTGCTTTTCCCGAGCCTCGGATTCAGTGCGCGCCACAAAGACGTTGCCTTGTTCGTCGTACCAGGCGGGAATGCGGTGGCCCCACCAGAGCTGGCGCGAGATGCACCAGTCCTGCAGGTCGCGCATCCAGGCGAAGTACATGTTCTCGTAGTTCTTGGGCACGAACTGGATGTCGCCGTTCTCGACTGCCGCGATGGCGGGCTTGGCGAGCTGGTCGACGGCCACGAACCACTGATCGGTCAAAAGCGGCTCGATGACGTCACCGGAGCGGTCGCCATAGGGCAGCGTGTTGTTGACCGCCTCCACCTCGAGTAGCAGGCCGAGCGCGTCCATGTCGTCGACGATCTGCTGGCGCGCCTCGAACCGGTCGAGCCCGGCGTATTTCGCGGGCAGGGTGGCGTCTTCTTCCGGCTGGGGCTGGCCCTTCAGGTCGAAGATTTCGGCGCGCTCGAGAATCGTGGCGTCTTTCGAGAAGACGTTGATCAACAGATGGTTCTGGCGCTTGCCGACTTCGTAGTCATTGAAGTCGTGGGCCGGGGTGATCTTCACACAGCCCGAGCCTTTCTCCATGTCCGCGTGCTCGTCAGCGACGATGGGAATGCGCCGGCCCACCAGCGGCAGCTCGATGAATTGGCCCACTAATGATGCGTAACGTTCGTCTTCCGGGTTCACCGCCACGCCGGTATCGCCCAAAAGCGTTTCCGGGCGGGTGGTGGCGACGACGACGTGATCCTTGCCGTCCGCGGTTTTCACGCCGTCGGCCAGCGGGTAGCGGAAATGCCAGAAGCTGCCTTGCTGGTCCTTGTTCTCCACTTCCAAATCGGAAATCGCGGTGTGCAGCGTCGGGTCCCAATTGACCAGGCGCTTGCCGCGGTAAATCAGATTGTCCTCATGCAGGCGCACGAATACTTCCTGCACCGCCTTGTAGAAGCCGTCGTCCATGGTGAAGCGCTCGCGGGACCAGTCCACACTGGCGCCCATGCGGCGCAGCTGGCGGGTAATGTGGCCGCCGGACTCTTCCTTCCACTCCCAGATCTTGTCCGTGAACGCCTCGCGCCCCAGCTCGTGGCGCGTCTTGCCTTCTTCCGCGGCCACCTTGCGCTCCACCAGCATTTGGGTCGCGATCCCCGCGTGATCGGTGCCGACCTGCCAGAGCGTGTTGTTGCCCTGCATCCGTTTCCAGCGCGTCAGGGTGTCCATGATGGTGTCCTGAAACGCGTGGCCCATGTGCAGGCTTCCGGTCACGTTGGGCGGCGGAATCATGATGGAGAAGGGCGCACCGGTGCCTGACGGCGCGAAGCGGTTGTCCGCTTCCCAGCGCGCGTACCAGCGGGTTTCGATCTGTTCGGGTTGGTAGGTCTTTTCCATGGAGTGACTCGCAAACGATGCTTTCCCGAGAGACGCCCGAGGCAAGCATGAAATTCATAAAGAGGACGAAAAATGGCGGCTAGTATAGCGCGAACAGCCGCGACGCGTCAGGCGTGTCGTGGCCGGTAAAGGGCTTTCGCAAGTTTGGCCGCCTTGAGGCAAACCTAGCCGCCAATCTTGTGCGGAACCACCTCGTGGCCAAGCTCCTTATAGCGCTGCCAACACGCGCGTTTGGTAACGAGCACCTGCTGGTGCTGGTTGATGATTTCGGCAACTCTTGTGAAACGCTCGATCCCGTCGGGAATGTCCGGGTGCAGGTTCAAAAGCGCGGTCTCCTCCGCCGGGGTGGGTAGGGCACCAAAGCCGAGCGTAATGGGCACGCTTTTGGCCATGTCGCTGCCTTCCAGGGCGTGGGGCAGGTAGGCATCCTCGCGAAAGGTCCAGAGCGCTTCGTCGGCGTGCTCGGCCAGCGCCTGGTCCTCGCAGTGAAGGTGCAGCCGGTAGCCCTTGCGGTAGATGGTATCCGCCAGCTTGCAGGCAAAGGCGAGCCGTGCCTCTAGGGTGGTGTCCTGAAGAATGTAGAAGTCGATTCGCGCCATGGGACTCCCGCTTGACGACACGTGGGAAATGCTTGAAAGACGCCGCCGCGGTGAAGCGGCGGCCGAAAGGATTACACCAATTGGGTCAGCCAGCCGTGCGTGTCTTCGCTGCGCCCGTACTGGATGTCCAGAAGCGTCTTGCGAATGCGCATGGCCACTTCATTGCCGCCGTCGCCTTGAAGGCGAATGCGCTCGTCTTCCGTGACCAGCTCGCCCACCGGGGTGATGACCGCCGCAGTGCCGCAGGCAAAGACCTCGATAATCTCGCCCGACGCCGCACCTTCACGCCATTCGTCGATGCTGATTGGGCGCTCTTCCGGGGTCAGGCCCATGTCCTTGGCCAGCGTCAACACCGAGTTGCGGGTGACACCTTCAAGAATCGTATCGGTCAGGCGCGGGGTGACCAGGTGGCCATCCTTGAACACGAAGAACAGGTTCATGCCGCCCAGCTCTTCGATCCACTTGTTCTCGGCCGCGTCCAGAAACGCTACCTGGCCGCAGCCGTGGCTTTCCGCTTCTTTTTGAGCGGCCAGGGAGGCTGCGTAGTTCCCGCCGCACTTGGCAAAGCCGGTACCGCCCGCGGCGGCCCGCTTGTAGTGAGAGGAAAGCCAGATGGACACCGGGCTGACGCCGCCCTTGAAGTAAGAGGCCGCAGGCGATGCGATCACGTAGTAATCCACTTCGTGGGCCGGGCGAACGCCGAGGAAGGCTTCTGAGGCGATCATGAACGGGCGAAGGTACAGGCTGCACTCGTCGGCATCGCTTTGTGGCGTGGGGACCCAGGCGTGGTCCTGGTCCAGCAGGGCCTTGATGGAGCCGATGAAATCGTCATCGGAAAGCTCAGGCAACGCCAGGCGGCGAGCGCTCTTGCGCAGGCGCTCGGCGTTTTTTTCCGGGCGGAAAGTCCAGACCGAACCATCCTGATGGCGGTAGGCCTTGATGCCTTCGAAGATTTCCTGACCGTAGTGAAGCACGGCGGCAGCCGGGTCCAGCGTCAGTGGCCCGTAGGGACGCACCTGATGGCCGTGCCAGTCGGCGTCCACTGTCCAGCGGATATTGACCATGTGATCGGTGAAGTGACGGCCGAAACCAGGATTTTGAAGAACACTCTCGCGAATGTGCTCCGCCGTTGGCTGGTTGGACGGCAGGGTCTCGAAACGATTGGCAGAACTGGCAGTGGGCACGGCGTCTTGTCTCCGCAAAATACCCCTGAAGGGGTAAGCATCAAAAGGGGGCAAAGCGCCCGGTGGGCCGGGCGCTTCACAGGGTTTCAGGTTTAACGGTTGTGATGACGAAAGGCAACCGTTACGCGCCAGGCGCGGCTATTTTGTATCGGTTTCCACCTGGGCGTCGGCTTCGCGGTCCAGCAGGTACTGGGTCAAAAGCCCGACCGGGCGGCCGGTCGACCCCTTTTGCTTGCCCGAATGCCAGGCGGTGCCGGCGATATCCAGGTGCGCCCAGGGGAAGTGGTCGGCAAAGCGGGATAAAAAGCAGGCGGCGGTAATCGTCCCCGCCGCTCGCCCGCCGATATTGGCCAGATCCGCGAAGTTGGAATCCAGCTGCTCCTGGTACTCATCCCATAGCGGCAGGTGCCAGGCGCGGTCCCAGGCGGTCTCGCCGGCATCCAGTACGTCGAGTGCCAGGTCATCATCGTTGGAGAGAAGCCCGGTGGCGTGGTGGCCAAGGCCGACGATGACTGCCCCGGTGAGCGTGGCGATATCGATGACGCTTGCTGGGGTGAAGCGCTCGGCGTAGGTGAGCGCATCGCACAGTACCAGCCGGCCCTCGGCGTCGGTGTTGAGCACCTCGACGGTCAAACCCTTGAGGGTCTTGATGATATCGCCAGGTTTGGTCGCCGCGCCGTCGGGCATGTTTTCGGCAGCGGCCACGATGAACACCGCGTTGAGCCTGGGCTTGATCTCGAGTACCGCCTTGACCGTGCCGAACACGCCGGCCGCGCCCCCCATGTCGAACTTCATCTCGTCCATGCCTTCGCCAGGCTTGAGCGAGATGCCGCCAGTATCGAAGGTGATGCCTTTACCTATCAGTACGTGGGGAGCCTCGTCCGGGTCGTCGGCGCCCTGGTACTTCATGACGATCAGTCGCGAAGGCTCGGCGCTGCCCCGGCCCACGGATAAAAGCGACTGCGCACCCAGTTTCTCGAGGGCCTCTTCGTCCAGGATCTCGACCTCAAGCGCGCCGCTGGCGTCTTGGCTCAGCTTCTCGGCCTGCTCGGCCAGGTAGCGCGGAGTGCACACGTTACCCGGCAGGTTACCCAGCGTGCGGGTCAGGTTGATGCCCTGGCCGATGGCGCAGCCTACCCGGGCGCCTTGCCTGGCCTTTTCGGCCTCGGCGGCGTCCATCACGATCAGGCTAAGCTTGGCCAGGGTCGCTCTGGGCGCCGGGGAGGTTTTGAACTGGTCGAAGCGGTAGAGTGCTCGTTCGGCGGCTTCCAGCGTCTTGCGCGCTTTCCAGGCGGTGTCGCGCTCGAGCACGATATCGGTAAAGGCGATGCTGGCCTCATCGATGGGGAGTTTCACCAGCGCGGTCATGGCGGCGTCCATGGCCTTGAGGACGGCGGCTTCCTGGCACTTGTCACGCTCGCCAAGGCCCACCAGAAGAAGCCGCTGCGCGCCCAGACCGGGTGCGAAGGGAATCATCTGAACGTTGCCGAGTGCGGCGTCGAAATCGCCGCGTTCGAGCAGTTGACCGATCAGCCGTTCGCTCGCATCGTCTAATTTCGCCACAGCGGGCAATAACTCGCTATCTTTATAGACGGGAAGAACAAGGCAAGCCGTTTCAGCTTTTGCGGGATTGGCAGTCTGAACGGAAAATTCCATGACGTCTCCAACAAGACAAGCATCAAGTGATTCGGGATAATACCGTAATCGTACGTTGGATTAGTGTACCCAAGCCATGAGCGCATTGCATGGCAAGCTGCAGGATTAGCCGGAGAGTGCGTTGATTTTATTTCGGTACTTGACTCGTGAAGTGTTACTCACCATGTCGGCGGTTGCCGGCATTTTATTACTGGTCATCATGGGAAGTCGTTTTATCCGCTATTTCGCCGACGCCGCGGAGGGCGATTTTCCCGTCACCATTCTGGGCAGCTTGATGTTTTATCATCTGCCGGGGTTCATGGAGCTGATTCTGCCGCTGGCGTTTTTTCTAGGCATCTTGCTTGCCTACGGCCAGCTCTACATGAATAGCGAAATCACCGTCATGGTGGCCTGCGGCATGAGCCCCACCCGGCTTTTACGGGTCACGTTGCTGCCGGCTTCGGTAGTGGCCGTGCTGGTCGGACTTTGCAGTCTGTGGCTCACGCCCTCCGGGGCGCTCTTGACCGAAGCGACTCTGGAGGATCAGCGCAGCCGGCTGGATGTCTCGGTGCTCGCACCTGGGCGTTTTCAATCCTTTGGCAGCGGAAGGACAGCGTATATCAGCGATTTCAGCAGCGACGGCACCCAGATGCAGGAAGTGCTGGTCCATGAGCAAGCCACTCCCGAAAGCGGCAGCACCCATAGTTACATCACGCGGGCGCACACAGGCTACCAGGAGACCAGTGTCGAGACCGGTAGCCGGTTTCTGGTGCTGGAAGAGGGCGAGCGCTACGGTGTCACGCCGGGCCTTCGCGAGGCCGAACGGCTTGTCTTCGAGCGCTACACGCTGCGTTTAGGGCTTAGTCGCACTCGCCAGGAACTGGATTCGCTCGAGTACGCCTCCACCGCCGAGCTCTGGAGCGACCCCGACCCCCGCGCCCAGGCTCAGTTTCAGTGGCGAACGGGGCTGCCGCTGATGGTGTTCGTGCTGGCACTCATTGCCCAGCCGCTTTCTCGGGTGAACCCGCGCCAAGGGCGTTTTGCCAAGCTCTTGCCGGCGGTGTTTCTCTATGTCGCTTATTTGAGCCTTCTGCTCGCCGCCGTGGATGCCATCGGAAGCGGCACGCTTGCCACCACGGTGGGGGTATGGCCGGTGCACGGACTCTTTCTGGTGCTCGGGTGGCTGTTGATCTGGCGCTCGCAACGTAAAGGAATGCGCTAATGCTCAGTGTTTTAACGCCGGCAGATCGCCTGGATCGCTATATCGCCCGCAATATACTCGGCGCCATCATCATCGTGCAGTTCGTGCTGCTGGGGCTTGATATCACGATCGCCTACATCGGAGACCTTGGCGACACGCAAGGTAATTACTCCGCACTGGATGTGTTGCTCTATCTGGTGATGCGCCTGCCGTGGCGTTTTTATCAGTACGCCCCGGTGGCGGTGCTGATAGGCGCGCTGATCGGGCTGGGCACGATGGCCTCCAGCAACGAGCTGACCGTGATGCGCGCGGCCGGGCGGTCGCTTGCACGCATTCTATGGGGCGTCATGAAGCCTGTTCTTCTAGTGGTAGCGGTAGTGCTGCTGGTGGCCGAATTTGTCAGCCCGCGCACCGAGCAGTTCGCCGAAGCCTGGCGGCTGGAACAGCGCCAGGGTGAGGGGGCCATGCTGCAAAGCCGCAGTGGCTGGCAGTTCGAAGGCGATAGCGTCTACCGCTTCGGTGCGATTCGGGCCGACAACGTCGTGCTTGACTTGACCCGCTATCGTTTCGACGAACGTCGCCTGGTGGAGGCAACCCGCGCGACCCGCGCCCATTGGGAAGAGGGCGCCTGGCAACTGGAAGAAGTGCATACCACGCGCATTTTCGAGAACTACACGGAGTCGGAGTATCAGGCGCAGACCGTTTGGGAAACCGCGCTGACCCCCACCCAGCTGGAACGGCTGTTGCGCGATATTGAAAGCCAGGCTCCCAGCGAGCTGTGGGCGTATGCCAACTTCCTCCAACAGCAAGGGTTGAACGCCGAACAACCCTTGCTCTACTTCTGGCAGAAGGTGTTGATGCCGCTCACCATGGGGTCGCTGGTGCTCATCGCAGCGTCGTTCGTCTTCGGGCCCCTGCGTACCGTGGCCGCGGGCACCCGGGTATTCTATGGCGTGGTCACCGGGCTCGTTTTCAAGTACATCCAGGATCTGCTGGCGCCTGCCTCCACCATATTCGGTTTCTCCCCCGTGTGGGCGGTGCTGGTGCCCACTCTGGTATGCGCCGCCGTGGGGGGGTACTTTTTGCGCCGCAGCGGCTGATTACACGACCGTTCCAAAAAGCCGGGCCGTCCTGATAAGCGGCCCGGCTTTTTTTGTCGTTTACCCGCAAGGCTTAACCCTCTGTATTTGCGATATAAAGCGAAGAGTAGCTGAAAACCGGTGTTAAAAGGCATTGGTTTCTACTTGATAAAATGTATGCGAATCATTTACATTTGTTTTATACATTTTACGGGGTAGCGCCATGTACGTATGTGTGTGTAAGGGAGTCACCGACCATCAGATCCGCCAGCAGGTGAGCGACGGCGCGCGCAGTTGGCGCGAGGTACGTGAAGCCACCGGTTGCGCCATGCAGTGTGGCAAGTGCGCATGCTTTGCCAAATCCATTACCCGCGAAGCGGTACAGGCCGAGCGTCAGCAAGCCGACATGGGTCTCGCTTACGCCGTATGACGCGAATCACTATTGTTTGAGTTGCCTTTAGCAAACAACTGATTTTCTTGAATTTTTAATATGCTCCTCTATACTTTCAGTCATCCGGGAGTACGCCTGTCAAATGGCTGCTCCTTTATTGACGTAACTGCTTGATTGTCCGAAAAACCTGTTACGACAAAAAGAGCGGTCCTACAAGGCAAGGTGACATATGAAAGGCGATCCCAAGGTAATTCAACATCTCAATATCGCACTCGGCAACGAGCTTGTTGCGATCAACCAGTACTTCTTGCATTCCAAGATGTACAAGGATTGGGGCTTCAGGGCGCTTGCCAAGTGGGAATACGACGAGTCCATCGAGGAAATGCAGCACGCCGACAAGATCATCGAGCGTATTCTTTTCCTGGAAGGCATTCCCAATCTGCAGGATCTGGGCAAACTGCATATTGGCGAGAACGTCAAGGAGATGCTCGAGGCCGATCTCAAGATCGAGCACGACGGGCGTAACGATTACATCGAAGCCATCACGTACTGCGAAAGCGTCAAGGACTACGTGACCCGTGACATGCTGCGCGACCTGCTGGCTGACGAAGAAGACCACATCGACCATATCGAAACAGAGCTTAGCCTGATCGAGAAAGTGGGTATTCAGAATTACATTCAGCGCCAGATGCAAATGGCCGGCGACCACGAATAAACGTCTTTGCCGAATAAAAAAACCCCGAACCAGGTTCGGGGTTTTTTTGTGCGCGACCGAGATTACTTGGTCGGATCGACCTGATCGGTCTGCGCACCGGAATTGGGCTTGGCGCCGCCAAGTGACGGCTCCTGACCCAGCGGTTCCGGGGTGTTCTTGATGGAGTACTGACTGCGACCATCGAGTGAGGGGCCTTCTCCCCAGCGTCCCTTGGGTGCGTCCTTGTCCAGCAACGTGTTCAGATAGTAGTAAGAGTGCTCGGTCGCCTCGTGTTCTTCCGGCGTCGAGTTGGGAATAGGCAGCTGCGCCTGCATTCCACCCAGCTCTTCGATAATCGCCAGCCACTGCTGCTGGTGATATGTATCTCGGGCGATCAGGAATGATAGAAAGTCCTTCATGCCGTGATCGTCGGTCCAGTTGTAAAGACGTGTCGCGAGAACACGGCCACCGGATTCAGCCGCGACGTTGGCCATCATGTCCGCCCCGATATTGCCGGTGGCGTAAACGTGACTCATATCGAAAGGTACGCCATTGGCATTGACCGGCATGGCGGAAAGCCCGGATGACAGCAGATGGCGAGGATTGGCGCCACCCAGAATGGCATTCATGACCGGGTCTTTTGCAGTCTCTTCCTGATAGGAGACCGGAGCGCCTTCCAGGTTGAGCGCTACCGCATGCCCCAGCATTTCGATATGCGAAAGCTCTTCAGTGGCGGTGGACATGAGCATGTCCCGGATCCGGTCGTCACCGCGGGCACCCATGGCCTGAAAGAAGTACTGCATGGCCACACGGATCTCGCCTTCGATACCGCCGATAGCCTGTTGAAGCAGCATGGCAAACTGGGGATTAGGTTTATCAACCTTTACCGGGTATTGAAGCTTAGATGAATGATGAAACATTTTACTCTCCTTAGTAATTTCCCAAGGGAATCCTTGGTAATTACCCCTGCCATTAACGTTCAATTAAATGGGCAATTTAATTGAAATAATGTCTAAAGGGTAATTGGCTTGCGCGTTTCTTCAACTATGCAATTCATCCTGCAATTAATACCCTAGCACATAAAAAAATATATACGATTAATGAGTCGGCTTATTTATCGAATAATTTTAAATATATCTTAAGGTTATGATTTATATAATTTTTTGTTTAATTTTTGTTATAGGTATCAGTTTTCTTCGCCAATTTCCAACCCTTCATTATTTTTCATTTTATATCAGCACGCTAGTTATCTAATTTAAAAAATATTAATAACAATGGCAAGCCAAGCATATTTAGCGCTATTCGTTAAAGTTAGGTAGCGCTCGTGAACAAGGGAAATGTAATGGCGGGGTTTCAAGAAGCCTTGATGTCAGCATGCCTGTAAACGCCAAGATCCTGCCTGGCGGTATAAAGCCGCCAGACAGGATCTTGTGGATAGTGATACTGGTAGTGTAGTTGGGGGGTTAGCGGTTCTGTGCGGCAAACGCTGCAGAGCCATCAAACTCGGCGACGGGCTCGTCCACGGTAAAGGTGGTGCGACTCAAACGGCGCACACGCTTCATGAACAGGGCGATGCACAAGAGCGTACCCAGTGCGGCTACGACATAGCTCACCTGCAGCGAGAGGCCAAAGCCGATCGGCGCATAGGCCAGGTAGGTAAAGGTTGCCATGGTCATGAAGACGGCCGGAATCGAGGTAATCAGGTAAGGTTTGCGCGCCAGTACCAGATACATGGTGGCCACCCACAGCGCGATGACCGCGGTGGTCTGGTTCGCCCAGGAGAAGTAGCGCCACAGCAGTGTGAAATCCATATGGGTCAAGGCGTAGGAGATCACAAACAGCGGTACGGCAATCATCAGACGTTTGGCGATCGGCTTCTGGGCAATTTTCAGGTAGTCCGCAATGATCATGCGTGCACTACGAAACGCGGTATCGCCCGAGGTGATGGGAAGCACAATGACCCCCAGAATGGCCAGCGTTCCGCCCACAGCACCCAGCATCATGGTCGATACTTCGCTGACCACGGCGGCCGGGCCGCCGGCGGCCAGCACGTCAGACAGGGTCTGGTCGCCGTAGAAAAGGCTCATGGCCGCCGCCGCCCAGATCATCGCGATGACGCCCTCGGTAATCATCATGCCGTAGAAAATGCGGCGACCGCTGGTTTCATTCTCCGTGGTGCGCGAAATGATCGGCGTTTGCGTGGCGTGAAAGCCGGAAAGCGCGCCGCAGGAGATCGTCAAGAACAGCAGCGGGAAGATGGGCGCGCCTTCCGGGTGCATGTTCTGGAAGGAAAGCTCGGGAATCGGCGCACCGGTCACGATCAACCCGATACCGATGCCCGCGGCGCTGAACAGCAAGAGCGCGCCAAAGTAGGGGTAGATGCGTCCGATGACCTTGTCGATGGGTAACAGCGTGGCCACCAGATAATAGGCAAAGATGACCAGGGTGATGGCAACGAGCGAAAGCGACGTCATGTTCGCCAGCAAGGTGGCCGGAGAGGTGACGAAGACGGTGCCCACCAGCAACAGCAACAACAGTGCAAACCCGTTCACCACGTGCTTCATCGCCTTGCCCAGAAACTTGCCGGCCAGCTGGGGCAGGTGAGCGCCGTGATTGCGAATCGAGATCATGCCGGTCAGGTAATCGTGTACCGCTCCTGCAAAGATACAGCCGATCACGATCCATACAAACGCCACCGGGCCGTAAAGCGCGCCTAAAATAGGTCCGAAGATGGGCCCGACGCCTGCAATGTTGAGTAGCTGGATTAGCGAGTTGCGCGTTGTATTCATCGGCACGTAGTCGATGTTGTCGCGCATGCTGAAGGCCGGAGTAGGACGCTTGCGGTCAGCGACAAACACCCGGTCCACGAACTTGCCGTAGGTAAAGTAACCCACTATCAGTAGCAGTATCGAGGCGATGAAAGTAATCATGGGGGATACTCGGTGATGGTCAGTGGCGGAGGGTACAAGAGCCGGACAACGAACCTTTCGATAGCCATCATGCTCAAGTCTGCTGAATGTATCTGGTCATACCTGAATTCGCTCTACGACTTTAGTTTCCCTGGGCAGCACACTGGCGTCACGCGCTCGTATAATGCAAAACGGGCAGCCCTGGGCTGCCCGTCAAAACACTTAACGACATGCTGATATCATGAAGCGGGCGGAGTGACACCGCACAGCATGCGACCACCGCCGCCGCCCAGGTGAGGCTCATCCGAGTAGGTATCACCGCCTTCATGGATGATCAAGGCGCGGTCCGTCATGTCGTCCACGCTCAGGCGCGGCGCGAGTACCGGAGTATTGGCTTCGCCGTGTTCGTTCACGGTCAGCACCGGCAGGTCACCCAAGTGGCCTTCACCGTAAGGGCCCTGGTGGGTGTCGGTGTTGTCAGGGTCATGGTGGCCGCCGGCGGCTTGGGCAGCGGTCATTTCGCCGTCATCGTTCTCGGCGGGCTCGCAGCTGGGATTTTCATGCAGGTGGAAGCCGTAGACACCCGGCTCCAGATTGGTGATGGACGGTGTCAGCATCACGCCGCCGAACTCCGAGCTTTCGATTGTCACGGTGCCCAAGGCCTCTTCAACGCCATCGACTGTGACTTCGTGCATGTTCACTTCCAGCGTGTCGTTGGAACCCGTGGTGCTTTGAGTGTCGTTTGTATCGTTGGTCTGGGCATGCGCGGCGCCCGCTAGCAAAAGGGCCGCTGCAATACCGGTCAAGGGAGTCGCTATACGCATCGTCTTTTCTCCTTTCCTGTTCCATGGAAGCCCCGAGGGGTGCTTTTACAAGGTAGCTGCTTGTGGTGCAGGCCGCCAACGCTGCCGGGGGTTATTACTCAACCTGGGTGACAAGTGTCCGCCAAGCCGCGACAATAGCGCCATTTTGTGGGGACGGTCATGGCGCCATTACGCATTCTTTATCAGGATGAGCATCTGGTAGCGCTACACAAGCCCGCTGGGCTCCTGGTGCATCGCACACAGCTTGCCCGGGGAGAGACCACCTTCTTGTTGCAGCAACTGCGCGACCAGCTGGGCCAGCGGGTCTATCCCGTTCACCGGCTGGACCGGCCCACGTCCGGGGTCATGGTCATGGCGCTCTCGCCAGAGGCCGCCACCGCCATAAGCCAGGCGTTCAACGAGCGCGAAGTGGAAAAGCGTTATCTGGCCGTGGTGCGGGGCAAGGCGCCGGATTCAGAAACGCTCGATTATCCGCTTCGCGAAGAAGACGGTACGCGGCCCAAGGCACAAATGCCCGCCATGCCCGCCCGTACCGATATCCAGCGCCTGGATAGCGTGGAGCTGCCCGTTCAGGTGGACCGCTATCCGGTGGCGCGTTACTCCCTGGTACAAGCCCGGCCGCTGACCGGAAGGCGTCACCAGATCCGCCGCCACCTCTCGCGGCGGGGCTATCCGATCATTGGCGATGCCAAACACGGTAAGAGTATTCACAACCGGTTTTTTGCCGAACAGCTCGGCGCGCCACGCCTTCTGTTGGCCGCGACCCACCTGGCATTTGACCACCCGATGCTGGCCGTGCGGTTAACCGTCAGCTGTGCGCTGGATGACACCATGACCGCGCTGCTGAATCATCTGGGCTGGGCGGGCCATCTACCGCGCGATAGCGTGCAGACGCCACCGCTGGCGGCATCTTCTGCTCTTCAAACACCTTGAGGGAGAGTTTTCATGTCGACGATACCTTCTATTCATACGTCGCCCGCTACCCGTGACCATGATTTTCGTTTTGGCGGCATCCGGCGCCTTTACGGCCAGCGCGCCTTCGAGTCGTTTCGTCATGCCCATGTCGTGGTGGTAGGCGTCGGCGGGGTGGGTAGCTGGGCGGTGGAGGCACTGGCCCGTTCGGGGATCGGCAAGCTCACCCTGATCGATCTGGACGATGTCTGTGTCTCCAACGTCAACCGTCAGCTTCATGCCCTCGATGACACTATCGGCCGGCCCAAGGTAGACGTGCTGGCCGAGCGTTGCCGTCTGATCAATCCGGGCATCGTGATCAATGCCGACACAGCATTCGTGACCCCCACCAATCTGATTGATCGCATTCCCGATGATGCTGACCACGTGGTGGACGCCATCGACAGCGTGATCGCCAAGGCCGCGCTGATTGCCTGGTGCAAGCGGCGCAAGATCCCCATCACCGTGACCGGCGCCGCCGGCGGGCAGACCGATCCTACACGCATTCAGGTGGCGGATCTGACCCGCACCGAACATGACCCGCTGCTCTCGAAAGTACGCTCGCGCCTGCGCCGGGACTACCACTTCTCGCGCAACCCCAAACGCCGCTTCTCGGTGGAGTGCGTCTACTCGGATGAGCAGCTCGTCTACCCCGGCAGCGACGGCGAGGTGTGCCTGCAAAAGCCCGGCAGCGGTGATGCCACCCGGCTGGACTGCGCCTCGGGCTTTGGTGCCGCCACCTTTGTCACCGGCACTTTCGGTTTTGTCGCCGCTTCCAAGGTGCTCGAGCGCCTGGCCAAGAAGGCACGCCTGAATGACGCCACCCCCGTTACCGAAAAGGAAGCCCTATGACCGCTCCCGTTCCCGGCATCTACCGCCACTATAAAGGCGCGCTTTATGAAGTGCTCGGCGCTGCCCGGCACAGTGAAACCGAGGAGCCGCTCGTGGTTTATCGCGCGCTTTATGGCGAATATGGCCTTTGGGTGCGCCCGCTTGAGATGTTTACTGAAACCGTCAACAAAGAGGGCCGCACCCAGCCGCGCTTTGCGCTTGAAAAGGCGTTTTAGTCGCGGCTTCCCCCGTCTTCTTGGTTGCCTATTCCTTTAACGCCTATGGTTATAGCGTATTTTGCAGGCATGGTAGGCTAATACCATATCCACCGATAGTCATGGGGAAGCTAGCATGAAGACGTTTGCGCACTCAGCGAGTACAAGTAGAGGAATGCCCGAGGTGGCGGGCTTTTTCGATCCGCGTACCTTCAGCGTTCAGTACATCGTCAGCGACCCAGTCACAAAGGCGTGCGCCATCATCGACCCGGTGCTGGATTTCGACGAGAAGTCCGGCGCCACGGCCACTCACCACGCCGATGAGCTGCTTGCCTACGTGGCTGAAAACGGCCTGCGCATCGAGTGGATACTGGATACCCACCCCCACGCGGATCACTTCTCCGCCGCCCACTACCTGAAAGAGAAAACCGGCGCGCCGACGGCGATCGGCCAGCGCGTGACCCAGGTACAGGCGCTCTGGAAAGAGATCTATCACTGGCCGGACATGCCCACGGACGGCCGCCAGTGGGACACCCTCTTTGCCGAGGGCGATACTTTCGAAATCGGCGAGCTGGAGGGCCGGGTAATGTTCTCGCCGGGCCACACGCTGGCCTCGATCACCTACGTGATCGGCGACGCGGCATTTATCCACGACACGCTGTTTCAGCCGGATTTTGGCACCGCGCGGGCGGATTTCCCCGGGGGCAGTGCCGAGGCGCTCTGGCACTCCATCCAGGCCATTGTTGCGCTGCCGGATAGCACCCGCCTGTTTACCGGCCACGACTACATGCCGGGTGGACGCGAACCCGCGTGGGAGAGCAGCGTGGCCCAGCAGCGGGAAAACAACCCGCACCTGGCGGGCAAGCATCAGGCGGATTACGTGGCGCTGCGCCAAAAGCGCGATGGGGAATTGCCCATGCCGAAACTGATGCTCCACGCGCTTCAGGTCAACACGCAAGGCGGGCGCCTGCCGGAGCCCGAGGCCAACGGCAAGCGCTACCTGAAAATTCCACTCGATGCACTAGGCGGGGCGAAGTGGGAGTAATTTATTCCCCGCGCAGCGTAATCCGCGTCAATTCTGAAGGTTTACCCAGGCGCAGGGCAAAGCCTGGCCAAAGCGCGGTGCCGTTATTGAGATAAAGCGTCATGTCGTCTACCTCGTAACGACCGGACACGAAACCGTTGTTGGCGCGAGCGACGATACGATCGAAGCCGATCATCATGCCGCCGTGGGTGTGGCCGGAGAGCTGCAGATCGACACCTTGCGCCGCCGCTTCCCGCGCGTTTCTGGGCTGATGATCCAGCAAAATCACGGCCGCGTCACCCGGCGCCCCCGCCAGCGCCTGGGCAATATCGGGGGCTGGGTAGCCATCGTCTTCGGCGGAAACATCCGTTACCCCGGCCAGCACCAGCGCAGACCCGTCGCGTTCGACCACCGCGTGCTGGTTGGCGAGTATCTGCATGCCCAGCGTCTGATAGTGATCCATCCACTGCTCATAGCCAAAATAGTACTCGTGATTGCCGGGGCTGACATATACCCCATCCGGCGCCGTAAGCGCCTCTAACGGCGCCACGGCATCGAGTCGAACGTCGAGGTTTCCGTCGATCAAATCGCCGGTGATCAGAATCACATCCGGCGCCAGCGCGTTGGTTTTCGCGACCACCGTCTCGACCCAGGGCGCCTCGAACAATCGGCTGATATGCAGATCGGTGAGGTGAACGATCTGGTAGCCCTCGAAGGCGTCAGGTAACCCGGGGATCGTGATTTCGACCTCTTTCAAGGGCGGCAACCGAGCGGCCTGGCTGACACCGAAGACGGCCACCCCCAGGGCAAGGGCGGCCAGCGCATAGCGAAGCGGTGGGGCGATGGCGAGTCGGCGCCTTTTCGCCAGCGCCAGCAAAGCGGTGATCAGGTCGGTTACAAGCTGCATCAGTGCCAGAAAAATCATCGCGCCGAAGAGCGTATTCACCATCAGCACCCCCGCTCGGGGCACTTCCGGGGAAAACATGCTGCCAAAGGCGATCAGAGTGAGCAGATGATGTTGTGAGACGAGCAGCAGCACGGCACTCACCGTGCCCTTCACCCATAAAGGCCAGGCCAGCGGTATCAGAAACCGTACGATCACAATCAGACAGGGCAGCGCGAGGAGCAGGTGAAACATGAACGGTTCTCGTGGTAGGGGCTTCAAGACGTGCAAGCAAACCACGAATTCAAGTGCTTAGCAAAAGCCCCGACTGGCGGGGCTTTTGCTATACGAAGTCAAGGGAGTACGCCGGAGTGAAGGTTGAGCCTTAAAAGCTCCGCAGCGCTCTGGCCCGCCACAGCGCCCAGCACCACCGCACTCAACAGCCCGTTGCCGGAAAGGTAGCCGCTGTCATTGGAGCCGGAGACCCCGCGGGCGGCCCCGCCGGCGGCAAACAGGTTGGGCAGCGCCTGGCCCTGCGGATTCAGCACTCGCGCCTGCGGGTTGATCTCGAGCCCGCCCTGGGTATGAAACAGCGCGCCGGTCACGCGAATGGCGTAGTAGGGCGGTGCGAGCAGAAGGCCCGACTCGAACCGACGGCCAAACGCATCCGGCGTCTTTTGGTTCGCGTGCTGTTCCATTTCCGCAAAGGTCTCCTCGAGGGTGGCGAGCGGTAGGTTCAGGCCGGCGGCCATCTCGTCCAGGCGTTCAAAGCGGCGCACGGCGCCGGCCTCGAACGCGTTGAGGTAGTCCTCGAAGGAGAGCACCGTCTGATGGATACGCTCATCGAACACGTTCCAGGCAATCTTGTCGGGCTGAGCCAGCACCTTGGCCGCCTGCTCCGAGTAGCCGCCGTGCTCGTTGGAAAACCGCGTGCCCTGCACGTTGACCTGAATACCGCCCTGCATCATTACCGCCCAGCTGATCAGCGTCTGGTGCGGCGTGGCAAGCGAGCCGTGGCCTTGGCAGGCGGCCAGATCCTTGGTGCTGGCGCCCATGGCCTGGCCCCACAAGAGCGCGTCGCCCTGGTTACCTTCGTGGCCGTAATAGAGCGCGTGCTTGAGCGATGGAATATAACGATCCACCAGTTCCGGATTGCCGCCGTAGCCGTTGCAGGCGAGGATCAGCGCGTCGCAGCCGATACTTTCCCGGCTGCCATCCGGGCGCTCGAGGGTCACGCCGCGCACCCGTTGGGTGTCATCCACGTGCAGGTCGACGACCCGGGCCTGGGTGAGGATGTCGATCCCGGCGGCCTCGACCGCGCCCAGCAGCGCGCCCATCAGCTCTTCCCCGGTGCGCCGGGGCGTGGCGTGCATGCGCAGGTGGGTATGGCCGGGGTATAAAAACCCTTCCACCAACTCGAAGGGCAGGCGGTGTTGCTCGGCCAGCCATTCGATCACGGGGCCCGATTGGCTTGCCAGCAGTTCCACGATGGCCGGGTCTGCTTCAAAGCCGTTCTTGCGCTGAATGTCGTCAGCCATCTCGGCGGGGGTATCGTTTACGCCCAGGGCTTTTTGAAAGCGCGTGTTGGCAGCGGGAATGAAGCCCGAGGACATCGCCGTGCTGCCTCGCGGCAGGGCGTCGCGCTCCAGCACCGCAAGCTCGATGCCTGCTTCCTGCGCGGCCAAGGCCGCTACCAGCCCGCAGGCCCCGCCGCCGATGATCAGAAGCGGCAGGTGGGCGTCGAACGTGCTGGTATGTGTGTAGGGAGCGATCGCCATTACGCCTGCTCCGCGTGAGTGAAGGCATCCAGAATCTCGCCCGCCGGAGCCTGCCACACATCAGCGTGACCGCTGATATGCGCAAGCACCTCTTCCAGGCAGGCAATGCGGTGGGGCTGGCCGACAAGCCAGGGGTGAAGGTTCAAAGCGAACAGGCGCCCACCGGCAGTGCGGGACTCCTCCAGCAGAAAGTCGAAGGCGTCCTTCACCTGGGTCACCCAGGCATCTTCCGAGTGCAGGTTCTGGCTCATCACGAACTGATCCTCGATCTCGGTGGAAAGCGGCATCATGGTCAGGCTGCCAGTGTTGGTGTGGCAGGGGTAGGGCAGGTCGTCGTTGACCCAGTCGGCGCAGTAGGTGATGCCGCTCTCGGCAAGCAAATCCGGCGTGTTGAAGCTCTGGTGCTTGGCCGGGCTCAGCCAGCCGCGAACGCTCTGGCCGGTCACGCGGCGCAGGGTCTCCACCGAGCGCTTGACCAGCTCGGCTTCCTCTTCGATGGGCTGGCCGCCGTAGTGCAGGTGGTCCATGTTCCAGCCGTGGGCGATGAACTCGCCGCCGTGTTCTTGAAGGCGTTTGACCAGATAAGGCGTTTGCTCGGCGAGCTGGGCATTGATTGCGAAGGTAGGGGTAATATCGTGCTGCTTGAGCGCCTTGAGCACGCGGTAGATACCCACCCGGTTGCCGTAATCGCGCAGCGAAAAATGGCGAAGATCCGGGTAGGGCATGGTCATGCCATTGGGGACCTTGAACGGCTCGCCGCGCTGGTTGAGCGGATAGAACTGCAACGAGATATTGATCCACACCGCCAGCGTCTTGCCGCCGGGCCAGGTAATCGGGGCGCGCTCGCCCAGCATCGACCAGTCATAGCGGTCGTGGTCGTAGCCGTGGCGGCGCTTGGGATAATCGAGGTAGTCGTCGTTGAGCGCCATGGTGTCAGCCCTCCCTTCGTGCGGTGGTGGCCTGGGCCTGAATGCTGCCGAGCGCACCGTCATAATGGTGCTCGAGGTAGTAATCGGCGATTTCACGGCCAGTGGCCACCCACACGTCCGGGTGGCCGGTGATGTACTCCAGCGCCTCTTCGAATGCCTTGATGCGGTGCGGGCAGCTCACCTGGTAATTGTGGGTGGGAATGCACATCACCGTGCCGGACTCGGCGCCCTCGGCGTACAGCCGGTCGAAGTGGCGCTTGAGCATGGTGGCGTACTGGCGCGGCTCCACCTTGTTCACGGCATAAGCGATAGTGTCGTTCATCTCAAGTGAGTAGGGCATGGAGATGAACCGCTTGTTCGAACGCACGCGCACCGGGGTGGGCTGGTCGTCGTGGAACAGATCGCAGGTGTAGAGCCCGCCGCGTTCCCCGAAAAGCTCTTCGCCCACCTCGGCGAACAGATCCAGGGTGCGCTCGGAGTGCGAGAGCGCCGGGGCCAGATACCCGGCGCAGGCCTGGCCCGTATGGCGATGAATGGTCTCCATGCTGTCGCGGATCATGACGCGCTCCTGGGCTTCGCTCAGCCCATAGGTGTAGCGCGTGTTGTAGATACCGTGGCTGAAGAACTCCCAGTCGCGCTCCTTGCACATCTGGATGATTTCCGGGTGGTGCTCGCAAAGTGCCGTCGAAAGCGACACCGAGCCGCGAATGCCGTACTTGTCCAGCAGCGCCATCTGGCGCTGGTGGCCGACCCGGTTGCCGTAATCGCGGATGCTGAAGCCGGGTACCGCCGGGTGCGGGTGCGGCCAGGGCTTGCGGCTGGGGTTCTGCGGCGGATCGAGCTCGTAGTACTCGATATTGGGCGCGACCCAGAAGGCGACCTTCGCCCCGCCCGGCCAGGTGATCCTGGGGCGCTGGTCATAGGCCCAGTAGTCGTAAACGCCAAGAGATTCTTTCATCGCTCGCTCCTCACTGCTTACGCCTTGCCCTCGAGCCAGGCCAGTACGTCGGCCACCGGCATTACGTCGGCGTACTTCAAGTGCAAATCGGTCAGGTTGGCGTAGTGGTAGCTTTCGTGTTTATCCGCCACGCACTCCTGGGGCACGATAGTGCGATAGCCGCGTGAGAGGCTGTCCACCGCGGTGGCGCGAATGCAGCCGGAGGTAGAGCCGCCGGTGATGATCACGGTATCCACCTGGTGCCACACTAAAAGCGATTGTAGCGGTGTCTCGAAAAACGCCGAGGGCATGCGCTTGGTGTAGATCACATCGCGGGCGCGGTCGATCTCGACGCGCTCGTCGAATTCGGCGCGCTCGGAGTCATACTTGATATTCTGCAGCGAGTCCGGGGTATCGGTGCGCGTGCCCCACACGCCGGCGTCTTCGGCGGAGTCCAGAAAGGCCACGTGGGTCCAGACCACCGGCCAGCCCTTTTCCCGAAAGCCACGAGCCAGCTGATTGGTGTACTCGAGCTGTTTCGGGTCGGTTTCGTAGGCGGTCTTGAACAGGTCCGTGCGGGTATAGGCCTTCTGCGGGTCGACGTTGACCAGCACGGCCTTGTTGCCAAAGCCGAAGGGCACCCGCTGGGGATTGGCCATGACCTCGAAAAAGATCTCCTTGGCCGTCTTGTCGGTGGTCTGCATGGTGGTCTCCTGTCTTTTATTTATTCACGTAAATTCATGATCGTGCACATCGATGATCGAGAACTATCTGTTATCAAGAACTATCGGTTATCGAGCATCAGCGATTGTCGTACTGCTCGCCCAGCTCGAGCATCTTCTGGGTGCCCAGGTAGTCGTTGAGCTGTTTGAAATCGAGCATCTGATCGCGGAAGCCGTCCGTGGTGCCGTCTTCTTTGAGCGTGGCGAAAAAACGGCTCGCCATGTGAGTGATCGCCCGCACCAGCGCACCGGGGAAGATCACCAGCGAGAAGCCCAATGCCTCTAGGGCCTGGGCGTTCTGCAACGGCGTATCGCCGCCTTCCACCATGTTCGCCATGATGGGCACCTTGCCCTTGAACTGCGCCATGATCTTCTGGATATCCTCGTCGCTGCGAATGCCCTCGATGAACAGCATGTCCACGCCGGCATCACTATAGGCCTGGGCACGTTCGATGGCGCTGTCGGTGCCCTCGACGCCGAGGGCGTCGGTGCGGCCGATGATCAACGTCTTGTCACTTTCCCGGGCATCCAGTGCTGCATGCAATTTTCCGACCATTTCGCCTTTGGGCACCAGGGTTTTACCTTTCAGGTGGCCGCAGCGCTTGGGGTAGGTCTGGTCTTCGAGCTGAATGGCGTTGGCGCCGGCGCGCTCCAGAAGGCTGACGCTTCGCATCACGTTCATGGCGTTACCAAAGCCGGTATCGCAATCAACGACCACTGACAGATTCGTGCGCTCGCGAATGTGCGACATCGCGGTGCAGATTTCGGTAATGCTCAAAAGCCCGATATCCGGCCGGCCCAGCTGGGTGTAGGCCAGGCTCGCGCCGGACAGATACACCGTATCGAATCCGGCCTGCTCGGCAAGCGAGGCGCCGAGGGCATCGAACACCCCGGGGGCGACGACGATGGAGGAGTCGTGCAGCTTCTGCTTGAGATGGCTTGGCTGATGGGCAGACGAGGGTTGGCGTGTCATAGCGTTCTCTTTTGTTTTCCAGGTAAGCATTGGCGGCGAATCAGCGCCAGGTCGTTCCACACGTCCTGGCGGGTGATCAGGCCGTCGGTGAGTTCAAAGCGGTCGATAAAGCGCACCCCACAAAAGGTGCCTCCATCCAGCCACTCCCCGCTCAGATCACCCTGGCAGACCACCACCGAGCGGTTATCCGTGACCATGGTGTCGAAAGCGTGAAAGGTCTTGCTGACGCGTCGATAGTGCGTTCTGGCCCATGCCACGAGCTCCTCTAGCCGGTACATGGGCGGCGCCTCGGGAAACTGCATGACCGCACCCGGGGCCAGAAGCGACTGAGCGTCCGGCAGGTGGCGCGCCTCCATGGCGGTCAGAAAAGCGCGCACACGCTGAGCGTCGTTGCATTTCTCGTTAGCGGATGCCGGGTTAGCCATAATCGGGTTTTCCTGCACGCAACCGCTCGCTGGAGGCCACTGCCTGCGCTACTGACGCGGCGGTGATTCTGCAATAATGACCCTGGAACAAGCGGTAATTGTGTTGTCGGTTGTCGTTGTATATGTATTATATGTAATACATTTTTATGTCCATTATTAGCACCGCGTCAAGCCTGGCGTGAAATTTTTTACACAACAATTCTTATGCAGCCAAGGGAGAAACGGGGATGAACGAGGGGCAATCCTCTGCGATGGGCGGGACAAAATCGCACCGAATTTATCTGCTGTTGAAAGATGCCATCCTGAGCGGGCGCCTGCCCGCAGGCAGCAAGCTGCCGGGGGAAAACAAGCTGGCCGAGCAGCACGGCGTATCAAGGGTCACCGTGCGCCGTGCCATGGAGGCGCTGCAGGAGGCAAAGCTCGTTGCCCGCCGGGCCGGGGTCGGCACGGTGGTACTCGAACACCCGCTGGATGCCACGGTCATGACCGCCAGCGTCTCCAATCTGATGCCCAACATGGTCAAGATGAGCCAGGCCTCCCAGGTGCGGCTTCTGGAATTTGCCTACGTATTGCCGCCGGAGATGATTCGCGAGCGCCTGGGGATGGCCCAGGGCGGCAAGGTGCAGCGCTCGGTGCGGGTGCGCATGGTGGATGACAAGCCGTTTTCGTATCTGGTCACGCACGTGCCTGAAACGGTGGCGCTGCACTACAACGAGATGGATCTGGCCCATACGCCGCTGTTCGTGCTGCTCGAGCGCAGTGGTGTGAAGGTCGACCATGCCTCTCAGTCGATTTCCGCGACACTCGCCAATCACGATATTGCCGAGGCGCTGAATGTCGCCTTGGGCTCGCCGCTGATTTCCCTGACCCGGGTGGTGTTTGATGAGCAGGGCCGGGGCGTCGAGCATCTGGACGCGCTGTATCGACCGGACCGTTATCGCTTCCAGATCGACCTGGAGCGCAACGGCGAGGACAACTCGCGCTACTGGGAGCCCAAGGTCGGGGGTATGCCTACCCAGGGCGAAGGGGTATAGGCCGTATGGGTGGTTTTTAATGTATTAAATTTAATACCGATATAAAAATACAAAAAATACATTTGACCTGTGTTGTTGTAGTGCGCTAGTTGTATTGGGGTAGAGGCAGGGCAGTAGGTAAGAAATATTTCATTGATGCCAAGAATAATTGCCTGAAAAGCCCACGTAGACCGAGCCGAGACAATGAGCCAATACAATGAGTACACCTACAACGCTGTTTGACAAAGTCTGGCGTGCCCACGAGATTCACCGCAGTGAAAGCGGGCAGAGCCTTCTATGGATTGATCGCCACTTCGTCCATGAAGGATCGTTTCACGCGTTCAACAAGCTTGCCGAGCGCGAGCTTCCCGTGGCCCGGCCGGATCTGACCTTCGGCATTGCCGACCACTACGTGCCAACGCTTGCCCGCCGGCTCGACGGCGTGGCGGACCCCAAAGTGCGCTCCATGATCGAGCAGCTCTCGGACAATACCCGGCGCCACGATATTACCCTGTTCGGCCTGGATGATCCGCGCCAGGGCATCGTGCACGTCATGGGCCCGGAGCAGGGGCTGACCCAGCCCGGCCTGATCATGGTGTGTGGCGACAGTCATACCGCGACCCACGGGGCGTTTGGCAGCATCGCCTTTGGTATCGGCGCCTCGGAAGTGGCCCACGTACTGGCGACCCAGACGCTTTGGCAAAGCAAGCCGAAAGTGATGCGCATCACCCTTGAGGGAGCGCTTGCCCCTGGGGTGACCGCCAAGGATATCGCGCTGACCTGGATTGCGCGGCTCGGTGCCGACGGCGCACGGGGCTACGCCATCGAATACGCCGGCGAGGCGATTCGCGCGCTCTCCATGGAAGCGCGGCTGACGCTTTGTAACCTCTCCATCGAAGGCGGCGGACGCTGCGGCATGATCGCCCCGGACCAGACCACCTTCGAGTACCTGAAAGAGCGCCCTTATAGCCCGAAAGGCGAGGCGTTCGAGCAGGCCTGTGCCTACTGGTCCACGCTGTACAGCGACCAGGGCGCCACGTTTGATCTGGACGTCACCCTCAACGCCGCCGACATAGCGCCCACCGTCACCTGGGGCGTGTCGCCGGAGGAGGCGCTGCCGATCGATCAATACGTGCCCGTACCCAGCGACACCGAGGATCTGGCCAAGGCGCGCCAGATTCGCGACAGCCTCGAATACATGGGCCTGGAAGCCGGGCAGAAACTGACCGATGTCGCCATCGATCGGGTGTTCATTGGCTCGTGCACCAACGCGCGCATCGAAGATCTACGCGCCGCCGCCGCGGTGTTGAACGGGCGTAAAAGCCGCGTGCCCGGCGTCGTTTCGCCAGGCTCCACCCAGGTGAAGATGCAGGCCGAAGCCGAAGGGCTCGACCGGGTCTTTATCGATGCTGGGCTCGAGTGGCGCCACTCGGGTTGCTCCATGTGCGTGGGCATGAACGGCGATACGGTACCCAACGGCGAGCGCTGCGCCTCGACCACCAACCGCAACTTCAAGGGCCGCCAGGGGCCGGGGGCGCGAACGCACCTGATGTCGCCGGCCATGGTCGCCGCCGCTGCGGTCACAGGCCGTCTTGCGGATATTCGCACGCTGTCCTTGGACGGCGCGCACAAGCCACGCGCAGAAGGAGCGCCGTCATGAAGCCGATAACCGTGCTCGACACCTTGGGGGTGGCGCTCGCCGCTGCCAATGTGGATACCGACCAGCTGATTCCGGCGCGCTTCATGAAAGAGCCGCGCAGCGTCGGCTACGGCCAGTTTCTGCTGTATGACGTTCGCCACGACGAGAAAGGCACGCCGGACCCGGCCTTCATTCTGCACCGCTCCGGGGCGGTCGATGCCGAGGTCATGGTCAGTCGACGCAACTTCGGCGCGGGCTCCTCGCGAGAGGCGGCAGTATATGCCCTGGTGGATTTCGGCTTTCGCTGCGTCATTGCGCCAAGCTTTGGCGATATCTTCGCCTCCAACGCGGTGAACAACGGGGTACTTCCGGCGGTGGTGGAAGAGGATGATGCCGAGCGCCTGCTGGCCGCGCTGAGTGATGATCCGGCACCGATTCGGGTCGACCTTGAAGCCCAGCGCATCCGCGTGGCGGAAGTGGACGTCGGCTTTTCGGTAAGCCCGGTATGGCGCACCAAGCTGCTCAACGGCTGGGACGATATCGACCTGACCCGCCAGCACGCAGAGACGATTACCCGGTTTGCCGCTGACTACACCCAAAAATTTCCGTGGGCGGCGCCCCGGCCGCCAGCTTCCGAGCTGATCAGTAAAGGGTAGCCCGTAAGCCTTGCCAGACTGTCCCGTACGCCCAATAACAACAGTACTCACGCTTGCCGCAACGAATTGACACTACAACGACCTCACGACCGACCCTTTTGTGCAGGAGATACATAATGAAAAAAACAGCCATCACCTTTGGTGTGCTCGCGGCCCTGGGCTCAGGCCAGACAATGGCGCTTGACCAGATTACCGCCGTCCACGCGTTTCCCCCTTCTCTGATCTACACCCAGAGCTTTCTGGAGTTCGTCGACAAGGTCAACGAGCGTGGCGAAGGCGTGGTGCAGATCAACGTGCGCGGCGGCCCTGAAGTCATCGGCCTTTCCGAGCAGCCCGACGCCGTGCGCAACGGCGTGGTGGACATGGCCTACACCGCGGCGAGCTTCTACGCCGGCACCGTGCCCGAGCGCGATGCCATGGTCGCCTCCAATACCAACGCCATCTACGCCCGTGAAAACGGCGGTATCGATCTCTTGAACGATATTCACCAGCAAAAGATGGGCACGTTTTATCTGGGCTGGTTCGACAGCGGCGTGAGCTACAACCTGTATACCATCGAAGAACCCAGCGTGGACGGCGAGGGCAACCTGAATATCTCCGGGCTGCGCCTGCGCAGTAACCCGGTATACGACGCCTTCTTCCAGGACTACCTGGGCGCGCAGCCCATCAGCCTGCCCACCACCGACGTGTACGCCGCCCTGGAGCGCAGCGTGGTCAACGCCACCGGCTGGACCCAGATCGGTCTGAAAGACCTCAACTGGGATCGCTTTCTGAACTACCGGGTCGACCCTGCATTTTTCTCCACCGACATGGGTGTGATCGTCAACCTGAACAAGTGGAACCAGCTGAGCGAAGAGTCCCAGCAGATCCTTCAGGAAGTGGCCATCGAGCACGAGCGTGAAAGTGCCGAGAAGCTCGAAGCACTATCAGAAGAGCAGCAGGCCCAGCTGGAAGCCGATGGCATGCAGGTAATTACCCTGGAAGGCGAGGCGCGCCAGCGCTACGCCGATGCCGCGCGCGATGCCACCTGGGCGCGGATGCGCCGCCAGATGGAGCGTCACCCCATGGGGCTTGAGCATTTTGATGAGTTGATCGAAAAGTTCAACGATCTATGACAAGCGGTCCGGGCGCCAGCACGTCTGGCGCCCTTTTCTGTGTGGCTTTTTTCTAGGGTGCCTTATGCGTTACGCACAACGTGGCTATTTGCTGCTGCTTAACGGCATGGCTCTGCTTGCCGCCATCATGCTGGTGTGGCTGATGGTGGCGGTGGTGCTGTCGGTCGTGATTCGTAATCTGGGGCTTCAGCCTTCGGCGTGGTTTTTCCTCTCCACCGAGTACGCCATGTTCTACCTGACGCTGCTCGGTGCGCCCTGGCTTGTACGTCATAAAGGCCATGTGCATATCGAGCTTCTCACCGCCGCACTGCCATTGCCGGTACTCAACGTGCTGAGCCGGGCGGTGTCTCTGCTCTGCGTGGTGGTATGCGGGGTGCTTGCCTGGAAGGGGCTCGATCTTTTGCTGCTCAATCTCGAACGTAACGACTACGACGTACGCGCCTTCTTTGTGCCCAAGTGGATGCTGACGGTCGTGTTTCCGCTCAGTTTTACCCTGATGGCCATCGAGTTTGGCCGCTTCGTGGTCGGCCGGGACATTCTTCACAGCGGCGAAGCGGGGATTAAAGAATGATGGAATGGTACTTTGCACTCGCGTTTCTGCTGTCGCTGATTCTGATCTTCATGGCGATCGGCACGCCCATTGCGCTGGCCTTTCTGGCCGCCAACGTCATCGGTGCCTGGCACTTCATGGGCGGTCAGACCGGCATTCTGCAGATGCTCAACAACGGCTTCGGCGCGCTTTCGAGCTTCAATCTGGTGCCCATTCCGCTGTTTCTGCTGATGGGGGAGCTGTTCTTTCGTACCGGTCTTGGCATGAAGATGTTCAACGCCGTGGATCAACTGCTGGGCAAGGTGCCCGGGCGGCTTTCCTATGTGACCGTGGTGGGCGGCACGGCGTTCTCCACGCTGAGCGGCTCCTCCATGGGCTCCACGGCGCTGATGGGCTCGCTGCTGGTGCCGGAGATGGAGCGTCGCGGCTACAAGAAGAAGATGGCCATCGGCCCCATTCTGGGCACCGGGGGCCTGGCGATCATCATTCCGCCCTCGGCGCTGGCGGTGCTGCTGGCAACCCTTGCCAAGGTGGATATCGGCGCGCTGCTGATCGCCGGTATTCTCCCCGGCCTGACGCTGGCGGGCTTCTACATCGTCACCATCTTTGTGCAGACGAAGATCGACCCGGACGCTGCACCGGCTTATGAGCTCGAACCGGTTCCCTTGAGTGCCAAGCTCAAGCTGATCGTGACCGACATTCTGCCGATGCTGAGCGTGATGGTGATCATCGTTGCGCTGATGCTGATAGGCTTTGCCACGCCCTCGGAAGCCGCCGCCTTCGGTGCACTCGGGGTGATCATCCTGGCCTTCATCTTCCGCTGCATGACCTGGGAGGCGTTCAAGCTGTCGGTGTCAGGGGCACTCAAGGTCACGCTCATGGCCTACCTGATCGTGTTCGGCTCGGCAACCTTCAGCCAGCTGCTGGGCTTTTCCGGGGCCTCCGGCGGGCTGATCCAGTGGGCCACCAGTTTCGACCTCTCGCCGATTCTCATGCTTTTAGCCATGTTTGCGGTGCTTTTGGTGCTGGGTACCTTCATGGAGCAGATCTCGATCATGATGCTGACCGTTCCGATCTTCTTCCCGCTGGCCCAGGCACTGGGGTTCGATCTGGTCTGGTTTGGCGTGGTGGTGCTGCTGGCGCTCGAGATCAGTTTCTCGACGCCGCCGCTGGGGCTTTTGCTGTTCGTCATGAAGGGGGTGGCACCTCCCGGCACCACCATGCGGGAAATCTACTCCGCGGCCATTCCTTACATTCTTTGTTCGATGCTGCTGGTCGCCGTGCTGATCGTCTTTCCGAGCCTGGCGACATGGTTGCCCAGCCTGGTGCGCTAGAGTTCTGAGGAAAAGGTGCTAAAAAAAAGAGAGGCTGCGGCCTCTCTTTTTGCTTTTCAGCGGTTTCAGTCCCAGACGGGGAAGGGGTCCGGCAGCGTTTTCCAACGGTCGGCTCCGGCCAGCAGCTCATCTTCGCTCAGCAGACAGTCGTCCAGCGCCTGGCGCATCCGCACCTGGTCGATGTTCTGGCCGATGAACACCAGCTCCTGGCGCATGTCGCCAAACGGTTCTTGCCATTTTTCATCAATGAATTCAAGGTGCTCCGGGTCCTCCGGCCAGCGCTCTTTGGGGATCGCCTTCCAGAACATGCCGGCCCCGCCGTGATGGGCAATGCCGCCGGCCTGGCTCCATTGGCCCGCCCACTGCGGGCGCGTGGCCAGCCAGAAGAAGCCTTTCGAGCGCAGCAGACCCTCCCCGAACCACTCTGCGTGCAAAAGTTCGTGAAATTTCTGCGGATGAAAAGGGCGGCGTGCGTGATAGGCAAAGCTTTGAATGCCGTACTCCTCGGTTTCCGACACGTGCTCGCCGCGCATCTCCTTGAGCCAGCCCGGTGCCTGCTGGGCGCGCTCGAAGTCGAACCTGCCGGTATCCAGTACCTTATCAAGCGGTACGCCGCCCTGGCGGATCGGTACAAGCTCCGCGTCCGGGTTGAGCGAGTGCAGAATGGCTTTAAGGGAGGCCAGCTCCGTTTCACTGATCAGGTCGGTCTTGCTGATCAGCAGTACATCGCAGAACTCGATCTGATCGACCAGCAGATCGGCCACGTTGCGCTCATCCTCTTCACCCAGGCTTTCTCCTGCCTCGACCAGGCTCTGCGCCTCGCGGTATTGATTCAGAAAGTTGGCGCCGTCCACCACCGTGACCAGCGTATCCAACCGGGCCACCCGGGAAAGGCTTTGGCCGCTTTCATCTTCGAAGGTAAAGGTTTCCGCCACCGGCAGCGGCTCGGAGATGCCGGTGGATTCGATCACCAGATAATCGAACCTGCCTTCGCGGGCGAGCTGGCCGACTTCCACCAGCAGATCCTCGCGCAGGGTGCAGCAGATGCAGCCGTTGCTCATTTCCACCAGGCGCTCTTCGCTTCGGTTGAGCGCGATATCACTTTCAAGCGTGGATTCGCCCGGCCCGCCGCGCACCAGCGCGGCGTCGATATTGACCTCGCTCATATCGTTGACGATCACCGCCACGCGCAAGCCTTCACGGTTGGCCAGAATATGGTTGAGCACGGTGGTCTTGCCAGCACCCAAAAAGCCGGAGAGCACCGTCACCGGCAACGGTTTAACGTCGGACATCGCGATCAACTCTTTCGTTTATGTTATGTAATAATATAACATTTGAAGAGCGCTTAGAAGAGTCTCCTGCAGGCGGGGGAGGTCACAAGCGCTTGTACTGGGTTGGGCAGTAGCCGCGCAATATGTTCGGTAAGCGCAGAGCGCGATGCTTGGTGGGACGGCCCGATACGCGCTTGCGCCAAAGCCTGAAGGAGGCGGGCTTCAGCTCGTGGCGCATTACATCAATGACATCGGGCTCGGTAAGGCCATAGAGATTCACGATGGCCTCGAAGGGGGTGCGATCCTCCCAGGCCATTTCAATCACGCGCGAGCGTTCGTCTTCCAGAAGGCGATAAAAGCGTTCGATGGGCGCTTTGGACATGGCAACTGACCTCCAAGGGGGCGATATTGATAATGCCCTGCATGTATATCCGGCAAGGCTAGCATAGTCTGTTATCGCCTCCATCTCGAAACGGCGATCAAAGATCAAGCTTGGTCGACTAAATGCTACTGGGCTCTTCTGGAAGTCTAGACGCGCTATTTTCCCAGGGAGGACTCTTTACTCAATCGGCTGGACAAGTTTTCCGTTATCTCTATTATCAGCTGGCGGTCCTGCTGCCTTAATGGGGCCAGCAGCAACTTTAATCGATGTGTCTGATCATCTACCTGCGTACTGACCTCACCTAAAAGCTCTGCTGCCTCACAGTTGAATATGTGGGCAAGCTCCAGCAAGCGAATGATATTGGGAATAACGCGGCCTCTCTCGAGGCGAGAGACAGCCTCGTTGCCAATGCCTAGCCTTTCTGCTACCTCCTCCTGCGTTAGCTGGCAGCGTATACGCTGTCTGGCGATAGCTTGGCCTATGCTGCCCGCTATGCGTTCCTGTTCATTTTTTTTCACATGGGCCTCCCTATGAGAGGGAATGGTTGAGGAGCGGCCTATTGACATGAAGGACTAATTAGGTTGAGTATCGACTTCAAAGGTTGTTGATATAGGTTTAGAATAACTTTTTCTTTGACCCTTTAATTTCGGTATAAAATTGGATAGCGATAACGCTTATATAAATATCTGCTTTAAAAAGGCGTGCGAGCAGTGTCCTGACGTACCCTGAAGGCAGCGCTTGCAGAATACGGGGCGAATAAACGCGGTTAAAGCTGACAAAAAGCGGTATGGCTATCACGGGTGGCTAAAGACATTACGTTCGCCTGATTGAGGTTTTAAGCAGTGGCTTTGAAGCAACAGTTTTGATGCATCATTACAAAGGATGAGCAATAGAGCCGTCAGTGGCACAACAATCGATATTCACTTGATTAACCGATCAGATTTGAAGGCGCTAAATAGCATGTTTTCTGACTCTGCACCAGATGTTCTGCAGCAGCTGTCAAAAAGTTTAACCAGCAGTCGCCGGGAAGATTTTTTTCAGCATCTTACGCTTTCGCTATCATCGTTATTCAGTGTCGATCATGTGTTGATTGCGCGTATTGATACACATCAACGCTTAGTTTCACCTCTTTCGCTTTACTCAAAGGGACAGTGGGTCAGCAAGGCTCCTTATTCTATAAAAGAGACCGTGTGTCATCAGTTGACTCCGCATTCGGTCTTTGCTGTCGCTCGCGACGTTTGCACTCAATTTCCCGACGACCCTCATCTGGCCGCGCTCTCGGCCAATGGCTATCTGGCCGTGCCCATGCTCGATGCCGACGCCCACTGGCTGGGGTTTATCGCACTGATTCATTCGGCACCATTGGAGGTGTCGAACACTGCCCGCGATATCCTCCACATTGCTGCCACTCTGGCGGGAGCCGAACTCTCAAGGCAGTTGATGGGCGTCAGTGCCAGAACCCATATCGCCAGACAGCGCCGTGCGCTTCGCCTGCTCAGCGAAGGTGGGGAGGCCGTTTATAATGCGCAAGACGAGGCGGTTTTGATGCAGAACTGCTGCGATGTGGCCGTCGACACCGGAGGATACGCTGCCGCCTGGATCAGTCGTCCGGATGACACGAATCAGCCGGCCTCGCTGCAGGTGAAAGCGATGGCGGATTGCGATGGCGAGGAAATCGCCTGGTGTAGCCCGCGTCAGCTGATGATCAAACGCTACAGTCGAGCCGTCACGCAAAAAGCGTTCACACTTGGCGAACCTGTCGTGATGGGCAAGTCCAGTCGCCCCGAGAACGTTGGCGAAAGCCTTCAGAGCACGCTGCAGGCGCTTGGGGTCAAGGCGTTGATTGCGCTTCCCTTGACGTTTCGTGGAAACTCTCTGGGGGTTCTGAACTGTTATCACGCCCAGGAGCCCGATATTTCCAGCAAAGAGCTCAAGGTGCTGGGCGATCTGGCCAACGATATCGCCTTTGGCCTGGACAGCGTGATACGCCGTCAAACCGAACAGAGCATCCAGCACGCGGTGACCCACGTGGCCACGGCGGTCTCTGCCGCCCACGGCGAGACTTTCCTGTCGCAGTTGACGGCCCACATGGCCACCGCGCTTTCCGCCGAGGCGGGCTTTATCGCCACGCTGGATAGACAGGACCCTGGTATGGCGTCGATGCTGTCGCTTCACGTGAAAGGGCATAAACAGCCTGGTGTGCGCTACCAGCTGGCGGGGGTGCCCTGCGAGGAGGTGATCGAGAAAAAAGAGTGCGTAGTGCTTGAAGGCGCCGCGGTGCGTATGCCGAAGGAGGCCTATGGCGCGCTGGACTGGGTGAGTGGCTACATTGGCCGGCGGTTGGATGATGCCCTGGGCCACCCTATCGGTATTGTGGGCGTCTTGTTCGAAAAGCCGCTCGTTCAGACCCATATTGCCCGCGCGGTACTGCAGATCTTTGCCGCACGGGTAGCCTCTGAGCTGTCGCGCCAGCAAGACGAAAGCCGCATTCGCGAACTCGCCTACCGCGACGAGGGCACCCGATTGCCCAATCGTGCAGCGTTCATGTCCCGTCTGGCGCTTTGCGTGGGGGTTGAACCACCGCAGCCCTTCGCATTGCTGCTGCTGGGGCTCGATCATTTCAAGGAGATCAACGATACCGCAGGGCACTACGTGGGTGATCTGGTATTGCTCGAAGTCGCTAGACGGTTCTCCTCGGTTCTGGATGATGATCACTACCTGGCGCGCCTTGGTGGCGATGAGTTCGTTGTCATATGCCAGCAAACAGGTCACGAAGTGGCGCTTGAGCTTGCCGCGCGACTTCAAGCGGCGCTCTCGACGGCCATCGTGATCGAGGAACACTCCGCCGAGCTTTGCACAAGCGTTGGGATAGCGCTCTACCCCAGCCAGTCCAATACCGCACAAGGGCTTCTCAAGTATGCCGATATTGCCATGTACCAGGCCAAACGGCAGCCGGCAAGCGCGCGGCGCCTTTTCGAGCCGTGGATGGAGCAGATCAGGCACGAGAAGCTTTACATGGCCAAGCGCCTGGGCAGTGCCATTGCGGATAAGGCGCTGACCCTTTACTTCCAGCCCCAGGTGGATATGCAGACCGGCGAGCTTATCGGCGCCGAGGCGCTTTGCCGCTGGCAGGACGAGAAGTTGGGCAACGTCTCGCCGAGCGTCTTTATCGCGGTGGCCGAAGAGCGAGGGATGATGGTGGCCCTGGGGCGTTGCGTGATCGAAAAAGCCTGTCATCAGCTTGCCGCCTGGAGAGAACAAGGGCTTTCGCTGCGGGGCCAGTTGGCCATCAATGTCGCGGCGGACCAGTTCGACGATAATGACTTGATCGATACGCTGTTCAAGAACTGCACCACCTATCGGATCGCGCCGTCGGCGCTCAGCCTGGAGCTGACCGAAAGCGGCATCATGGTGAATCCAGAAGAGGCCGTCGCCATCACCAGACACTGCAAGGCGCAGGGCATGGGCCTGGCCATCGACGATTTCGGCACCGGCTACTCGTCGCTTGCCTACCTCAAACGCTTTGCCGTGGACAAGATCAAGATCGATATCTCGTTCATCCGCGATATGCTGACCAGTACAAATGACCGGGTCATCGTGGCCACCATCATTGCCATGGCCCACACTCTGGGCCTGGAAACCATTGCTGAAGGCATCGAAAGTCAGGAACAGATCACACCGTTGGTGGAGATGGGCTGCATCCAGGGCCAGGGCTATTATTTCGATCGGCCGTTGACGCCGACGCAGTTTGCCAAGCGTTGGCTAGGGGCGTAAACCGGCTCGACGCGTACGCAGGGGCAGGTAGTCGGCTAATCGATACCGTCTGGTTATGTATTTTTTTATATTGTCTGGGTTAAAAACGCTTTGACTCGTCTGATTGGCCATATTGATTGGCCATGGGGAAGGGCATTTTTACATTCATTGCATCTATAAGGGGGCGAGGTATGTTGGCAGGCGAGCCTGCAGATGGCAGCCACCTGCAGGCGGTGACGATGCCGCATCTGGTGGTGTTTACCGGCTCAGGTATCAGTGCAGAGAGCGGTATCAAGACGTTCCGGGCAAGCGACGGGCTCTGGGAAGAGCACCCGGTCGAGAAGGTGGCCACGCCCGAAGGTTTTCACGCAGACCCCGAGCGCGTGCTGGCATTTTACAACCAGCGCCGGGAACAGATTCGCAAAGCCCGGCCCAATGCGGCGCACAAGGCGCTGGCCGCGCTCGAGCAGGATGGCTTCAACGTCTCGATCATCACGCAGAATATCGATGATCTGCACGAGCGGGCGGGCTCACGACAGGTGCTGCACCTTCATGGCGAGATTTTGAAGGCGCGCTCCAGCGTCGACCCCCGGCTTCGCTATCCGGTAAAGCGCGACATCGAGCTTGGCGATGTGTGCGACAAGGGCAGCCAGCTGCGCCCGGACGTGGTCTGGTTCGGCGAGGCGGTGCCACTTTTCGATCAGGCCTGTGAACTGGCAAGCCAGGCGGACTTCTTTCTGGTGGTGGGCACCTCGCTTGCGGTGATGCCCGCCGCCTCGCTTTTGTCCTACATCGGTGTGGATACGTCCTGTGCCTTGATCGACCCGGACGCCGATGCGCTCACCCCGCCCGGGATACTGGCGATCAATACCACCGCCGGTGAAGGCGTGCCGGCGTTGGTCAACCAGTGGCGCCGACAGAGAAACCTCGAACTCTCCTAGATATAGCGGCTGGCTTCGAAGATAGGCAAGGCACCGCGGCTCCAGGCGTCTGATCGTTGCGTGGTGGTTTCTGATTCGTCATGCGCCAGGCGCTGCTTTATACTCTGCGCCCTTTTGATCGATCCCGTCGATCAATCCCTTTTAGCCAATCTCTTTTAATCCATCCCTTCAACCAGGTTAGGTGCGCGAATGAGCGGCGGTGATTTCCCAGCAAGCAGCAGCGAGGCGCAGCCGCGCCCGCCCCGGCGTGAGTTCAAGGCGCGGGGGAGCTTCGTGATCCGCTGCCCGGGATGTAACCTGCCCAAGCTCAACTGCCTGTGCCCCTACAAGGTGAGTGCTGAAAGCGAGGCCCAGGTGTGGCTTTTGACCCACACTCTCGAACACTACAAGCCCACCAATACCGGGCGGCTGATTGGCGATGTGCTGACGGACACCCAGGTGTTCACCTGGTCGCGCACCGAGGTCGACCCGCGCCTTGAGGCGCTTCTGGCCGACCCGCGCTATGCGCCGTTCGTGATCTTCCCCGATGACCAACCGGACTACGCCGAGCGTGTAGTGAGCATCGAGGCGGTACACACGGCGAAAGCCGACGCGCGGATACCGATCTATATCATTCTGGACGGCACCTGGCGCCAGGCGCGGCGCATGTTCCGCAAGAGCCCCTACCTCGATGGGTTGCCGGTACTGCCGCTGCACACTGATCGCGAGACCCGCTACCGGCTGCGCAAGCCCGCCTCCAGGGCGCACCTGTGCACGGCAGAAGTGGCGATCGAGCTGTTGCGCCAGGGAGGTGACGAGGAGGCGGCCAGCGTGCTGGATGATTACTTCGACGTCTTCAACGAAAGCTACGCGGCGAGCCGCTTTTATCGCAGACTCGATGAGCCCACCGCGGCGATGCAGCGGCTTCTGGCAAAGCGTTGAAGAGGGAGGGGAGGTTCAGGTTTTCGTCTCGTCGGGCAGCCAGCGACGCAGCACTTTACGCACCCAGTACCAGCGGTTGATCAACAGCGCGAGAAAGATCAGGCTGCAGCCCAGAAGCTGCAGGACCGTCATGGTCTCATTGAACCACCACGCTGCGATCAGCGCCGTCCATACCGCCTCCAGCATCAGAATGACCGACGCGTGGCTTGGCGTGGTCATGCCCTGCGCCTTGATCTGGATGAAATAGCGCAGCGAACTTGCCAGGATCACGCTGGCCAGCAGCCAGCCCAGAATCGAGGTGCTCATGGTCACGGACTGGCGCTCGAACAGCAGCGAGACCAGGGTCAACACCGTGCCTACGGCGAGAAGCTGAAGCGTGGTGAGCGGCAGTGCCGCGACATTGCGCACCACTCGGGTGTTCACGTTGATCAAGAGCGCAAAACCGAGCGCGGCGCACACCATCAAAAGCTGGCTCATCTCGATGCGAAAGCCTGCGTTCAATGAAAGGAGCCCGAAACCGATCAGGGCAACGGGCAGGGCGATCCAGGTGGTGCGCGGCGGCTTGTCGCCAAACAGCAACAGCCCGATGACAGGCACCATCAGAATCCCGAGGCTTGTGATGAACGCGCTTTCGCCTAGATGGCTGGAAAAGCTGAGCCCCATGATCCAGAAACCGGTAGCCACGCTGAACAGAAATCCAACCAGAACGCCTCGGCGAATACGCCTGGCCGGCATGCGGGAAAGCGAGGGCCAGGCAAAGCCCAGGAGGATCAGCCCGGCGAGCAGAAAGCGCGTGCCGATGAACAGCAGCGGCGGCATGCCGGCCAGCGCCTCCTTGGAGAAGATCCATCCGCCGGCGGCCATGAGCGTCACCAGCAGGAGCAGGACATCCGCCTGCCAGGGTGCGCGCTGAATGTTATTCATGCCGCGCTGCCAAACAGGGCCCCTGCGATCCGAAAGCCCGCCACCCACGTGCCCACCGCCGAGCCCAGCGTAGCCAGAATGAACACCAGAAGCGTGCGCGAGACGCGGTTCTTCCACCAGCCTTTCAGCGCCGTCACATCGTGTCTGAGCGAGGAGAAATCGCGCACCTTGGGCTTGCGCATGTAAAGCTCGACCCCGGCGGCGACAAACCCGGCGCCTATGGTGGGATTGAGCGAAGTGAGCGGGGCGGCGAAGAAAGTGGCGATCACCGTGACCGGATGGGCAAGGGCTACGATGGTCGCCCCGCCCGACAGGATGCCGTTGATCAAGAACCATTCCAGCACCAGCTGCCAGCCAAGCTCGGTATTGCGCGAAAAGCCGATGGCAAAGCCGGTAATCACCAGCGCCGTGATGATCCAGGGCAGGGCTTTCCAGATTCTGGAAGGCGGCGGCGTGGCTTCCAGAGCCTCGCGCTCGGTTTTAGGATCGTCAGGCAGCGGTGCGCTCAGGTGTTCCGTGGTGCCTTTCAAGTGCCCCGCACCAAGGACCACCAGCACGTTCTTGTAGCGCCCGGGCGGGGCCTGCTCGGCCAGACGCAGCGCCATGTAGCGGTCGCGCTCGCGAATCAAGGGGTTATACAGATTTTCCGACTCCGCGGCGAATTCGCTGAAGGTAGCTTCCAGCATGTCGCCCTCCTTGAGCTTTTCGATCTCTTCCTTGGAGACGTCCTGACGGGACATGACGCTGCCGATGAGCCCGGAAAACAGCGAAAAGCGCTGCCACCAGGGCACGTTGCTGTAGATACGTTTTAATGTCACGCCGACGTCACGGTCGATCATCATCAGCGGCAGGCGGTGCGTCTGGCTCGCCTCGACCGCCGCGCGCATCTCCGCCCCCGGCTGAATGCCGGACTGCTCGGCGATGCGTTGCTGGAACGCACCCAGCGCCAGGCTGGCCGCGACCATGCCGGCCTTGCCTTGCTTGAACACCTGGAAAAGGTCCTGCTCGCCCATGGCGTCGGGGTTGGTCATGCTGTGGTGGCGGGCATCGCAAAGCTCGATGGCCACGGCATCGAAGGCACCGCTATCCAGCAGGTTCGTGACATCTTCAGCGCTTTGTACCGACACGTGCGCAGTACCCAGAAGCGTATAGCAGGTGTCTGCCACCTGAATGGCTTTCAAGGGGCCGCTGGTGGCCGGCAGCGCCTGGGGCGTCTGGTCCTGTGGAGATGGATCGTCTTGAATCATGGTTGTCTCGCTAAAAAATGATAACGCCCTAAGCCTTTAGCGGCGCCAAAACGCGGGGGTAAACAGCACAAGAACCGTGAAGATTTCAAGGCGGCCCAAGAGCATCGCCAGCACCAGAATCCACTTGGCAAGGCTTGGCATGTCGCCATAGTGCTGGCTCGCCTCGCCAAGGGCGGGGCCCAGGTTGTTAAGCGCCGACCCCACGGTGGACCAGGCGGTAATCTGATCGACGCCGGTGGCCATAACGCCCACCAGCATCAAGAAGAACAGCATCACGTAAGCGGAGAAAAACCCCCACACGGCCTGGGCGATACTGTCCGGTACGCTCACCTTGCCCACCTTGACGGCGATCACGGCGTTGGGGTGGATCAGGCGCATCACCTCGCGCATGCCCTGCTTCAGGATCAGGATGATCCGAATGACCTTCATGCCGCCGGCGGTCGAGCCCGAGCAGCCGCCGATAAAGGCGGCCACAAACAGCATGAAGGGCAGCGCCCCGGGCCAGCCGGAAAAATCCGCCACCGCAAAGCCTGCTGTGGTGGCCACCGATACCACTTCAAAAAGGGCGTGGCGAAAGCCCTGGAAGGTATCGTAGGTGCCGGTAAACCAGAGAGTCAGCGTGGCGATGGTGACCAGCCCCGCCAGGAAAAGCATCAGAAAACGCGCTTCCGGGTCCTGAAAATAGTGCAAAAGGCGCTTTTCCCGCCAGGCAATGAAGTGAAGGCTGAAGCTGAACGCTGAAATCAGCATGAAGCCCACGCAGATAAGCTCGATGGCGGGGCTATTGAAGTAGCCGATGCTGGCATCGTGGGTGGAAAAGCCGCCGATGGCAACGGTCGAGAAGCTATGACCGAGCGCATCGAACCAGTTCATGCCTGCCAGCATGTAAGCTACCAGGCAGGCGAAAGTGAGCGTGGCGTAGATATACCAGAGGGCCTTGGCGGTTTCCGTGATGCGCGGGGTCAGCTTGGAGTCCTTCAAGGGCCCCGGGATTTCGGTACGATAAAGCGCCATGCCGCCGACACCGAGCGTTGGCAGAATCGCCACCGCCAGCACCACGATCCCCATGCCGCCCAGCCACTGAAGCTGCTGACGATAATAACGTATCGACTCGGGCAGAAAGTCGATGCCGGTAATCACCGTGGCGCCCGTGGTGGTCAACCCTGAAAACGACTCGAACACCGCATCGGTGAAGCTGAGCGCGCTTTCACCAAAGAGCATCAAAGGGATCGAGCCGAAAAACGCCAGTACCGTCCAGAACATCGCCGCGATGATGAAACCGTCGCGAATACGCAGCTCCTTTCGGGCGCGCAGGTTAGGCAGATAAAGCAGCAGCCCGGTCATGGCGGTAATCGTGATGCCGCTGGCGAAGGCATACCAGACCCCATCGCGAAACCAGAGCGACATCAGCATGGGGGGCAGCATGGTGAGGCTGAATAGCATCAGCAACAGCCCTAAAATGCGTAGAATGACCCGCAGGCTCATGGAATCGAACGGCTCCTGGACAGTGTTAAAAACATCGGACGCTTAAAAGAATGTGAGACCGACCTGGAAAAGCCGTTCCACGTCGCGGATCCGGCGCTTGTCGATCACGAACAGAATGACGTGATCGCCGCTTTCCACCACCGCCTCGCCGTGGGCGATGATCACCTCCTTGCCGCGCACGATCGCCCCGATGGTCGTGCCCTCGGGCAGGTCGATATCGCGCACCGCCCGGCCCACCACCTTGGACGAGTGTCTGTCGCCGTGGGCGATGGCTTCGATGGCCTCCGCCGCCCCCCGTCTGAGCGAGTGCACGTTGACGATATCCCCTCGGCGCACGTGGGTCAGCAGGCTGCCGATGGTCGCCTGCTGAGGCGAGATCGCGATATCGATATCGCCGCCCTGGACCAGGTCCACGTAGGCGGCGTTGTTGATCAGCGTGAGCACCTTCTTGGCCCCCAGACGCTTGGCGAGCAGCGACGACATGATGTTCACCTCGTCGTCGTTGGTCAGCGCGCAGAAGATGTCGCAATCCTCGATGTTCTCCTCTTCCAGAAGCCGCTTGCTGGTGGCGCTGCCGTGAAGCACCACGGTGCGGTTCAGCCGCTCGGAGAGAGTGGTGCAGCGCTCGAGGCTGTGCTCGATGATCTTGACCTGGTGGCTGTGCTCGAGGTGCTCGGCCAGGCGCTCGCCGATGTTGCCGCCGCCGGCGATCACCACCCGGCGAAAGCCCCGCTCGACCCGTCGAAGCTCGCTCATCACCGCGCGGATGTCGCGCCTTGCGGCGAGAAAGAACACTTCATCGTCGGCCTCGATGACCGTGTCGCCCCGGGGAATGATCGGCCGGTTGCGCCGGTAGATCGCCGCCACCCGGGTATCCACACTCGGCATGTGGCGGCCCAGAAAGGCCAGATCCTGGCCCACCAGCGGACCGCCGTAGAACGCCTTCACCGCGACCAGCTGCACGAGCCCGCCGGCGAACTCGAGCACCTGAAGGGCACCGGGGTGCTCGATCAACCGGCGCACGTGGTCGGTGACCACCTGTTCGGGGCTGATCAGCACATCGATGGGAATGGCCTCGTGGGCGAACAGGCCCTTGCGGGTCAGATACGGCGTGGCGCGAACCCGAGCGATCTTGGTGGGGGTACGAAACAGCGTGTGGGCGACCTGGCAGGCGATCATGTTGACTTCGTCGGAGTTGGTCACCGCGATCAGCATGTCGGCATCTTCACAGCCGGCCTGGCGCAGCACGATGGGGTAGGAACCGGCGCCGGTGACGGTGCGAATATCGAGCTTGGTATGCAGCTCACGCAGCTTGGCCGCGTCCGTATCCACCACGGTGATATCGTTCTCTTCACGAGCGAGATGTTCGGCCAGCGTGCCGCCGACCTGGCCGGCGCCAAGAATGATGATTTTCATGGCTGAATCGGTTCCGTTAAATGCGCCGGCGCGTCATGAATAAAAGAGTTGAGAAGGCGCTGCAATAAAGACGGCGGCCAGTGTAAACCAGCCGCCGTCGAAAAGCAGTGGGCAATCAATCCAGCGTAAAGCCGACTTTCACCGTGACCTGCCAATGAGCCACTCGGCCGTTCTCGATATGGCCGCGGGTGTCGACGACATCCAGCCAGCGCATGTGGTCAATGGATTCAGACGCTTTAGCGAGCGCGTTTTGAACGGCATCTTCAATGCTGGTTTCAGAAGAGCCGGTGATTTCTACATGCTTGTAGATATGATTACTCATGTGAACTCCATCCTTGTCGTTGATTGGCGGCTTCAAGCACCCGTTTGCGTTGGGCGCTTTTCCAGTCTGGCATAAAAAAAGCCATCGTGACTATCTTGTTGCGAAAAGAGCTGACGACCGTGGCCGCTGGCCACACCCCAGGCCACATCCGTGGGTGTGGTGACGTGTGCATCCGGAGTGCGCCCGACAAACGCCTCGATCTGTCGGGCGTTTTCATCGGGCAATACCGAACAGGTAGCGTACAAGAGCGTACCGCCCGGGCGTAGCAGGCCCCACAGGTTATCCAGGAGCGTGCCCTGTAGCTTGGCCAGTTTCTTGATGTCGCTTTGGCGGCGCAGCTTCTTGATATCCGGGTGGCGGCGAATGACCCCCGTTCCCGAACACGGCGCATCCAGTAAAATAGCATCGAACAGGGCGCCGCTCCACCAGTCGCGCTCGGCGGCGTCGGCATGAATCAGGCTGGCGCTGACGCCCAGCCGGTTGAGCGTATCGTCCACCCGGGCCAGACGCTGGTTGTCGCTGTCAATCGCGGTCAGGGCGATCTCGAACTGTTCCAGCAGATGGGCGGTCTTGCCCCCGGGAGCGGCGCAGGCGTCCAGCACGTGGGCGCCGGGGCGGGGGGCGAGGGCGGGGCCCAAAAGCGTGGCGCTGAGCTGGGCTGCCTCGTCCTGAACGCTGACCAGCCCCTCGCTGAAGCCCGGCAGCGTCGAGACATCGCAGGGGCTTTGCAGAGTAATACCGTCCGGGGCGTGCAGGCACAAGCGCGCCTCCAGGCCCAGATCCATCAGCTTGGCCAGATACGCCTCGCGGTCGAGCTGGCGCTGATTGACGCGCAGCGTCATGGGGCCGGGCTGGTTGTTGGCCTCGATGACACCCTGCCACTGCTCGGGCCAGGCCTCGCGCAGCACGTTCACAAGCCAGGCCGGGTGCTCAAGCGCCACGCTTTCGTCACGGTCCACCTCGGCTTCGAGCGCTGCGGTTTCGCGCTGCAGCCGGCGCAGACAACCGTTGAGTACCCGTGTAGCCCATTCCTTTTTCAAAAGACGCGCGGCCCCGGCGGTTTCCCCCACCGCCGCGTGAGCAGGAATGCGCATGTAAAGAAGCTGATAGATGCCGATCAGTAAAAGTGCGTAGACATCCTGGTCGCGCTTTTTGAACGGCTGCTTGAGAAGCTTGGCGGCCAGGGCTTCAAGGCGCGGCAGACGGCGGCAGGTGCCATAGCAGAGCTCTTTTAACAGACTGCGATCGCGGGTGATGACGCTGTGCTCGTCAAGACCTGCAAGCGAGCCCTGTTCGTTGAGTACGGGCGCAAGCGCCCGAGCGGCGGCGGCGCGCACTTCCTGGCCGCTGCCTTCCTGGGGACGCTGGGTACTCATGAGCTCTCTCCTTGGGACATGACGTCAACTGGCTTGCCCAAACGCTTGCCGGGCACGAGTCTTGGGTGGTTGGCGTTGAGCAGCGCGCTTGCCGGCAGCATCTTGGCGCCAGGCAGCTGGACGTGGCTGATACAAAGCACTTCATCACCGTTTTCCCCGCAGGCAACCCGCAGGTGATCACTGCCGTGGTCCAGCAACGTGCCCGGGAGTGACGAGGGCTGGGTCTTGCCTTCCACGTAAGCCATGTAAAGGCGCAGGCGATCATCGCCAAGGGCGCACCAGGTCACCGGCCAGGGATTGAAGGCGCGGATTTTCCGCGCCAGCGTTTCGGCGCCTTGCTGGAAATCGAGTTCGGCCTCGGCCTTGCTCAGCTTGGCCGCATACGTCACTCCCTGGGCCGGCTGAGGGGTGGCATCGATGCGGTTTCGGGTGAACCTGTCCAGCACGTCCAGAAGTGCTTGAGCGCCTTTCTGGGCCAGCTGGTCGTGCAGCTCGCCGCCGGTGGTGTGGGCGGTAATCGGCGTTTGCACTTCATGGAGCATGTCGCCGGTGTCCAGGCCTGCATCCATCTGCATGATGGTGACGCCGGAGACACTATCGCCGGCTTCGATGGCGCGCTGCAACGGCGCGGCGCCGCGCCAGCGAGGCAAGAGCGAGGCGTGGACGTTGATGCAACCAAGGCGCGGTGTATCCAGCACGGCCTGGGGCAGCAAGAGCCCGTAGGCCACGACCACCATGATATCGGCCTCCAGCGCGGCAAGCTCCTCCTGGGCGGCGGCGTCTTTCAGGCTGAGCGGCTGATAGACCGGCAGGTGGTGATCAAGCGCCAGGCGCTTGACGGGGCTTGGGGTGAGCTTGCGGCCACGGCCCGCCGGGCGGTCGGGCTGGGTATAAACGCCTACGACCTGATGGTGGCTTTCAAGCAGGGCGGCAAGGTGTGATTCGGCAAACTCAGGAGTGCCTGCAAAGACAACGCGCAATGAGGACATGTAACGACCTGTTCGGGATGCTTTTCAGAAAATAGGGCGAGGACAGGGAAAAGCCGCCCGGTGGGCGGCTTTCGAGTGCTCAGGCGTCCTGCATCAGTCTGTGACGCTTTTGCATCTTCTTCATGACGCGGTCGCGCTTCAAGGAGGAGAGGTAGTCGACGAACAGTACCCCCTCCAGATGGTCGTACTCGTGCTGAATGCAGTGGGCAAGCAGCCCCTCTGCTTCAAGCTCGTATGCCTCGCCGTTGCGGTCCAGGGCGTTGAGCTTGACCTTGAGAAAGCGCGGCACTTCGGCATAGTACTCGGGAATGGACAGACACCCTTCGGAGAGCGGCGCTTTTTCATCACCGATCGCTTCGAAGCGGGGGTTGATCATCACCAGCGGCGAGGCGCCCGCCTCAGAAACATCCATCACCACCACGCGGCGGTGAACGTCGATCTGAGTGGCGGCCAGGCCGATGCCGCGGGCGTCGTACATGGTTTCCAGCATATCATCGACCAGTTGGCGGACGCTGTCATCGACGGTCTCTACCGGCTGCGCCCTGGTCCGCAGGCGCTCATCGGGAAATTCGAGAATTGGACGTTTGGCCATGGCGTTACAATCACCGTTATCAAATCTGGGGTTAACATCTGCTTTCAGGGCCAGCGTAAAATGCTGACTTGCACTCGCCTGAATTGGGCGGGCGCGTCCATGTGCTTTACTATAGGCCACTATACCACGCAGGCGGAACTGTTGGGCATGCTCGCCTGAGGGTCTTCTACCGCTTTCACTGTTTCATGGGGATCGCTATGGCCGTTGAAAAGTCCCTTCGTTATAGCGCTCTCATCGCGCTGGTACTGGGTCTTACACTTGCAGGCAGTGCCGCACAGGGCTGGGATCGCATCCGAGACGACGCCCCCGAGCGCTACGTGGTGGTGCAGGGCGACACACTCTGGGATATCGCCGCACGCTTTTTACGTGCCCCTTGGCAGTGGCCTGCGCTTTGGCAGGCCAACCCGCAGATTCAGGACCCGCACCGCATTTACCCTGGCGACACCATCGTGCTGGGCGACTGCGCCGGGGTCCCTTGCTTTGACCATGAGCCGGGGCGGGCGGTCGTGAAACTTTCACCCCGCGTGCGCACCATCGAGCCCCGCGAAGCGGTGGCACCGCTGCCCCGGGAAGTGGTCGAGGTGTTTCTGCGTCAGCACCGCGTACAGGAGGCAGGCCAGCCGTTCAACGAGCTTGGCTACGTGGTGGGTGGCGAGAACCAGCGCTTTATCAGCGGCGCAGGGGACACCCTTTACGTCCGGGGTGAGCTGCCACGGAACACGCCCTTGGGTATCTATCGTCCCGGCGAGCCCTACCTTTCCGCCAACGGCGAGACGCTGGGACGCGAACTTGTCTACATTGGCGAGGCGCGCTTCATCAGCCAGCAAGATGAGATCGCTCGCGTGCAGGTACTGCGTGCTCAGCAGGAGGTGCGCAACAACGATATCCTGCTGACCCTGGACGATGCGCTCGAGGAGGACTTTCAGCCCCGAGCGCCGCTGGGCGAGATGGCCGGACACATTATCGCCGCTCCCGGCGGGGTACGCTTTATCGGTCGTCTGCAGATCGTGGCACTCGATCTGGGAACCGAGGACGGCCTGCAGCCGGGCCACGTACTGCAGGTGGACCAGCAGGGCGAACTCATCAGCGACCCGCGCACCAATGAACTTTTCCAGCTGCCCAACAACCAGAGCGGGCTTTTAATGGTATTCAAACCCTATAGCCGGATGAGCTACGCCCTGGTGATGCAGGCGTCCAACGTGCTGGCGGTAGGGGACGAGGTGCGTACTCCCGAGCGCTAGATCCCTGGGTTCCGCGTCGACGGGTCATACGACCTCGCGTCCAAAACCGACAGACCCCTGCGTCTCATGAACAAGAGAGGGCTTGAATGGATGTAAATGCGTGGCTTGCCGTGGAAGCGCTGCCCGGTATGGGCGCTCATCGAATCAACGCGCTGGCCAGGCGCCGGCCCAGCTGGCCTCACGGGTGGCTGGCAGCGCTCCCGGGGCCTGCGGCCAGCGCGCTCAGGCTCTGGCTGGATCACCCATCGAAAAGCCCGCTGCAGGCGCGTATCGATACGACGCTCGACTGGCAGCAGGGCGGGCCCAACCGCCACGTGCTTCACCGCCATCATCCCGCCTGGCCCAAGCTGCTTGACGAGCTGCCCGACCCGCCGCCGGTACTCTGGGCGCTGGGCGATCTTGACGCGCTCAAGGGGCCGAGCATTGCCATGGTGGGCACCCGCAAGCCGACACTCGAGGGCGGGCGTAATGCCCAGGGCTTTGCTCGCGAGCTTGCAAGGCGCGGCTGGTGCGTGGTGAGCGGCATGGCGCTGGGCGTGGACGGGGTGGCCCAGCAGGCCGCACTCGATGAGGGTGGCGCCACCGTGGCGGTGCTGGGCTCGGGGGTCGACGTGATCTATCCTGCCAAGCATCGCGCGCTCTACGCGCAGCTGAGCCAGACCCCGAAGGCTTTGATTCTGGCCGAACACCCGCCGGGCACCACGGCTCGGCCCGCCTTTTTCCCCAGGCGCAACCGTATCGTGACCGGCCTTTCGCTGGGCACGCTGGTGGTCGAGGCCACAGAGAAAAGCGGCACTCTGGTCAGTGCGCGCCTGGCCGTCGAGCAGGGCCGAGAGCTTTTTGCCCTGCCCGGCTCGATTCACAACGTGCAGGCGACGGGCTGTCTTTCGCTGTTGAAAAGCGGAGCCACACTCGTGCGTCATGTCGACGACATGCTCGACGAGCTTTCCCACTGGGCGGGGGAGTATATGCCACAGGTTCCTGAATCGCCGGTTGAACCTCAGGCCGGGCGCCAGGTCCAGAGCAATACGCAAGCCCAAAGCCCGCCGCCGGACGCGCTGCTCGCTGCGCTCTCATCGACCCCCACGCCGATCGATCTGCTGGTGCAACAGACCTCCCAAAGCGTGGGTGAATGTCAGCAGCGGCTCTTGATGCTGGAGCTTGACGGCTATGTGGCCCAGCAGGCCGGCGGCTGGGTGCGCGTGCTCTAGGCCGTGATAACATGGCCGATAGCGGTTGGTGATACGTGATGAGCGCTTTCAAAGGAGGCCTTGATGACATCCACGGTGACTATTCAACGCACAGCACAGACGCTGCAAGAGGGCCACGTGGTGGCCTGTCCCACCGAAGCGGTGTGGGGGCTCAGCTGCGACCCGGACAATGAACAGGCATTGACGCACCTGATGCGCCTGAAAGAGCGCGATCCCGCCAAGGGGGTGATTCTGGTGGCCGCGAGCATGCAGCAGTTCGGCCCTTGGCTGACAACGCTTCCGCTTGAGCTGCACGCCCGGCTTGTGGCCAGCTGGCCCGGTCCGCACACGTGGCTGGTGCCGGACAATGGGCGAAGCCACGCCCTGGTGCGCGGCGCCCACGGCTGTGTGGCGCTGCGGGTAACCGATCACCCGGTGATGAAAGCGCTTTGCGAGGCGTTCGGCGGGCCGCTGGTGTCCACCTCGGCCAACCGCGCTGGCGAGCCGCCGGTCATGAGCGCCGATGAGGTTCAGGCGCTGTTCGGCGAGGAGCTGGGCGCCATTTCAGAAGGTGAGCTGGGCGGCCAGGCGCGCCCCAGCACCATTCGCGACCTTGCCACGGGCAAGGTACTGCGCGCCTAGCCATGACCACATTCCTGCATGACGCCATGGTGGCGCGCCTGGGCCATGCGCGAACTACGCAAAACCCCGGTCCTTTCCCGCTGGACGGGCTGGTGCGCAATATCCACGGCGACTTCACCCCGATGATGTGCGGCGGGATCAGTGCGCTATTGCTTCAGATGCTGCACCCGCTGGCGCTGGCCGGGGTGTGGGATCACTCCAATTTTCGCCACGATATGGTGGGAAGGCTCAGGCGCACCGGTGACTTTATCGCCACCACCAGTTTCGGCACGTTCGAGCAGGCCGAAGAGGCGATTGCCCGGGTCCGCCGGGTACACGCCCACGTATGCGGCCACGCCGCTGATGGCAGGGCGTATGCGGCCGACGACCCGGATCTCCTCACCTGGGTGCACGTGGCGGAAATGAGCCGTTTCATGGCCGGGCATCTGCGCTATCGCAACCCCCAGCTTGGCCGGGCCGAGCAGGATCGCTACTTTTTCGAGACCGCCTGCATTGCCGAGGCCCTGGGGGCGCGCAACGTACCCGATAGCCGCGAGGCAATCGAGGCGTATCTTCAAGCCAGGCAAAGCGAGCTGGTATTCGACGAGCGCACCCGCGACGTGGTGAAAGTGCTGCTGAGCGCCCCGCCTCGGCATGTGATCGTTCGCCCGGCCGGGGCGCTTTTCATGCGCGCCGGGATCGATCTCTTGCCTGAGTGGGCGGCGAAGCAGCTGGAGCTTGACATGTCGTCACTTCAGCGCCGGCTGGTGCGAGTGAGCATTAAAAGCGCGATGCCCATGATCAGCCGTGCGGTGCGAAGCGGCGCCTACCGACGGGCACTGATCCGTTTCCAGGCACGTTCCTGACGCTGACGGCCGGCTTTTGCCGATTCGCCCTTCACCCCTCACGTCTTACCCCTTACCATTGATGCCTATCCCTTTAGGCAAGGCTTTGGAGACATTGTGGCCCACGAGCACCTAGACGACGTTAAAACGTACCTGATGGCGCTTCAGGACCGGCTCTGCGAGGGGCTGGCCGACGCCGACGGCCGAGGAACGTTCAAAGAGGAGAGCTGGCAGCGGGAAGCGGGCGGCGGCGGGCGCTCGCGGGTGATCGAAAACGGCGCGCTGTTTGAGAAAGGCGGCGTCAACTACTCCCACGTGTATGGCGAAATGCTGCCCCCCTCGGCCACCGCGTCGCGCCCGGAACTGGCCGGGCGCAGTTTCCACGCGGTGGGGGTTTCCTGGGTACTGCATCCGGAAAACCCTCATGTGCCCACCAGCCACGGCAACGTACGCTTCTTCATCGCGGAAAAGGAGGGGGAAGCGCCGGTATGGTGGTTCGGCGGCGGATTCGATCTGACCCCGTACTATCCGGTATTCGAGGACGCGGTGCACTGGCATCAAGTGGCCAAGGATACCTGCGCGCCCTTTGGCGACGAGGTTTATTCACGCTACAAGGCGTGGTGCGACGACTACTTCTACTTGAAGCATCGCGATGAAACCCGGGGCGTAGGCGGGCTCTTCTTCGACGACCTGAACAAGCCGGACTTCGAGCGCGCCTTCGCGTTCCAGCGCGCCGTGGGCGACAGCTTCCTCAATGCCTACCTGCCGATCGTCGAGCGCCGCCGGGAAACGCCCTGGGGCGAGCGCGAGCGTGAGTTTCAACTTTACCGGCGTGGACGCTACGTGGAATTCAACCTGGTATGGGACAGGGGCACGCTGTTTGGCCTGCAAAGTGGCGGACGTACCGAATCCATCCTGATGTCGATGCCGCCGCTCGCCCGCTGGGAGTACGGCTACACCCCCGGGGCCGGAAGCCCCGAGGCGCGTTTGAACGACTACCTCGTCCCGCGGGACTGGCTGGCGGAAGCCGAGCATCTGGGAGTCGATCCATGAGCGATCACTACTGCGTGCTGGGCAATCCGGTCAAGCACTCCCGATCACCCATGATTCATCAGGCCTTCGCCGAGCAGACCGGTCAAAGGATGCGCTACACCGCCGAGCTTGCCCCACTCGAGGACTTTGCCACTGCATGGCGGCAGTTTTGCCACCAAGGCGGGCGCGGCGCCAACGTGACCGTACCGTTCAAGCAACAGGCCGTCGCCCTTTGCGATACGTTAAGCTTGCGGGCCCGACGGGCGGGGGCGGTGAATACGCTCAGCATCGGGCAGAACGGCCGAGTATACGGCGATAATACCGACGGCGTGGGGCTGTTGCGGGATCTGAAGGCTTACTCTGTGGCCTTGGCCGGCGCGCGCATTCTGATACTGGGCGCCGGTGGCGCGGTGCGCGGGGCACTCGAGCCTTTATTGACCCAAGACCCGCAAGAGATCGTGATTGCCAACCGCACCGGCGCCAAGGCGGGCGCGCTGGCCCGGGATTTTTCCGACCTGGGTAATATCAGCGGGGGCGGGTATGACGCGCTGTCAGGCACGTTCGACGTGGTGATCAACGGCACCAGCGCAAGTCTTTCGGGTGATCTGCCGCCGCTGCCGGAGGCGCTGTTCACCTCAGGCGGTCTTGCCTACGACATGATGTATGGCCCGACGCCCACCGTGTTCATGCAGTGGGCTGAACAGCGTGGGGCGGTCGCGGTGGATGGCCTGGGCATGCTGGTCGAACAGGCGGCGGAGGCGTTCTTTCTCTGGCGAAACGTGCGCCCGCAGACCGAACCCGTGCGTGCGCTGCTTAGACAGTCGCTTGCCGCCTGATCCTGGCGTGCTTCTGGCACGCCAGGCGAGTCAGGGGCGCGGGCAGTTCGGTGCGCGGCCCTGGCTTCTGGCCTGCTCATAGCTTGCCATCGCCTGACCCATGCCGGCCTGAAGTCCTTCGATGCGCTGGCCCTGGCTTGGGTGGGTCGACATCCAGGCCGGCGGCGCGCCGCCGCTGGAGGCCGCCTGCATGTTCTCCCAGAGCGTCACGCTTTCGCGCGGGTCGAATCCGGCCTGAGCCATCAGATTCTGGCCGATGGTATCCGCCTCGCTTTCATGGCGCCGGGAGAAGGGCAGCGCGATGCCGTACTGCGCGCCCATACCCAGTACGCCCATCAACTGCTGGCCGCCCGCCGACTGGCCCGCGGTGCTGGAGATCACCGAAAGCCCCAAGGAGGTCGCGCTCTGGGTGGAGGCGCGTTCGTTGGCATGGTTGGCCAGCACGTGGCCGATCTCATGACCCACGACTGACGCGAGCTGGTCCTGATTGGTCGCTATATTGAGCATGCCGGTGTTCACCCCCATATAACCGCCGGGCAGGGCGAAGGCATTGGGTTGCTCGGATTCGAAGACGCGGACCTGCCAGTCCAGGTTGCGCTGCCGGTCGGGCAGCACGTCGACGATGGCGTCGGTGATGCACTGCACGTAGCGCAGGCTGGCCTGGTCGCCCATGGGGACATCCTGCTGATACTGTGCAAAGGCCTGCTGCCCCATCTGATTCAACTCGTTGTCCGAGAGCAGCAGAAGCTGCGAGCGCCCGGTGGGCGAGGTGCTGCAGGCGGCAAGCGAGGCGCACAGGGTAGTGATTGCTAAAGGGCGTAGCCAGCGCATAAAGATTCCTTATCGGCAAAAGCCGGATTAACGTAAACAGTCCAATGTGGGTAGTTTTATCATAACGTACCGAGAGGGCAAATATGGACGGCGAATTAACTCAAAGACTCACCCGGCTTCTCGATACCGTGGAGCAGTGGCTGCCCCCCGCGCCCGTACCGGTAGATTGGCGCGTGCATACCGCGGCGCTCTGGCAGCGCCACCCGCTGGGCGGGCGTTTGGTACCGGTGCCGCCGCGCGATACGACCACCCTGGAGGATCTGCTCGGCATCGAGCGCCAGAAACAGGCGCTACTGGACAATACCCGAGCGTTTCTGAAAGGCCTGCCCGCCAACCACGCGCTTTTATGGGGCTCCCGGGGCAGCGGCAAGTCGTCGATCATTCGCGCCTTGATCAACACCCTGGGCGGCGAGGGGCTGCGTTTGATCCAGGTGGACCGTTACGATCTTGCAAGCCTTCCCCAACTGGTGGAAGAGCTTCGCCACGTGCCGCAGCGCTTTGTGGTGTACTGCGACGATCTCTCGTTCGAGGGTAACGACGACGCCTACAAGGCGCTGAAGAGCGTGCTGGACGGCGCGCTCACCGGCCCCCCGGAAAACGTGCTGATCTACGCCACCTCCAACCGCCGCCATCTGCTGCCGGAGTCCATGGCGGATAACCAGGGCTCGCAGCTGGTAGGGGAAGAGCTTCATCACGGTGATGCGGTGGAGGAGAAGATTTCACTGTCGGACCGCTTCGGCCTGTGGCTCGGGTTTCATCCCTTCAACCAGGCGATCTACCTGGAGGTGTGCACACATTGGGTGGTCAGTCTAGGAGGAGAGGGCGCCTGGAGCGACGCCGCCCGCGAGGAGGCCATTCGGTTTGCCACCCTGCGCGGCGGACGCAGCGGGCGCACCGCCTGGCAGTTTGCCGCCCACTGGGTCGGGCGGCAGGGGCTTTAACGCACCGGGGTGAGCTGGCCGTTCGGGCCCACGTCAAAGCGAAGCGTCGGCGTCAAAAGCCTTGATGGCAGCGTGATCCCGAGCCCGCTCAGGCTTCCCGGCGTAATCGCCAGCTGGCTTCCCTGGGGCAGCTCGCCTTCCGACGCCAGTCGCTGGGCCAGGTCGATCATGGGGCGCAGGCGCTGCGGGTCGGTGGCAAGCACGTCGAGCGAGAACGGCAGGCGCAGGTTGGGGCCCGCGCCCGGCGTCAGCGATACGGTTTCGCCGTAGCGCCCGGTGATGGCGTCTGCGCCGGGCATGTCCAGCGCCCAGTTGAAGCCGGCCATGTTCACCGCCGGCATGCCACGCGGAAGCGCAAGCCCCAGCGCCAGCGTCGCCTGCAGCGGCAAGCTGCCCGAGCGCAGGCTCGACGCCAGCAGGCTCGAGAGGCTGTTGGGGTCGAAGCCGCGATTGAGGTCGAGCGAGCCTACCTGCACGTTTTCGACGTCGACGGAGGTAACTTCCAGATTGAAGGCATCGAAGCCGTTTTGCGGCAGCGACATACAGCCGGTGAGAACGCTTGCAAAAATGGGAAAGGCCAACCATCGCTGGCACGCATGTAAAAAACTCATAAGACTCCTCCTCAAGGGTTTTTTTAAATTCTTGAAACTGTCAGTTTGCTGGCTATATATGCTTCAAGCTAATGCTTTGTCAACAAAAACTGATGGCTTTGTAAAGTGAAGTTAAATTATATTGTTGAGTGCATGATGGTTTTGATCTTGTAAATAGAGGGGGTTGAAATGTGGAGCCGAGTCGTAATCAATAAAACTGGTTTGGCGGTTCTTGTTCTAGCAGTTAGCTCTGGCCAGCAGGCTTGGGCGATAACTGAAAATGATGTAAAAAATGTGATGTTCGATTTTGCTACAGCTGCAACCTGTTCCGACGCAATGAGTCCTGATGATTTTTATACAGTTCAGGTAGTAGAGCCAGAAGATATCGAGATTATGCGCTCTTATGGTGCTCAATACGCTGTGGCCTGGTACGGCGATCTGTACTGTTCAGGAGGGCGTACGTCAACTTGGCAAATAAGTTATGTAGGGATCGGAGTTGCAGACTCACCCTTTGTCGACTTAAGCTTGCAACCTATACATATTGATTTTGTTGGAGTCGATAGTATCGATATTGATAAGAATGAAAATCTTAGAGTTACTGGCGTAGCTTATGGTCCGGACAGTCAAAGCCATTGGGACACTGTGGAAAAGCGCGCTACGGTAAGCCAGAGGGGAGAGCTTATCTCAAGTGAAATGCTCATCGATGGCTCTTGGGTTAATGAAAGCGAAACTCAATAGCTACTAAGTTAAGCCTTTTTTCGATTAATAAAAATAGTAGAATTCTTAAAAAAAGCCTGCAGATATAAATCTGCAGGCTTTTTAACAAGCATTGCTAGTATTTAACGACGCTTTTGGCGCGCTTCCTTGGTGCGGTTCAGCTCGCGCTTCTTGGCCTTTTCCTTGTCGCTGGCGCCGGCCATGTGGTCATACGGGTTGTCGCCGGAGCGGAACTCGAAACGCATGGGCGTGCCGCGCACCTTCAATACCTTGCGAAAGGTGTTGGTCAGGTAGCGCCGGTAGGCCTCGGGCAAGGAACTCGTCTGGTTGCCATGAACCACGATGATCGGCGGGTTGCTGCCGCCCTGGTGGGCCATGCGCAGCTTGATGCGCCGTCCGTTGACCATGGGTGGCGGGTGCTGGCTGGTGGCGTCCTGCAAGAGCGTGGTCAGGCGGTTGGTCGACCAGTGGGCGTTGGCGGCGTCAAAGGCGCGCTCGATCGACGGGTAGAGATCGCCCACCGCGGTGCCGTGAAGCGCCGAGATGAAGTGCATCTCGGCGTAATCGGCAAAGCCCAGCCGGCGCTTGATCTGGGCGCGCATCTTCTCCTTGGCCTCGCTTTCCAGGCCATCCCACTTGTTCACTGCCAGCACCAGCGCGCGTCCGGTGGTCAGCACGTAATCCAGCAGGTGCATGTCCTGCTCGACCAATCCACTACGCGCGTCCAGCACCATGATGGCAACGTGGCACTCCTTGATGGCGTCGAGGGTCTTGATGATCGAGAACTTCTCGGCGATTTCGCTGACGTTCTTGCGCCGCCGGACACCGGCGGTGTCGATCAGTACAAACGGTTTGCCGCGCCGCTCGAAGGGGATCTCGATGGCATCACGCGTGGTACCCGCTTCATCGAACACCACCACCCGCTCTTCGCCGAGCAGACGGTTGACCAGCGTGGACTTGCCCACGTTGGGTCGGCCGATGACACCGATGCGAATGCCCTTGGAGCCGGTGTCGGCGGGGATGTCGGCGTCGCGCTCGGGGAAGGGTTCGAGCACCGTGTCCATCAAAAGCGAGACGTTACGACCGTGGGCGGCGGCAATGGGCCAGGGATCACCAAGGCCGAGCCCCCAGAAATCGCCCATGGCGGAATGCTCTTCGAGCCCGTCGGTCTTGTTGACCACCAGCCAGGTCTTTTTCTGATTGATGCGAAGATGGTTGGCGATCGCCTCGTCGGCGACGTTGAGGCCCGCCCGGGCGTCGACCAGAAACAGTACGATATCGGCCTCATCGATGGCGGCGAGCGACTGCTCGGCCATGGCCGCGTCGATACCTTCCTCGTCGCCACTGATGCCGCCGGTGTCGATCACCGTGTAGGCCTTGTTGCCCAGCAGACCGTTGCCGTATTTACGATCCCGGGTCAGGCCAGGAAAGTCGGCCACCAGCGCATCGCGCGAGCGTGTCAGGCGGTTGAACAGGGTCGATTTGCCCACATTGGGCCGACCGACCAAAGCAATGACGGGTGTCATGGAGCGATTTCCAACGTTTGCAGCCGGCCATTATTGGCCTGTACGTGAAGGGTGCTGCCTTCGCTGAGCGGGCGCAGGGTGATCCCCGATTTATGGACTCGGGTGCGGCCGACGAGCTTGCCTTCGCGGGCATCGATCAGATGCACGTAGCCTTCAAAGTCGCCCATGACCAGACGGCCGTTGGCGAAGGCAGGGGCGGTCAGCCAGCGGTCTTCGAGATCGTTGTTGCGCCAGATCTCCTGACCGTTGTCGGCATTCAGCGCCACCACCTGGCTGTCGTCGGTGACCACGAACAGGGTGTTGCCGACTAGAATGGGCGTATGCCGGCTGGAGAGGCTGGTTTCCCACAGGATGCCGCCCTGGGTGGCTTCGAGGGCGACCACGCGGCCATTGTAGCTGGTGACGAACAGACGCCCGTCCGGGCTGAGGACCGGCTGGCCGGCCAGATCCACCAGGCGCTCGACTTCGCTGCGTCCGCGGGGCGTGGCAATCTGCATGTCCCAGAGGGGCTGGCCGCTTCGGTTGTCCAGCGTGGCCAGGCGGCCGTTGGCCAGACCCACGAAGGTGACCGGATCAATGACCATGGGCGTGCCGGTGCCGCGAAGGGTCAACGCCGGCTGCGAGCTTGTGTAGACCCAGCGCTCTTCGCCGGTGGCGCGGTCAAGGGCCGTGATCTGACCATCGACGCTTTGCACGATGAGAAGCTGCTGGTTCGCCTGAGGCGCGGCCAGCACTTCGCTGGAAACCCGCGAGCGCCAGTTGATACTGCCGTCACGCTGGTCGATCGCGATCACTTCACCGTTGCGGGTGCCCAGATAGAGCTGGCCGGCGATGGCATTCAGGGCGCTTGAAAGCGGCGTGTCGAGTTCGATGCGCCACTGACGATCGCCGCTATTGGCGTTGAGCGCCATGACCACGCCCTGGGCGTCGGCGGCGAAGACGGTGTCGCCTTCACGGGCGGGCTCGATGGGGTAGCGAGCACGGCCCAGGCCGTCGCCGATGTTCTGCCGCCACACGTTGTCCACCGTGGTGGTCTCGTTGAAACTTCTAAGTTCCTTGGGCGTGTAGGCGGGCTCGCTCTTGCTGGCACAGCCGGCCAGCAGCGCCAGGGCTGCCGCGCCTAACGTAATGCGCAGCAGCGTCGTTTGAAATAACGGTTTGGAAAGGCTGATCGTCATCAGGAGGTCGCCTCCTCGGCGCCAAGGTCATCTAGCTTAAACTGTATGCCGTAAAGTGACTGGTTCTGAGCATCCGCGGCCAGCGCCTCTTCCCAGGCCTGACGCGCCTGGGAGGTTTCTCCCAGGGCCGCGTAGGCGTCACCGCGCGCGTCCAGACGCTGGGCGCTGAGCGCGTCGGCGATCGGCTCGTCCAGAAGAGACAGCGCCCGCTCGGGGTTGCCGTCGGCAATTTCCACCCGGGCCAGGCGAATCCAGGCCAGGCTTTTCACGTAGTCCCGGCGCGCGTTGTCCGTGACGCGTTCAAGCGCTTGCCGGGCACCCGACAAATCGTTCTGGGCGACGGCCAGACGGGCTTCCATCAACAGCGCAAGCTCGGCATAGAGGGTGCCGCCGTGGTCATCATTGATGTCATTGACCAGGCTGCGCGCGCTCTCGAACTGCTCGGGGCTCAGCTCCGGTGCGCTACTCAGGCTGACCAGCTGTTGATAGCGCGCGGAGGCCGCTGCCGCCTGGCCTTCCTGATAGTTCTGCCAGGCGTGCCAGCCCAGCACACCCGCCGCGGCGATCACGACCCCGGCAATCAGCGAGGTACCGTTTTCCTTCCACCAGCGCTTTATGACATCAAGCTGTTCTTCTTCGCTTCTCAGCTCCGCCACGGGCGGCCTCCTTATACTGGCATTGGCCCTGTCGGGCGTGTGTGTCTTGATCGATGCCCCTACCGGGTGTCAGCGAGTGAATAAAGCGTTTAGCGTATCGCCCAGGGCGCCTTGATTGACTTGCTGTTGTTCACGCTCTTCGCGCAGGAACTTGACCGTGACCGTGTCCTGGGCGACTTCGTCCTCGCCGAGCAAAAGTGCCACGCGGGCGGCACTCTTGTCGGCCTTTTTCATCCGGCTTTTAAAGCTGCCGCCGCCGCAGTGAAGCTGCAGCTTGAGCCCGGGCATCTCGCCGCGCAGCCGCTCGGCCAGGGTGAGTGCGGCGGTAGTGGCGCCATCATCCAGTGCCAGCAGGTACACATCGCACCCGCCCAGGGCCTCGTTGGGGATCAGGTCCAGCGTATCCAGCAGCAGAATCAGCCGCTCGATGCCCATGGCAAACCCCACCGCCCTGGTCGGTTTGCCGCCCAACTGCTCGATCAGGCCGTCATAGCGCCCGCCGGCGCATACGGTGCCCTGGCTGCCGAGCGCCGTGGTGGTCCACTCGAATACCGTGCGCGAGTAATAATCCAGCCCGCGCACAAGACGCGGATTGATCACGTAAGCGACGCCGGCAGCCTCGAGCATGCCTTTGAGCGTCTCGAAATGCGCCCTGGAATCGTCGTCCAGGTGATCCAGAAGCTGCGGGGCGTTATCGAGCATCTCGGCCATGTCGGGGTTCTTGGAGTCGAGGATGCGCAAGGGATTGCTGGCAAGACGCCGTCGGGAGTCTTCATCCAGAAGCTCGGCGTGCTCGTTGAAGTAGGCCACCAGCGTGTCGCGGTAGGCCGCGCGGGCTTCAAGCGACCCCAGCGAGTTGAGCTCGAGCGTGACGTGCTCGGTCAGGCCCAGCTCCTGCCAGAGCCGCGCCGACAGCAAGATCACCTCCGCGTCGATATCCGGCCCTTCAAAACCGTAGGCTTCCACGCCCACCTGATGAAACTGGCGGTAGCGACCTTTCTGCGGGCGCTCGTGGCGAAACATCGGCCCCTGGTACCAGAGCCGCTGGGTCTGGTTGTAGAGCAGGCCGTGCTCCATGGCGGCGCGTACGCAGCTCGCCGTGCCCTCCGGGCGCAGGGTCAGGCTGTCCCCGTTTCTGTCCTCGAAGGTGTACATCTCTTTTTCGACGATATCGGTCACTTCGCCGATGGAGCGGGCGAACAGCGCGGTCTGCTCGACGATCGGCATGCGAATTTCATCAAAAGCGTAGCGCTGCATGAGGTTGCGCACCTTCGCCTCAAAAAATTGCCAGCGAGGGCTGTCGCTGGGCAATAAATCGTTCATTCCGCGAATCGCTTGGATCTTTTTAGTACCGGACTTGCTCAATGAGAACTCCTTATCAGCACGGGCAGCCGGTTGCGCCGCTGCCCGCCTTTCACGCCGTTATACGCTGCGCGTAATCACATCGTCTTGTTGCTGCTGTTTGAGGCGGACCTTTTCGCGAATCAGCGCTTCCAGGTCATCGACCAGATGATCGTTGCGCAGTTTGCTGGCCGGCTTGCCGTCGATATACACCAGATTCGCGGGCGAGCCGCCGGTCAGGCCGATATCGGTCTCCTTGGCCTCGCCCGGGCCATTGACCACGCAGCCGATCACCGAGACGTTGAGCGGCGTCATCACGTCTTCCAGGCGCTCTTCGAGCTGGTTCATGGTGTCGATGACGTCGAAGTTCTGGCGCGAGCAGCTCGGGCAGGCGATGAAGTTGATGCCCTTGGCACGCAGTTTCAGGCTCTTGAGCATGTCAAAGCCGACCTTGATCTCCTCGACCGGGTCGGCGGCCAGCGACACGCGGATAGTGTCGCCGATGCCATCCATCAACAACATCCCCAGGCCGATCGACGACTTCACCGTGCCCGAGCGAAGCCCGCCGGCTTCGGTGATGCCCAGGTGCAGGGGCTGCTCGATGCGGGTGGCCAGATCGCGGTAGGCAGCGACCGCCATGAACACGTCCGAGGCCTTGACGCTGACCTTGAACTCGTGAAAGTCCAGCCGGTCGAGGTAGTCGATGTGGCGCATGGCGGATTCCACCAGCGCTTCCGGGGTCGGCTCGCCGTACTTCTTCTGCAGGTCTTTCTCGAGCGAGCCGGCGTTGACGCCGATACGAATCGGAATACCGTTATCCCGGGCGGCGCTGACCACTGCCTTGACGCGATCTTCCCGGCCGATGTTGCCGGGGTTGATGCGCAAACAGTCAACGCCGAGCTCCGCGACGCGCAGGGCGATCTTGTAATCGAAGTGGATGTCGGCCACCAGCGGGACATCTACGCGGGCCTTGATGCGACCAAAGGCTTCGGCGGCGTCCATGTCCGGCACCGAAACGCGCACGATGTCGGCACCGGCCTTTTCCAGCTGCTGGATCTGACCGACAGTGGCGTCCACGTCCAGCGTGTTGGTATTGGTCATGCTCTGCACCGCGATGGGTGCATCGCCGCCTACCGCGACCTTGCCAACGTGAATCTGGCGAGACGGGCGGCGTTTGATTGGAGAAGGGGCGTGCATAAGACGGATCACTCTCCTAGAGTAAAGCGGGCTACGTTATTGGCACCGGCGCGCTGGGCAAGGTTGACGGTCTCACCCTGGTAGATGAGTTCCACGCCAGTCGCGTTGCCGATGGTGAGTCGAAAAGGCGGCTCGCCTTCAACGGTGGCGGTAGTGCCCGGCGTTTGCAGGCCCACGAACACACGCTGATTGCCAGCATCGAAAATTTCGGTCCAGGATTGTTCGTTGAAGGTCAGCGCCAGCGTGTTGGCATCGGCTTGGGGGCTTTCGTCCTGGACGCTCTCGGCCTGTGCCGCGGCGACAGCGTTGGCGGCTTCAATGGCCGTGTCGGAGGGAAGCGTCGGGGCCGGGGCAACAGGCGCCTCTTCAGGAGCTTGGGCGGGTGCGGTATTTTGCTCCGGGGCGCTCACGGGGGTGCTGGGCAGCGCCGGAGCTTCATTTTCACCAGATGCCGAAAGATCCCTTTCTTCCTCCGCCGAGGGGGTGGCCCCCATGCTGGGCGGCTCGCTGCCGCCGCGGCTTTGCCACCACATCACCGTGACGCCGATAAGCCCGACAACGATCAAGAGCGTTACCAGTTTGAAAAGCCAGGCGCCGACCCGAGAGGGGGGGCGGGTAGTCGAGACCGGGGAAACCTTGCGTTCGGTATCGGTGGTACCAAAGCGGGTCTGGTAGGCTTCCAGTACCAGGCGCTCATCCATACCCAGGTATTTGGCGTAGGCTCGCAGATAGCCGCGCCGATAAGCGGCAACGGGGATCTCTTCGTAGTGGTCGCGCTCCAGGCCCTCGACCACGGCGGGACGCAGGTTCAGCGCCCGAGCGGCATCGGCGAGCGGGACGCCCAGCTGTTCACGCTGGCGATTGAGCATCTCGCCAGGCGAGGCGGCGGAGGTGTCAGTAGTCATGTTCTCGTTTAAATGTGTGTCGCTCATGGCTGAGCATCCTTCAATGATTAGGTGATCAGGGCGCTGACGTATCCAGGGACCTGCGCTGATAGTCGGCGGCGGCCTGCGCATCGCCGAGCGCGCCGGCGACGGTGGCCGCCAGCGTCAGCGCCTGCGGGTCCGGGCCTGCCAGTTGCAGATAGCTTTGCAACGGCGCCCAGGCTTGATCGTAATTGCCCTGAGAAACTTCCAATTCGGCCAACATTAAATACCCGCGCGGACTCCGCGGGTCGATACTCTGCGCGCGCATGAACCGCTCGCGAGCGCGATTGACATCATTAAGCGCCACGTAGCACTGCCCTAGATTGGTGAAAAGCTGGGCGCGGTTGGCGTACTGGGCATCTTGTGACGCAATCTCAAGCTGTTCGCAGGCCTCGCTGAACTGGGCCTGCTGATACAAGAACGCCGCGTAATTGTTACGCGCGCGCGTGAAAGAGGGGGCCGCATTCACGGCCTGTTGAAAATAGCGCTTGGCAAGCGCGTTCTCTCCCTGCTCCTGATAGACCAGCGCCATGCCTTGAAGTGCCTCGGCGTGTTGCGGGTCGATCTCGATGGCGCGGTCCAGGGCGCCCAGCGCCCGGGGGAGGTTGCCGCGCTCGAGGTAGGCAACGCCCAACTGGCTGTAAGCGTCGGCGGCGTCCTGGCCGGTTTCTCGGGAAGACGTGTTGGAGGTAGCGCAGCCTGCGAGCATCAGGCTGCCCAGCAGTACGGACAACACTGGCACCTTGCGCCAAGGTACTGTCAGCCCCGTTACTGTCAGCCAAGGTGGCGTGAGTACGGGGAGTGTGAGCATGGATTCCTTGAGCATGGATCCCCTGGATCTGGATGCTCCAAGAGAAGCCGCACGCCTACCATCGCCAATCATGTACGCCCTCGTGGGTGAATGTGAACCTTGCGTCTTTGCGCCTATTACGTGAAGCGGACGTTGACGCCCAGGTCATTATGCCAAGTGAAAGCTGCGTCCATCAAAGCGCTGTGCCGGGAGGAAGTCAAGGCGCGCTAGTCAGCGTCGAGCTGGACCGACTGAATGTAGCGTGCGCTGCGCTTGGTACGGTCCTTGACGCGTCCCACCAGCTGACCGCAGGCGGCATCGATATCGTCGCCGCGCGTCATGCGCACGGTGGCATTGTAGCCCAGGTCGTAAAGCCACTGCTGAAAGCGCATCACCTGGTTGCGCGAGGGTTTCTCGTAACCCGAGTTGGGAAACGGGTTGAACGGAATCAGGTTGATCTTGCACGCCAGTTCCTTCAAGAGCGCGGCAAGCTGTTCGGCGTGCTCCTGCTGGTCGTTGACGTCCTTGATCAGGGTGTACTCGATGGTGACCTGGCGGTTTTCCGGACACTTGGCCAGATAGCGATGGCAGGCGTCCAGAAGCGCACGAATATTGTACTTGCGATTGATCGGCACCAGCTCGTTTCTGAGCTCGTCGGTGGCGGCGTGAAGCGAAATGGCAAGGCTTACATCGATCTCGTCGCCCAGCTTGTCGAGCATGGGCACCACGCCGGAGGTGGAAAGTGTCACCCGGCGTTTGGAAAGGCCGTAGCCGTTATCGTCGAGCATCAGCTTCATCGCCGGCACGACGTTATCGAAGTTCAGAAGTGGCTCGCCCATGCCCATCATCACCACGTTGGTGACCGGACGATTGGCGGTATCGCGGCGCGGGCCGACGCTTCTTTGCGCCACCCACACCTGGCCGATGATTTCGGCGGCGGTCAGGTTGCGCTGAAAGCCCTGCTTGCCGGTGGAGCAGAAGCTGCAGTCCAGCGAACAGCCCACTTGCGATGACACGCAAAGCGTTCGCCGCTTGCCGTTCTCCGCCGGGATCAGCACCGTTTCCACGTAGCTGCCATCTTCCACCTCGAGCACCCATTTGCGGGTACCGTCAGAGGAGGTGCCTTCGTACACCACCCCGGGCCCACGAATCTCCGCGACCCGAGCGAGCTTTTCCCGCAAGGGCTTGGAGAGGTTGGTCATCGCGGCGAAGTCGTCGATGCCTTCCTGGTGAATCCACTTCATCAGCTGGGCGGCGCGAAACTTCTTTTCCCCGATGGAGAGAAAAAAGGCTTCCATCTGCGCGCGGGAAAGCCCCAGCAGGTTCTGAAGTGCCGGCGAGGCCGAAGCATCGGAGTCACGGCGGGGGGCGTCGTTCGCGGCGGGGGTATGTTGGGCTACGGTGGTGGTCATGGCTCAGCGCTTGGAAAGGGCGGGGGCGAACCCCCGCAAAAATGGCCAGCAACGCGTAATGAAACGCCGGCGCCTGATTAGCGCGGGCAGATTTCGTCGTTGCCGAAGAAGTAGGTGATTTCACGCTCGGCGCTTTCAGCGGAGTCGGAACCGTGAACGGCGTTGGCGTCGATGGTCTCGGCGAAATCGGCGCGGATGGTGCCCGCTTCGGCTTCTTTCGGATTGGTCGCGCCCATCAGGTCACGGTTCTTGGCAATGGCGCCTTCGCCTTCGAGTACCTGAACGACGACCGGGCCGGAGGTCATGAAACCAACCAGATCCTTGAAGAAGGGACGCTCCTTGTGCTCGGCGTAGAAACCGCCCGCTTTCTCTTCAGACAGGTGGAGCATCTTGGCGGCAACCACGCGCAGGCCGGCTTTTTCAAAACGGGCGATGATCTCGCCAATCGCGTTTTTCGCAACGGCATCGGGCTTGATGATGGAAAGAGTGCGTTCAGTCGCCATGGGTGTAGCTCCTTGAAAGGGTATAAACGGAAATTGCCGCTTCGTCTGGCGAAGCGGCGTCCAAAAGGGTCACGTGTGGCCGCCGCGCAACCCGCGCAGTGGCCAGGAGGGCGCGATTATAGCGCCTCCCAGCAGGGATGAATACAGGCGTCCACTAAACGGTAAAGCTCTCGCCGCACCCGCACTCGTCCTTCACGTTGGGGTTGTTGAAGCGAAAGTACCGGTTGAGCCCTTCGCTGACGTAGTCGACTTCGCTGCCGTTGAGCATTTCGAGCGCCTCGGGGTCGACATAGATGCAGGCGCCGTGCTCTTCAAAACGGACTTCCTCTTCTTTCGCTTCGTCGGCGAAGTCCAGCACATAGCTGTAACCCGAGCAGCCGCTTGGCTTGACGGAGACGCGAAGGCCAAGGCCCTGGCCTCGCTCGTCCAGCACATGGCGAATCTGCTTGGCGGCGTCCGGGGTAATCGATAATGTTGCCATTGGCGTGCTCCTTGAAAGTATCGGCCCTAGCGGGGCGGCGTGCGTAAGCCGCTGACCGCGTGACGGATCAGGCCGAGGGCATGATCAATCTCGTGTTCGGTGGTAAAACGTCCAAAACTAAAGCGCAGTGACGAGTGGGCAAGCGCGCGGGGGATACCCGCGCCCAGCAGAACGTAGGAAGGCTCAACGCTTGCCGAATTGCATGCCGAGCCCGTGGAAATGGCCAGATCGCGCAGGGCCATGAGTAACGGCTCGCTGTCCACGCCTTCAAACGCGACGTTGACGATATTGGGGACCGCGTGTTCCGTGGGTGAGTTCACGCTTGTCCCGCCCATGTCATCAAGGCCCTGCATGAAGCGCCTGTGCAGGGCCTCGATGTTCGCCTGGTCGGTATCTTGTTCCTGGCGCATGAGAGAGAACGCCTCGCCCATGCCGGCAATCTGGTGGGTGGGCAGAGTGCCCGAGCGCATGCCGCGTTCGTGACCACCGCCGTGGATCAGTGCCTCCACACGGATATCCGGGTGGCGTTTGACGTAGAGCGCGCCTATGCCTTTCGGGCCGTAAGCCTTGTGGCCGGAGAGCGACATCAGGTCGATCTGCTGGGCGACAACGTCAAGGGGGATACGGCCGATCGCCTGGGCGGCGTCGGTGTGAAACGCCGCGCCAAATTCGTGCGCCACCCGGGCCAGGCCGGCAATGTCGTTCACCGTGCCCAGCTCGTTATTGACCGCCATCAAGGAGACAAGCACGGTGTCATCGCGCAGGGCGCTCTTGAGCTGGTCGGGAGTAATGCGACCGTCATGCCCGGGGGATAGCCAGGTCACCTCGAAACCCTCGTTCTCAAGCGCCTTGGCGGTATCCACCACGGCCTTGTGCTCGATGAGGGAGGTCACCAGGTGCATGCCCCGTTCCCGGTTGGCGCGCATGAAGCCGGTCAGCGCGAGGTTATCGGCCTCGGTCGCCCCGCTGGTCCAGACGATTTCCCGCGGGTCGGCATTGATGCTGTCGGCCACCTGGCGGCGCGCCTGCTCGACGGCCTGTTCGGCCTGCCAGCCCAGCATGTGACTTCTCGATGCCGGATTGGCAAAGAGCTGATCCACCGTCAGGTAGCGCTGCATGACCTTGGCCACGCGCTCGTCCACCGGGGTGGTGGCGGCGTAGTCCAGATAAACGGGAAGCGTGGGGGCGGTGGTTATCGTCATGGGTTCCAACGGCTTTGCAATCAAGAGGAGGAAGCGAGAATGCTGGCATCAAGGCGGTGGCGCTGACGGGTGGCCGTCTGCAGAACGTCAGGACGTTTGACCAACTGACCCAGGGTGACATCGTCCAGAAACTGGCGGATCTGGTTTGATAGCTCGCACCAGAGATAGTGAGTCAAGCATATATCGCCCTGTTGGCAATCCGACAGGCCCTGGCAGCGCGTGGCATCGACGGTTTCGTTTACCGCGTCGATCACCTGGGACACGCTGATGTCATCGCTTGCGCGCGTGAGCAGGTAGCCGCCGCCAGGCCCGCGTACGCTTTTGACAAGCCCTGCCCGGCGCAGCCTCGCAAAAAGCTGCTCCAGATAGGAGAGCGAGATTTCCTGGCGCTTTGAAATATCGTTCAGGCACGTGGGGCCGTGTTCGGCATGAAGCGCCAGATCGAGCATCGCCGTCACGGCGTAACGGCCTTTGGTGGTCAAACGCATAGGAAATCCCGGAGCCTACCTTGGGCGTACTGACGAGAATGTGCACCCATTATGGGAAATCCCGAGTACTTTGGTCAACTATTATGACCGGGAAGCGAAGGGGGGCCACCGGCAGGGGTCGGCCCCTAGGGCCGAGGCTTGTCGGTTCCGGGGGCGTTCGTCGAGGCATCCGAGCCTTGTTCGGGGTCGTGTGGTTCGGGGCCAATGCCCTCGCAGCCGGTGGCGTGCTCGTCCAGGACATCGGCGAAGTCTTCGCTGTTGAGCGCTGGAAGCTGCCCTTCGCGGTAGCCGGTGTCGAGCTTTCTGAGCGTGGCGCACATGCGCTCCAGGCGCCCGTCCACGGCGTGCATATGGTCAAGCATCGCCTGCATGGAGCGCGCTACCGGGTCCGGCATGTCCTGGCTGACGCCGTAGGCATCGAAACCGAATTTCTGACACATCGCTTCGCGCCGGGCCGGGTCCACTTCCAGCGCGGCTTCGACATCCGGTTCCGGGCGTTTGACGACCTTGCCGGGAATGCCCACGACGGTAGCGCCGGCGGGCACCTCCTTGGTAACCACCGCGTTGGAGCCCACCTTGGCGCCGGCGCCCACGGTGAACGGCCCCAGAATCTTCGCCCCGGCGCCCACGATCACCCCGTCGCCCAGGGTGGGATGGCGCTTGCCCTTGTTCCAGCTGGTGCCACCCAGGGTCACTCCCTGATAAAGCGTGACGTTGTCGCCCACCAGCGCCGTCTCGCCGATCACCACGCCCATGCCGTGATCGATGAAAAAGCGTCGGCCGATGGTCGCCCCCGGGTGAATCTCGATCCCCGTCAGCCAGCGCCCGAACGTGGAAATGCTGCGCGCCAGCCACTTGAGGTTCTTCTTCCAGAGCCAGTGGGCACCCCGATGAAGCAGCAGCGCGTGAAGCCCCGGGTAGTTGGTGAGTACTTCAAGAAAGTTGCGCGCCGCAGGATCGCGGTCAAACACGCTGTTGATATCTTCACGCAGGCGTTCAAGCATGAGGGGTCCTTCGTTAGTCAGTAGCCGCTTTTTCCGTGGCGGTGAGAACGCCGCGCAGAATGTTCATCTCCATCTTCTCGACCCGGGCGCGCAGATATAAGCGCCGGAGCCTGGCCATCAGCTGGCGGGGCTTGTCGGGGTCGTGAAAGTCGATGGTGATCAGTGTGCGCTCCAGGTGCTCGAAATAGCGCTCGAGTTCTTCAACGGTGGCCAGTTCCTCGTCGCTTTCCTGTGAGACGCTGGGCTGCTCGCCAAGCCAGGCCACGCGGCACTCGTAGGCGATGACCTGAACCGCCGCGGCCAGATTCAGCGAACTGAAATCCGCATTGGTAGGAATATGCACATGGGCGTGGCAGCGCTGAAGTTCGGCGTTGGTCAGCCCGCTGTCTTCCCGACCGAAAACCAGCGCGACCTGGGCGCTGTCGGCCTGGCACTCGGTGGTGAGCTGCGCGCCCAGCTCCCGCGGCGTCAGCATCGGCCAGGGAAGAGTGCGCGAGCGGGCGCTGGCACCCACGGCCAGGGTGCAGTCCGCCACCGCCTCATCGATGGTGTCCACGATCTGGGCGTTATGCAGCAGGTGATCCGCCCCCGAGGCGCGGGAAATACTCTCCTGGGTGATCACCTCGCAGCGCGGGGCCACCAGGCGTAGATCACTCAGGCCCATGTTGTGCATGGCGCGGGCCACGGCGCCGATATTGCCGGGATGACTGGTGCCGATCAGAACGATACGAATGCGTTCAAGCATGGTAGGGCTCGGTTGTGACGTCAAAAGCGCAGTTTAGCATGAGTGGATAGCAAGCCCGAGGGGGCTCTGTTAGAATTGCGCGCCTATCGTTTACCCATGTGGGTCTGCCCGCTTGGCGTACCACCGTTCTTTAACATCACTGTGACAAGGCCTGATCATGAATCCGATGGTCCAGTTTACGCTGCGCGCGGCGCGCAGCGCCGTTGAACAATTTCTGCGCGTGCGCGAGCGTATCGAAAACGCGCATGAAGAATTCAATCTTGAACGCCTGCTGGAAGATACCGCACGCAAGGCAGAAGCCACCATTGTGCACCAGCTGGAGCGGGGCTACCCGCAGCACGGCGTTACCGGCCGCTACACCGCCTACAAGGCAGGCGAGGGCGATGGCGCCGAGATCGTCTGGAAGATCGAACCGTTTCACGGATACTCCAACCTATCCGTTGCGGGCACGGGCTTTGCACTTTCAGTGGTGTGTCTTGTAAAAGGGCGCCCAGAACACGCGGTCGTCATTTCACCCTTCGGCGACGATGAATATATCGTCAGTCGTGGCAGCGGCGCGCAGCATAACGACAAGCGCATGCGGGTCAGTAAATCCACGTCGCTCCCCGGTACTCGTATGGCGATGAGCCTGCCCCCCACCTGGCTGCGCGACACCCATCTGCCCGCTTACTTGAAGGTTGCCCAGCACATCGCTGCGCAAACCGACACGCTGATTGCCACCGGCAGCGGCCTTCTGGATATCTGCGAGCTGGCCACCGGACGTGTGGATAGCGTGTTCGTCGCAGGCCTTGAAGAGCAGGATCTGCAGGTGGGCACGCTTCTTCTGAAAGAGGCCGGTGCGCTCATGGGGACCTTCGCCGGCCAGCCCGCCGTCAAGCCCGAAGGCCAGTTGATGGCTGCCGGCCCGCGTCTTTACAAGGCGCTGCTCAAGCAGCTGGCGCCGCACGTTTAGGCGTGGGGTGCAGATGCTGCAGGTGAGCAAGCCCGCGAACGGGTGATCGTGATGGCCAGCGTGACTGGCGACCAGGAAGAGCCGGCCCTTTGGGGCCGGCTCTTCCTGTTTGGCCGCTTGTCCGGATCAGGCCGGCAGGGCCGTTGGCGGCGGCGCCGACGGTTCGGCTACCAGAGGCTCCTCGTTGGATGCGCTATGGACCATGCTGCGGGCGCGGCGTGTGGCGTTCTGGATCTCGTTGGAGAGTTTGCGAACCTCGCTGGCGACGACGGCGAACCCGCGGCCGCTCTCCCCGGCGCGAGCGGCTTCGATGGTGGCGTTGAGCGACAGGATGTTAGTCTGGTCGGCGATGCGCTGGATCGTCGAGACGATCTCGTCGACGCTTTCGATGGTGCGCTCGAGCTGTCTTTGCTGGGCCTTTTGGGCTTTTTGCATCTCGCGCTGCTCATGCTGCACATGGATATCCACCAGCGCGCCGACCACCCGCAGGGGCCGTCCCTGCGCGTCGCGCCGGGTCTGGCCGCGGCCGCGAAACCAGCGGTACTCGCCGCTTTTGCATCTCAGCCGGAAGGTAATGTCGTAGGGGGTGCGGCCACTGTAATCGTTGAGATGATCGCCAAAGGCCTTGAGGGCATTTTCCTTGTCATCGGGGTGCAAGCGGCCTGCCCAGCTTTCCAGGACATCGGGGAACTCTTCGACGGTTTCAAAGCCCAGCAGCCGGCGAAACTGGGGCGACCACCAGAAGGGATTGTTGGGATTGACCGGATCACCGGCAATGACCTCCATGTCCCACAGGCCATCATTGAGCATTTCACGCGAAAGCTCGAAGCGGGTCACCACCTTGTCGAGCTCGGCATCGCGTAGCGTCTGATCGTGAATGTCACGCAGGGAGCCGGCCACGATCAGTGGCGCGCCGTATTCATCGCGCAGGGTATCGCCCTGGGCGCGAAACCAGCGGTAGTCGCCGCTTCGGGTGGCCAGCCGATAATTCACATCAAAGGGCGTACGTCCGCTCTTGTCCGAGAGGTGCGCCTTGAAGGCGTCGAGCGTACGCGCCTTGTCTTCGGGATGCAGCCGGTCTGACCAGCTACCCAGCACGTTGGGGAAGTCGTGAGTGTCACGAAAGCCCAGCAGCCGGCGAAACTGCTGCGACCACTGAAAAGGATTGTCGGGGTCGGCGGTGTTGCCGTTGCGCACCGTCATGTCCCAAAGCCCATCAAAGGTCACATCGCAGATCAGATCGAAACGCTGCTGCAGGTGCCCCAGCGCCTCTTCGGTCTGGACACTGCTGGTATCGGATGTGCGCGTCAAGAGCTCGGCCATGCGCTGCATGATCGGGCGTAGTCGACGAGCCTGGCGTCCACTGTCGAAGGTGGGCGTTTCCCCGTACTCAAGCTGGGTCAGCATTCGAGACAAGGCTTCCTGTTCCCTGGAAGATGTCAGCCACTTCATCGTGTTCTCCTGAATATTTCTAAAGGGGGGGGGGGGAGGCAGGGCGTTAAAAATCAGTGGAGTACCAACAGTTTTTTCGGCCAGGGTGCTTATATCGGCCTCCGGTGGTATTTGTTTAGGCTGACAGCATTTAAAAAGCCCCCAAGGTGTAAACCTTGGGGGCTTTTTTGTAACGCACAGTTTTCAGTTTGCTAGGGTAACCTCAAGGCAGCTCTTCTTCCTCTTCGTCGATGGCCTTTTTCGTGGGGATCAGATCTTCCCGAGAGAGCTTCAAGGGAAGCGCCTCGGAGCTATAAGTGGGCGATCAGGTGCCCTCACAGCCGATCAGTTATCTGCTATAAAATGATGCTTTATGGTCAATGTTGGAGTTTTATTATATTAAAGCTGCTTTAATCGTCAGGGCTTAACGTTTGGAGTAAAAAATAGTGGGGGTGGTATGAATTCATTATCGGCGATTGCCGTTTTTTGTGGTTCAAATACGGGCGGCAGCCCCGCCTATGCCGAGGGTGCGGCGAGCCTTGGAGCAAGTTTTGCCGCTAAGGATGTCGAACTGGTTTTTGGCGGCACTCACAAAGGGTTGATGGGCATATTGGCTAATGCCTTGCTGGAAGGTGGCGGTAAAAGTTTTGGGGTGATCACTCAGCGCTTGCACGATAAGGGTCACCTGCATACTGGCCTGCAGGGTCATGAGGTGGTTTCCACCATGCGTGAGCGTAAAGGACGTATGGCCGAGCTTTCCGAAGCTTTTATCGCTTTACCTGGTGGTATTGGTACGCTCGAAGAGTTCATGGAGGTGTGGACATTGAACCAACTAGGAGAAATTCAAAAACCGCTTGGCCTTTACAATATCAATGGCTTTTTCGATCCGTTTATGGCATTTGTCGACCATATGATCGCCGAACGCTTCTTGCCCGCCGAACATCGTTATTCGATCGTGTTGGAAAGCGAACCGAATGCGCTACTCGAAGGGTTGGAGAACTTCAAACCTACCAATGTTCCAAAGTGGCTACCAGACAACTAACTAGCTATCTATCTGACGATATCCATTTTATCCAGACACTGAGTCAATTGATCGCCAAAGCGGGCCGCGGCCACTGAGAGCGTTCGCCCGCGTAGCTGGGCGCAGATCAAGGGCGCACTCGGCACATCTCGCTTATCGATGGGCAGTGAAATGATCTTGCTCTCTCTGGGCTCTCTGGAACTACCGATGTCGATTTGAAACCCGATACTGTGGTTATCTTGTAGTAAGCCTCGCATGAGTTCGAACGAGTTGGTCTCGGCGCTGATCTGCGCCTTGTTGGTGCGCCTGACCAGCATCGGTTCCAATAATTCACGTACACCCAGTGAGGCATCGGGTAATACGAGTGGGTAGTTCAAGCACTCGCTTAACCGAACTCTGGACTGAGAGGCCAATGGGTGGCTTCTCGACATGAGTGCAATGACCGGCTGTGCGATCATGATTAATTGTAGTACCTCAGAGCTCATTTTGGGGAAGACTACAATGGCCAGTTCTGCTTCAAACGCCATGAGTGCTTTCAAAGCCTCACCACGATCAGCGATTCGTACCGTAAAAGACACCCCTGGGTATCGCTTTCTGAATAACCTGATTTGTTCAGGTAGAAAATCCACGGCCAATGCCTGACTGGCTACCAATGAAACATGTCCTTTACGAAGTCCTTTAAGCCCCTCTATTTCAGAGCGTACCCGACCCAGGTCGGCAATATGCCGACGTACGTAATCCAGAAAGATCTCGCCCGCCGCGGTGAGTCGCATCCCCTTGGCATGGCGCTCGAAAATCTGTGTGCCGAGCTCTTCTTCTACCTGCTGGATACGTCGATCAAGCGCTGAAGGAGTGATATAGAGCGATTCTGCTGCACGTCGGATCGATCCTGCTCTGACTACGGCATCGATGTACTCAAATAAACGAAGGTGTTTCACCTCTGACTCCACGTGTTGAGTTTTTTAGGACACTATACGAATTTTTTAGCAATAGATATCATCACTAAAGCGGCGCTAGTCTGAGATCACCCAACAGGAGGCTGATCATGACGGCTAAACGCGACCCGCAAGCATTTCGCTCAGACCCTGTTTCTTTGGTTAAAGAAACACCACCTCCTTTATTGAGTACGTTGGCTGCCCAACCTCGTCCGATCACTGTCGACCTGGCCAGAAGTGCGCTCGTCGTTGTGGATATGCAAAACGACTTTTGTCATTCCGATGGGTGGTTCGCTACCAGCGGCATCGATATTGCTTATTCACAAAAGGTTATCCCCAACATCGCCCTGTTGCTGGAGAGTGCCCGTGCGTTAAAGATCCTGGTCATTCACCTGCACTGGGGCGTGCGGGCCGATACCTGTGAACTAAGTAGCGCTCAAATGATGTTTGGCAACCAGTTTGGCCAACGGCCTGGCTACGGCGAGCTTGCCGGTGCAGGGCATCCGGTGTTGGTGCGCGGAGAGTGGGGTGCCCAACCCATCGAAGCGCTCGCTCCGCTGCCCAGTGAGCTGGTGGTGTACAAAAACCGTTTTAGCGGGTTTTGGCACTCGGAGCTGGACGCCATTTTAAGACGCCTGGACATCACTACTCTGCTGTTTGCCGGCATCAATACGGAGCGCTGCGTAATGGCAACGCTTCAAGATGCCTCATTTCTTGGCTATCACACGGTGGTGATGGAAGACGCGGTCGCGACGCCTTCACCTGCTGCTTCGCAAGCGGCGTTTACCTTGATTCGAGCGCTCTACGGCTTTACGGCCCCAGGGCTTCGATTAGCGCCCTAAAGCGCTAGAGGACACTCTTTACACACTCTGGAGATTCACTCATGCATGCTCTAACCGTTTGTTTAAAGACCGTTACACGATGGCTTGTCTTGCCGCTGCTGGCCGCACTCTGGACGCTATCCGCGCATGCAGATACGCCACTACGTATGGTTTTGAACTGGTCTTATCAAGGGCCTCAAGCATGGTTCTTTCTGGCGCAAGAGCGCGGCTATTTCGCCGAAGAGGGCCTCGATATGCGTATTGATCAGGGCTCCGGCTCGGGAGCCGCTGTCGGTAGCGTGGCCTCCGGGGCTTACGATGTCGGGTTTGGTGACATTAACGCACTGATCAACTATGCCGCCAATAACCCCGATACCGCACCGGTCGGGGTGTACATGCTCTACACGCAGCCGCCATTTACCATCGCCGTCACTACCGACAGCGATATTCATGAGCCGGCCGATCTCGAAGGCCGCACGATTGCCGGGCCTGCCAACGATGGGGCATTACGCCTCTTTCCGGCGTTTGCCTCTATTGCCGATATTGATGCCGATAGCGTCGAAGTAATGAATATCGAACCTCGCCTTCGCGAGCAAATGCTCAATCGTGGGCAGGTGGATGCGGTGTTCGGCTTCGTCAATACCGTACGTTTTAACGCCATGCTCGCCGGTATCGATCCAGAAGAGCGCTTGCGCTTTATACGTTATGGCGATTACGGCATGGATCTCTACTCCAATGCGCTCATTGTTTCCCGCCAACTGGTCGAGGACAACCCCGAAGCCGTGCGTGGTTTGGTACGCGCGGTTAATCGTGGTGTGGCCGATGTGCTTGCTGACCGCGAAGCAGGTATGGACGCCGTCATGGCCCAGGAGCCTCTGATCAACCGTGAGGTAGAAACCGCCCGCTTGAACGCCACCATCGACGACGAAATGCGCCACCCCGAATTAGGCGACATCGGCCTTGGTAATATCGATCAGGAGCGCATGCAAAGAGCCATCAGCATCGTGGTAGATGCTTACGGCCTTGAGAGCATCCCTGCACTCAAAACCATCTTTGACACCGACTACCTCCCTGCAGAAGACGAACGCATCTACTCGCTGGATTAATCTCGTTAGACCTATCAAGGAAAACCCATGGATCTACAACTCACCAACAAAATCGTCGCTATCACGGGACCGGTAAAAGGCATGGGTGAGGCCATTACCCGGGCGTTTGCCGAAGAGGGGGCCCGGCTGGCTTTACTGGCCCGGGATACCGAAGCGGTTTCGGCGTTGGAGCATCAGTTGCGTCAGCAAGGTGCCGAGGTCGTGCTGGTAGCGTGCGATATCACGCAGTGGGATCAATGTGAGCAAGCCGTTGCTCATATTAGAGAGGCGTTCGGCGATGTGCCTGATGTATTGGTTAACGTTGCGGGCGGTTCGGGGCCGGTCGGCAAGTCCGGCGCCGAGACGACTACTGACGAATTCGACGCCATCGTCAAGCTCAATATGGCGGGCTGCTTCAACACCATGCGCGCTGTGCTGCCCGGAATGATGGAGCGTCGAAGCGGCAAAATCGTCAACGTCGGAGGTACGTTTGGCATGCGTGGAAAGGCCGGGCGTATGGCGTACTCGGCTTCCAAGTGGGGGCTACGCGGCGTCACCAAAAGCATGGCCTTAGAGGCCGGGGCTTATAACGTGAATATCAACATCGTCGCCCCGGGAATGGTGGATGGCGAGCGCTTTCGCACCAAGGTATGCCCGGACATGGCCAGCCGGCTTGGCATCAGCGAAGAGGAGGCGGCGCGTCGTCACGCCGCTGACTACGCATTACAGCGTATTTCCACCGCCCAGGACATCGCCGACGCGTGCCTTTTCATGGCAAGCGACCGAGCCCGTCAAATTACCGGTACCGACCTGCCCGTGGATGGCGGTTGGGCTGCTCTTTAAGGAGAACACACAATGCAAGCTGACCTCGTCATCATTAATGGCCAAGTAGTAAGCCACGAATCCACGCTGCCTGCAGCGATTGCCATCAAGGACGGCAAAATTATCGCAGTGGGAGATGAGCAGAGTATGCCCAATGCCAACGAAGTGCTGGATGCTAAGGGCATGCATCTGCTGCCCGGAGCGATTGATGTCCACGTGCATTTTCGCGAACCGGGGTATGCCCATAAAGAGACTTGGGAGAGTGGGACCGCAGCTGCTGCCATGGGCGGCGTTACAACTGTTTTCGATATGCCCAATACGCATCCGCCGACGGCAACACCCACAGCGTTTGCCGAAAAACTGGCGCTTGCCGAGCAGCAAGCCTACGTCGATTTCGGGATATATGGGCTCATGGCAGAAGACAATGTCGACCAGCTCGAAGCTCTTGCGGAAAGTGGCGTCATTGGTTTCAAGTGTTTTATGGGTAATACCTTCGGCAACCTGCCATCGCCGTCCACCGGCGCCATGCTGGAGGCCTTTGAGCGGGTAGCGCCTTACGGGCTGCGGACCTCCCTTCACGCTGAAACCGCCTCCATCATGGCTTGGCGCTATGAGCGACTACGGGCCGCCGGGCGCAACGATGCCTTGGCCCACGTCGCGGCTCGACCCGATGTAGTGGCCGTAGAAGCCGTGGCTCGAGCGGGGATTCTAGCCGAATGGACCGGAGCACGAATCCACGTGTTGCATGTCTCCTCAGCCGCCGAGCTTCGCCCTATGCGCGAAGCCAAGCAGCGCGGGGTCGACATCACCAGCGAAACCTGCCCCCACTACTTGATGATGGATACCGGCGATTACGCAACGCTTGGTAGCCTGATGCGGGTGAATCCGCCGATTCGGGATGCCGAGGACAGTGAGGCATTGTGGGAGGCGCTACGCGACGGAACGGTAGACATGATAGCGACCGACCACGCCCCGCATACGCCACAAGAGCAGCATAACGATGTGATCTGGGAGGCAGACTGCGGTTTTCCTGGGGTCGAGACGCAGATGGTATTAATGCTGACCGCTGTGAATGAAGGTCGCATTACGCTCGAAGAGTACGTGCGCTTTAGCGCTGTTGCGCCTGCCAAGGCTTGGGGGCTCTATCCCAATAAAGGAGCTTTGGTCGTTGGGGCCGATGCGGATATAGCCATCGTCGACCTGGCGCGTGAAGAGACGATCGATCAAAACACCCTGCATTCTCACCGCGCGCGCGCCATCCCTTTTCACGGCTGGCCGGTTAAAGGCGTGCCCGTTCATACCCTGGTACGCGGTCGGTTTGCAATGCGCGATCGCACCCTGCAAACCGAGTGCAAAGGTACCGGCCTTTCAGTGAAGCGTGTTCAGAAAATGCCGGCAGCCAAACTTAACAATAGCAAGAAAACACTGGCCGCCGAGATCGCTAAGGTACCCGTCGAACAAGGAGAAACTGCGCATGTTGATTGAGATTCAGGAAGCCGAAACGACGTCGTTACCCGATTTACCCAACGCAGAACGTGGCCGAGAAGCGATCAAGCTGGAAAGAGCTGAGGTTGTTTATGGGCGGGGAAACAAGACCATTCAGGCGCTAGCCCCGACCCAGCTCACGGTTGAGCAAGGCGAGTTTGTCGCGCTGGTGGGGCCTTCTGGTTGTGGTAAATCCACCATCTTGAAGTTGGTCAGTAACCTGCTGGCGCCTTCATCCGGTCACGTGCATGTTGGCGGCCGAGAAGTAGGGGCCAAGAGGGTCGGGGTCGGCATGGCATTTCAAAACCCTACCATGCTGCCTTGGTTGAGTGTGCGCGACAACGTCATGCTGCCCCTGAAGATCGTACCGCCTTTTCGTTCTCGCTTTCGTCAGGCGCGCAAAGGTGAATTCAGCGACCGCGCAGATGCGTTGCTGGAAAAGGTGGGCTTGAAAGGGTTTGGCGATAAACAGCCTTGGCAACTTTCCGGGGGGATGCTGCAGAGAGCTTCACTGTGCCGGGCCCTGATTCACGACCCGGAGCTCTTATTGCTCGATGAGCCTTTTGGAGCGTTGGATCAATTCACTCGCGAAGAGCTGTGGGGAATTTTGCAAAACCTCTGGCTCGAGAGCAAACCCACGGTATTACTTGTGACTCACGATTTGCGTGAGGCCGCTTTCCTGGGAACACGTATCTGCGTGATGAGCCCGCGCCCGGGCAAAATCATTGATGACCAGCCGGTGCCTTTGGCTCGCCCCCGAACTATTTCAATGACCTACGAGCAGGATTTCGTAAGACTGACGCAGCAACTGCGTGAACTTATCACTCATACGCGGCCGGACGCTGCCTAGGAGAGTTGTCATGGAGTTTATCGATAAGGTACGCCAGAAGCTGGCCGCCGCCATGTTGATTTTGGGGGTCTTCGTATTTTGGGAAATCATCTGTCTACTGTTTGGTATTCCCGAAATCGTTCTGCCCCGACCCACTGTGGTTATGGAAACTCTGGTGGCTCGTTTCCCTCAATTAATGCCCCATGTAGTGCAAACATTGAGCACGACATTAACGGGTTTTGTGATGGGGGTAACGGTGGGAATGCTGTTGGGAGCGGTCGTTGGCTCATCCAAAGTGGCTTACGATACGGCTTACCCACTGTTGGTGGGTTTTTCATCCATTCCCAAAGTCGCTGTGGTCCCCATTTTCGTACTCTGGTTTGGGAGTGGTACGGTTCCTGCCGTTTTGACCTCTTTTATTATCTGTATTTTTCCGGTCGTAGTGAATGTGGCGACCGGTCTTGCTACAACGGAACCCGAGCTTGAGGACGTATTGAAGTCTTTAGGGGCTAAAAAGCGCGAGGTTCTGTGGAACGTGGGCATACCCCGCGCGATGCCTTACTTCTTTGCATCGCTGAAAGTCGCCATCACGTTGGCCTTTGTGGGCACAGTACTGGCTGAAACCATCGCCTCTAACCGGGGCATCGGCAACGTCATGATGATAGCTACTTCAAGCTTCGACGTGCCGCTAGTGTTTTCCGGGTTGTTTCTACTCGCCATGTTGGGTGTTGCGCTTTACCTGGTGTTTTCGTTGATCGAGCGTCGGGTTGCGGGTTGGGCCATGCGCAAATCCGAGTTGCCAGCGGCATAACAAATAAGGAGTTCAATCATGATCTTTGCTCGGACAGGAAAAGCGTTTGTATTGACCAGCCTGGTAATGCCTCTTATGGCCCATGCCGAATTGCAGCGCGTAAATTTCACTTTGGATTGGAGTTTTCAAGGCATACATGCCTGGTACTTTCTGGCCCAAGAGCGCGGGTATTTCGAGGAGGAGGGGCTGGATGTGCGTATCGACCAGGGAGAAGGCTCGGCCGCAACGGTCAGCCGTATCATGTCCGGCGCTTATGACGCGGGTTTCGGGGACATGAATGCGGTGATACAAAACGCCGCTGAACGCCCTGAACGTGCACCGGTCATGGTCTACCAGATCTATAACCAGCCCCCTTTTGCATTACTAACCAAAGCAGATGGCCCCATCCAGAGTATTGACGATGTAGATGGCGCCGTACTAGGCGCTCCTGCCGGTAGCGCTTCAACTCGGCTGTTTCCAGCGATGGCCGAAGCGGCAGGTATCGATCCTGGAAACGTGGAAATCGTCAACGTTGCACCCAATCTTCAGGAGCAACTGCTAAACCGCGGCGATGTCGATGGATCGCTGGTTTTCAATGTTACCAGCTACATGAACCTGGTGGCTCAAGGCCATGACCCTGATACTGACTATCGCTGGTTTCCTTACGGCGATTACGGTGTAGAAGTTTACTCCAACGGCGTGATGGTCTCGCGCTCGATGGTCGAGGAGCAGCCCGAAGCGGTCGCCGGTCTGGTACGAGCCATTAATCGTGCGATTCAAGACGTCATTGAAGCGCCACAAGATGGGATCGATGCGCTTATGGAGGTTGAGGGCTTTCTTAATGAGCAGGCGGAAGCTCAGCGCCTTCAGTTTGCGCTGGATAATCTGATTATCTCCGACGAGTCTCGAGAACTCGGTTTCGGGGCAGTCGATGAAGCGCGTCTTGCTCGCTCGATCGATACCATCGTCGAGCTCTATGAGCTTACCGGTACTCCCGCGGTAGACGATGTATATTCCAGCGAGTTTCTACCCCCTTTAGAGCAGCGGTTGCCTTAGGGCTTGTCACATTGATGACGGGTGTTGTGACGAGTGACATGAAGGAGAACCTGGATGAATCACTATGAGTTCGCTGCCGCCCTGCGCGGCAGCAGCTTTGAACTGGAAGGGCCTTGTCGGATCGGTGTCGAGAACGGTGTGATTGAAACCGTCGATCGCTTGACGACCGCGTCGGATACGACTGCCCAACGCATGATATTACCCGCGCTTTCGAACGCGCATGATCATGGGCGTCCACTTTCTTCGAGTTCCTTTGGCGCAGCGGGCAAGCCTCTGGAAACCTGGCTGTTGCGCTTGGCCGTCATACCTTCTGTGGATACTTACCTTGCCGCGTGTGCCGCCTTTGGCCGTGCGGCAGAAGGTGGGTGCGCATCGGTCATGATGCACTGTACACGGCCTCAAGGACTCGAAGCCTTGCCTGACGAGGTGCAATCGGTTGCTAAAGCGGCCAAGGCGGTGGGGGTACGCTTAACGTTTGCAGTAGGTATGCGGGATCAAAACCCGTTGGTTTACGGCAATGATGAACGCGCGAAGTCGAACCTGGGCGCACAGCAACGCGATACGGTCGAGCGTTATTTTCAACTGCCGACCATGACCTCCCAAGAGCAGCTACAGCAAGTCGAAGATGTCACCCAGGCCGTGGACGAGCAGGACGTCAACATTCAGTTCGGGCCGACGGGGGTGCAGTGGTGCTCCGATGAGTTGCTCCAAGGGATTGCCAAGGCGTCGGCCTCCACGGGGCGGCGCGTTCATATGCATCTGCTCGAAACCCGCTATCAGCGGGAGTGGGCGGATTGGAAATTTCCAAACGGCGTCGTGCGCTATTTAAACGATATCGGTCTGCTCTCGCCTCGTTTAACGCTGGCGCACTGTGCGTGGGCTCGCCCTGATGAGCTCGAGTTAATCGCCGAGTCCGGCACTACCATCGCCATCAATACAAGCTCCAATCTACATTTGCGTTCCGGACTGGCCCCGGTGGCTGCCATGTGGGAAGCCGGCTGTAACGTCGCCATGGGCGTGGACGGATGCGCCTTGGATGAAGACGATGATGCACTAAGGGAACTGCGGCTCAATACGCTGCTGCATGGTCAACCGGGCGCTTTTGATAACGCCACACGCCAACGCATGCTGGCGGCAGCGACCACGCTGGGACGGGCTTCATTGGGCCAGAAGCAAGACGCGTTGCTCGAGCCGGGTGACCCGGCCGATTGGATGACGCTGGATCTCGATAAGCTCGACTGCGACCGCATCATGGCACTGGACTGGACGGATCTCTTCTTCTCTCGAGCGACGCGCCATCATTTGGATAGTCTGGTGGTTGGCGGGCAGCGCGTGGTCGAACAGGGGCGGTTGGCCACCATGAACCTGGAGGAGGTGCACGATGAGCTTCGCCGTATGTATCGACATGCGCTCGACCAGCGATCCGATCTGATTGATGCCTGGCCGGGTATCGAACAACACGTGGCGGCTTACTATCGCGACCGACTTGGGTGCTGTTAAAGAGTACCCTGAAGGAATGACTTATGAATGAATTAAAGACCTGGCTCGATGAGCGCCTCGACCATCAGATCGACATGCTTCGAGAGCTCGTACAGGTGCCCTCGGATAACCCGCCGGGCGACGGTCATGCGCATGCCTTGCGAACGACACAGCTACTTGAGGCGATGGGCTTTGAGGTAGAACAGCATCAAGTCCCCGAATCGCTGTGCAAGCAGCACGGCATGGTCCGAGTCACCAATCTGGTGGTACGCCATCGTTTCGGCCCGGGGCCAACGGTAGCTCTAAATGCCCATGGTGATGTAGTCCCGCCCGGCGATGGTTGGAGCAAAGACCCTTATGGAGGTGAAGTAGACAATGGGTGGCTTTTCGGGCGAGGGGCGGCGGTGTCAAAGAGCGATTTTGTCAGCTACGCTTACGCTCTCAAGGCGCTGATCGACACCCAGAGTCTCGACGCCGGATGCGTCGAGCTGCATTTTACTTATGATGAAGAAACCGGTGGCGCCACAGGGCCTGCCTGGCTTTTATCTGAAGGGATCTCCCGGCCGGATTACGCGGTCTGCGCTGCGTTTTCGTACGAGGTGATTACCGCGCATAACGGGTGTTTACACCTGGATGTGTCCGTACAGGGTCGCTCCGCTCATGCGGCTTGGCATCACACAGGGGTTGATGCGATCGAGCAATCGATGCCCATTCTGGATGCTCTCTATGAGCATCGAAAAACCTTGAACGAGCGTATTTCCGAGTACCCAGGAGTGAGCAGCCCTTCGCTTGTGGTAGGCACCATCCAGGGCGGTATCAATACGAACGTGGTGCCAGATCGAGTCACTTTCAGCATCGATCGGCGTATCATTCCTGAAGAGTCGGCTTTGGAAGTGGAGCAAGCACTTTGCGAATTGATCAACTCCGTGCCTATCGATCAAGGAGTTGAAGTAACTATTAAACGTCGGTTATTGGCAAATCCCATGCTCTCTAACCCCGAGTCGGAAAGGTTAGCAGCTATATTTGCGGATAAGGCACAAACGGTATTGAAAGAGTCTATAGGTACCGGGGCGCTACCGCTTTACACCGATGCGCGTCTCTACAGTGAAGCGGGGATTCCCACGGTAATGTACGGTGCCGGCCCCAAAGATCCGCTCGAAGCCAATGGGCATCGTGCCGATGAGCGTGTCCCCGTGGCTCGGTTGCCCGAAGCAGCACTCGTTACGGCGCTCAGCATTCAAACGTTGCTAACCCACCAGTAAGGGTATGAAAAAGCCCCTACTGGGTAACTGGTAGGGGCTTTTTAATGATTGAAACCTAGCGGTTGAAAAATGCCCTCAAGGCAGCTCTTCTTCCTCTTCGTCGATGGCCTTTTTCGTGGGGATCAGATCTTCCCGAGAGAGCTTCAAGGGAATCAACAGCGCCCCGGAGATGTAGATCGAGGAGAAGGTACCCACGACGATGCCGATGAGAAGCGCAACGGCGAAGTTGTGAATCATGTCGCCCCCCAGAATCAACAGCGCCAGCAGCACGAGTACCGTGGTACCCGAGGTGGCCAGCGTCCTCGAGAGCGTGGCGTTGATCGCTTCGTTGAAGATCTGCGGCATGTCGTCGATGCGCGAGGTGCGAATCGATTCGCGAATGCGGTCGTACACCACGATGGTGTCGTTGAGCGAGTAGCCGATGACCGCCAGAATCGCCGCCAGCACGGTGAGGTTGAAATCGAGCTGGAACAGCGCGAATACGCCGACCACGATGATGACGTCGTGCACCAGAGCCAGCAGTGCACCGAGGGCGAACTTGTACTGAAAGCGCAGGGCCACATAGAGCATGACCACGCCGAGCGCCACCATCAGCCCCATCCCGCTTTGGTCGCGCAGCTGATCGCCCACCTGGGCGCCCACGAACTCGGCGCGAATCAGATTGACGCTTTCACCGTTTTCGCGCAGCAGATTGACGACATCGCTGCCCACGTCCGGGTCAAAGGCCTGCTGCAGACGAATCAATACCTCGGTGGAGGCGCCAAAGGTTTGTACCGAAACGTCCTGGAAGCCATTGCTTTCCAGTAGCTGGCGAACGGCGTCCAGCGACGGCGCTGCGCCGTAGCGCACTTCAATGAGCGTGCCGCCGGTGAAGTCCAGCCCCAGGTTCAGCGAGAACAGGGCGATGGCAAGGATCGACACGACCAGCATGATGGCGGAGGCGATAAACGCCATGTTTCGCCGTCCCATGAAGTCGATGTTCAGATGTGATAGGGGTTTCATGACCACCTCTTGAAGTCGGGGCGAAGCGCAAGGATCCAGGGCATGTTGATCAGATCCATAGCTTTTTGACGGGTTTGCTGCCGTAGGTCAGGTTGACCATGGCGCGCGTCACCATCAGCGCGGTGAACATCGACGTCAAAATGCCGATAGAGAGCGTCACGGCAAAGCCTTTCACCGGGCCGGTGCCGATCGAGAACAGAATCACCGCCACCAGGAGCGTGGTGATGTTGGCATCGACGATCGAGGTGAAGGCGCGCTCGTAGCCGGCGTGAATTGCCTGCTGAATCGACAGCCCGTTTCGAAGCTCTTCGCGGATACGCTCGAAGATCAGCACGTTGGCGTCCACCGCCATGCCCAGGGTGAGCACGATACCGGCGATGCCGGGAAGCGTGAGTGTGGCGCCCAGCATCGACATCACCGCTACCAGCAGCGTCAGGTTCAAGCCCAGTGCGACGGTCGCGAACACACCGAAGACCTTGTAGCGGGCGAGCATGAACAGCACGACCAGCAAAAGACCGATCTGAACGGACAGAAGACCGCGGTCGATGTTTTCCGCACCCAGGCTTGGCCCGATGGTGCGCTCCTGCACGAAGTAGATAGGGGCGGCGAGCGAGCCCGAGCGCAGCAGCAGGGCAAGCTCCGCGGCTTCGGTGGGGGAGTCGAGGCCCGTGATACGGAAACTGTTGCCCAGCGCGCTTTGAATGGTGGCCAGGCTGATCAGGCCGCGCTCCACGTAGGGTTCGCGCACCAGGGTCTCTTCGCCGGTCTCCGGGTCGGTGACCACGGTGTCTTCGCTCTTGTGCTCGATGAACAGCACCGCCATGTTGCGCCCGATGTTGGTACGCGTGGCGCGATTCATCAGCGTGCCGCCGGTGCCGTCCAGGTTGATATTGACCTGAGGACGACCGTTTTCATCGAAGCTGTTGCTCGCGCTCGAAACGCTGTCGCCGGTGATGATGACATCGCGCATCAGCTCCGCCGAGCGGGCCTGGTTGTTTCGAAACACGTGGGATTCGGTTTCCATGTCCGGCGTATCGTTGCGCGCTTCCAGGCGGAATTCCAGGTTCGCCGTGGCGCCCACGATGCGCTTGGCGGCCACGGTGTCCTGAATGCCGGGCAGCTCGACCACGATCTGGCTCGGCCCCTGACGCTGGACCATGGGCTCCGCCACGCCCAGCTCGTCCACCCGGTTACGCAAGGTGGTCAGGTTCTGGTTGACCGCGTAATCCTGGATTTCGCTGACGATCTGATCGCTGAGCGACATCGTAAGCGTGGAAGCACGGCCACTGCCTTCATTGGTGTAGTCGAAATCGGGGAAGTCGCGGCTGATCAGGCGCCGGGCTGCATCGCGGTCGTCCGAACTTGCGAAGTCGATGGAGAGCGTCTGGCCGTCGATCTCGCTGTTGCGATAGCGAATGCGTTCGCCGCGCAGAAGCTCGCGCATGGCGCTGGCGTTGACTTCCAGACGCTGGGTAATGGCCGCGTCCATGTCCACTTCCAGCAGAAAGTGCACGCCGCCGCGCAGGTCAAGGCCCAGCGTCATGGGGGAGGCGGAGAACGCCTGCAGCCAGCCGGGGGTGGCGTCGGCCAGGTTCAGCGCTACGGTGGCATCGCTTCCCAGCACCTCGGCGGCCACGTCGCGGGCGTCGAGCTGGTCGTCATCGCTTGCCAGGCGGATCAGCCACTGGCCGTTTTGCTGTTCGACGCCGGTTACTGCGATGTCGTTGTCGTCAAGCGCCTGCTGGACACGCGACACCTCACGCTCGTCAAGGGCATTGCCCTGGGCGCTGCTTACCTGAATGGCGGGGTCGGCGGGAAATAAATTGGGAAGCGAGTAGATAAGGCCAACGATCAAGACGACCAGTATCAGCAGATACTTCCACAGGGGGTAACGGTTGAGCATGTAAGCCCTGCCTTCAATGACATACGGAATTGCCGTACGCGGGGAGCCCGTGTACGGCAACGTTTACCATCATCGACCATCTCACCCATGCCGGGGTGGCTGGCACGTTCGGCAGGGTGGGGCAATGATTAGATGGACTTGATAGTACCTTTGGGCAGTACGGCTGCCACGGCGTTTTTCTGCACGTTCACTTCGGTGCCTTCGGACACTTCCAGCGTGAGAAACTCGTCGGACACCTTGGTCACACGGCCGACCAGACCGCCGCCGATGACGACTTCATCGCCCTTGTCCAGGCTGGTCACCAACTGCTTGTGCTGCTTGGCGCGTTTGGCCTGCGGGCGCCAGAGCAGGAAGTAGAAAATCAGGACGAAACCGACCAGCATGACGATTTGAGCAATGCCCCCGCCGGCGGCGGCTTCCTGGGCATGCGCCGGGGAGATGAAGAAATCCAGCATCGAGTGAACTCCTGGTTTAGACGTTAATGGGTGAAGGGGTTAAACCACCCGCCAAGGCGGGTGACGATCAATTCGCAAGGGGTGGCACGGGCAAGCCGCGCTGGGCGTAAAAGCCTTCCACAAAGGCGGTCAATGTACCCGCTTCGATAGCCGCGCGCAAATCCGCCATTACACGCTGATAATAGCGCAGGTTGTGGATGGTATTGAGCATCGAACCGAGCATCTCGTTGCAGCGATCCAGGTGATGCAGATAGCCCCGGGAGAAGTTCTGACAGGTATAGCAATCGCACTCGTCATCGAGTGGGCGCGTGTCATGACGGTGCGTGGCGTTGCGGATCTTGACGGTGCCGTGGGAGGTGAAAAGGTGCCCGTTGCGCGCGTTGCGGGTGGGCATCACGCAGTCGAACATGTCCACCCCGCGGCGCACGCCTTCCACCAGGTCCTCGGGCTTGCCCACGCCCATCAAGTAGCGGGGGGTGTTGTCGGGCATCCAGGTGGGCAGGTAGTCGAGCACCTTGATCATTTCTTCCTTGGGCTCGCCGACGGAAAGCCCACCGATGGCCAGGCCATCGAAGCCGATCTCCAAAAGCCCCTTCAACGAGCGCTCGCGAAGCTCCGGGTGCATGCCTCCCTGGATGATACCGAAAAGCGCTGAGGGCGAATCGCCGTGGGCCGCGCGTGAGCGTTGGGCCCAGCGAAGCGACAGCTCCATGGATTTTTCGGCTTCTTCAAAGGTGGCCGGGTAGGGCGTGCACTCATCGAAAATCATCACCACGTCCGACCCCAGCGAGCGCTGCACCGCCATGGACTCTTCCGGGCCCATGAAGACCTTGCTGCCATCTACCGGCGAGCGAAAGTGCACGCCCTGCTCGGTGATCTTGCGCGTCTCGCCTAAAGAGAAGACCTGGAAGCCGCCAGAGTCGGTGAGGATCGGCTTGTCCCACTGGGCGAAGTCGTGCAGGTCGCCGTGGGCCTCGATCACCTCCGTGCCCGGGCGCAACCACAGGTGGAAGGTATTGCCCAGAATGATCTCCGCGCCGATCTCTTTTACCGCCTCCGGCGTCATGCCTTTCACGGTGCCGTAGGTGCCCACCGGCATGAAGGCGGGGGTTTCCACCGTGCCGCGAGGGAAGTGAAGGCGGCCACGCCGGGCACGGCCGTCTTCCGCCAGGCGCTCGAAGCGCATAAAGCATTCTTTTCGCATTGCAGTAACTCGTTTTTCGATTCGTTAAGGGCGGCCGGGCTTAGCGCGTCAGCAGCATGGCGTCGCCGTAGCTGAAAAAGGCGTAGCGCTCGGCGACTGCCTCGCGGTAGGCCCGCATGATAAGCTCGTAGCCCGAGAACGCCGAGACCAGCATCAACAGCGTCGATTCCGGCAGGTGGAAGTTGGTAATCAGCCCCTGCACGCAGCGCCACTCGTAACCGGGGTAGATGAAGATGTCGGTGTCGCCGCTGTAGGGGGCGATCCGGCCGTCTTCGCTTTTCTGGCAAGCGCTTTCCAGGCAGCGCACGCTGGTGGTGCCTACGGCAATCACGCGCTTGCCTGCTGCCTGGGTCTCGCGCACTTTCTGGCAGGTAGCCTCACTCACCTCGATCCACTCGCTGTGCATGTGGTGCTCGAGGATGTTGTCGACCCGTACCGGCTGAAAGGTGCCCGCGCCCACGTGCAGGGTTACAAACGCGCTGTTCACACCTTGTCTGGCCAGCTCGTCCAGCAGCGGCTGATCGAAGTGAAGCCCTGCGGTGGGGGCAGCTACCGCCCCTTCGCGGCGGGCGTACACGGTCTGGTAGCGCTCGCGGTCCGAGAGCTCGTCGTCCCGGGTAATGTAGGGCGGCAGCGGCATATGGCCGTGGCGCTCCAGAAGCGCGATCATCGGCGTCTCGCCCAGAAAGCGCAGCTCGAAAAGGGCGTCATGGCGGGCTTCCACCACTGCGTGAATATCGCCCTCGAAGATCAGCTCGGTGCCGGGCTTGGGTGATTTGCTCGAACGGATATGCGCCAAGCCCCGGTGGCTGTCCAGCGGGCGCTCCAGCAGCATTTCCACCTTGCCGCCGCTGGCCTTGTGGCCGTGCAGGCGGGCGGGGATCACGCGGGTATCGTTGAACACCAGCAAGTCGCCGGGTTCGAGTAGCGCGGTCAAGTCCGTGAATTGGCGATGCTCGAGCGTGTCGCGCCGGGCATCCGCGCACAGCAAGCGACAGTCGCTACGCTGCTCGGAAGGGTAGCGAGCAATCAGCTCATCGGGTAGCTCGAAATGGAAGTCCGCGCGCTGCATGGGTTGGCTCTTAACGGTGGTCAAACAGGCGCCATAGGATAGCGCTTTGTGGCTACAAAGTCAGTCAATGTGATTGACCCACCGATGATTCCCCGTATAATGCGCATCCATTGCCGGTGTGGCGGAATTGGTAGACGCAGCGGATTCAAAATCCGCCGCCTTTACGGGTGTGCCAGTTCGAGTCTGGCCACCGGCACCATTTTTCAGGGCCTAGCGTTCATCGCTAGGCCTTTTTTGTGCCTGTTTTTCAATCGTCCGGCGGCCGGGCACGCGAAATTGATAGGGTAGCCTCATGGGTTACACATTCGCGGGTGTGGTGTTGAAGCTTGGCCTGCTCAATGGCGTGGTAACCGTCGTGTTGTTTGCCTTGTTGCTTATGGGGTTGTGGCTGCACACGTATCTATTTCGAATCTGATGGCTGGCCTGGACTACAATCGATACAAAGGCGCCGCTGTTCTGACGAGTATTCGACGCCTTGGGGGCTTCGTTTATCTATCGATAAAAGGGCTTTGTAGTTACCAGAGAGGTCGATAATGGCCGAACACACCACCCGGGCACTTAGTGAGGTGCTTGACCACCTGGAAAAATCGATCCAAGGGGAAAAAGTGAGGATCGCGTCGCTGGTGGACGAACTCGGCCATCACTCTTTTGCCTCGCTGATGTTGATGTTCGCCCTTGTTTCGGCTTCCCCGGCCAGTTCGATACCCGGTATCACCGCAATGGTGGCCGCCGTCGAGTTCGTACTCATCCTGCAGATGCTTCTGGGCAGAACGTGTCTCTGGTTACCCACCTTCATTTCACGTAAAACCCTGTCCGCCCGCAAGCTTTGCACGGGGGTCAACTGGTTGCGCAAGCCGGTTCATTTCGTCGAGCGGTTTCTCAAGCCGCGCCTGGTGGTTTTCATCAAACCACCGTGGCTTTACCTGTCGCTCGTGCTTATCCTGGCCGTCACTCTCTTCATGCCGTTCATGGAAGCCATTCCGACCTCGGGCTCGATAGCGTCTGCGGCTATCGCCTGCTTCGCGGCAGGGCTCTTGACCCGGGACGGGTTGCTGGCCATGGTGTCGATAGGGTTTCTAGCGGCGGTGCCTGTCATGATCTGGTCGGTGGGTTTCAGTGGGTAGGCCGATAACTTGCGGGGCATCAAAGCCAAGCTTGCGATGTTTAGGGCAAGCATTTTCGATACGAATATCGTAGTCTCAAGCAGCTGTTTTATTTTTTTCCGGAGAGACCCGATGAGCGTTACCCTTCAAGAAAGCAATGCACGCATGAGCCAGGTGGCCATCCACAACGGTACCGTTTACCTGGCAGGCCAGGTACCGGGCGACGCCACAGCGGACATGCGCGGCCAGACCGAGCAGGTGCTGGCGCGTATCGACACGCTGCTGGCCCAGACCGGTACGTCAAAAGAGCATCTGATCAGTGCTCAGGTATGGGTCACCGATATGGCCGAGTTCGATCAGATGAACGCCATCTGGGACGCCTGGGTCGTGCCGGGCCGCCCACCCGTACGTGCCGCCACGGAAGCCAAGCTCGCCAAGCCCGAGTTCAAGGTCGAAATCATGGTGATTGCGGCACTGCCAGAGGCCTGATAGGCGAGGGTGTCTCGAGAAGTCGTTTCTTCTTGTCTGAAAAACTGGATCACATCTTGAGACACGCTTGGAGGCAGCGCCTGTAAGCGCTGCCAATGCGCTTGCGACTAATGCCTGTCGTTGCACATCAAGAAGGCAGTTACCCGGCCGACTACTTAGGCGCTAACCTGGCCGCTTTTCATGAACGGTTTTCGACAGGGCACAGGATGAGTAAAACGGGTTTTTATTGGCACGAGCGCTGCTTCTGGCACGACCAGGGGGCCATTGGCGTGTTCTCTTCAGCGGGTGAATTTTTGCAGCCCCAGGCCGCCTCAGAAAGCCCCGAAAGCAAACGCCGGCTCAAGAATATCCTCGAGGTCAGTGGGCTCATTGACGAGCTTTACGTGGTGAAACCGCCTGCAGCAACGCTCGAGGATCTGGGTCGTTTTCATACCCCGCGCTACCTGAATGCGCTGCAGGCGGGTGACAAGGCATTAGGTGGTGACGGCGGCGATTGCGCGCCGTATCGCCCGGGAAGCTGGGCGGCAGCCACTCAATCCGCAGGGCTTTCGATTGCTGCTGTAGAGGCGGTGGCCACTGGCGAAGTCGAGAACGCTTATGCCCTGTGCCGCCCCCCGGGCCATCATGCCGAAGCCGACCAGGGCCGGGGGTTTTGTCTGCTTGGCAATATTCCAACAGCGGTGATGCGCGCCCGAGCGCTTGGCCAGGTCAACCGGGTGGCGATCCTCGATTGGGACGTACACCACGGCAATGGCCAGCAGGCGGCGTTCTATGAAGAGGCGAACGTGTTGACCGTCTCGATCCACCAGGCGGCCAACTACCCGCTGGAAACCGGCACCTTCGAAGAGCAGGGCAAAGGCGCCGGAGCAGGGGCCAACCTGAATCTGCCGCTGCCGCCAGGCTGTGGTATCGGCGCCTATGCCTACGCCCTGGAGCGCCTGGTTCTGCCCGCCATTGAGGCCTTTGCGCCGGAGATGATCATTGTGGCCTGCGGCTATGATGCTTGCGCCAAGGATCCGCTGGGCAAGATGCTGCTCAATAGCCAGGCCTTTGCCGACATGACCGCCCAGCTCAAGGCCCTGGCCAAGCGCTGCTGTGACGGCAAGCTGGTGCTCGTACATGAAGGCGGCTACTCGGAAGGTTACGCGCCGCTGTGTGGCCACAGCACGATCCAGACCCTGGCGGGCAGCTCTATCACCGTACCTGACCCACAAAACGATGAAATCGCCGCCTGGGGGTATCAGGATCTACAGCCGCATCAGCGGGCACTGATCGATGGCTGGCAAATAGACTGGGAGCGTACAACCCGATGACACCGCTTTATGATCGCGATGGCTGGATCTGGCAGGACGGCGAATGGCTCGAGTGGCGAGATGCCAGGATGCATCTGCTTACCCATACCATGCACTATGGCATGGGCTGCTTTGAGGGCGTGCGGGCATATTCGGGGCCGCACGGCACCCATCTGTTCCGTGCGGACGAGCACACTCGTCGTCTGGCCGAGAGCGCCCACGCGCTGGATATCCCTCTGGCGTTTAGCGAAGAGGAACTTATCGACGCCCAGCGCGCGTGCTTGTCCAGGAATAACCTCACCGATGCCTACCTCAAGCCCACAGTATTTCTCGGTGCCGAAGGGTTGGGGCTTCGTGCTCAGGGGCTCACCACTCACGTGATGATCGCCGCCTGGGATCTCGGGCCGTATATTTCACCTACCGCCGCGAGCCACGGGCTGCGGGCGCTGACCTCTTCCTGGGCGCGGCATCACGTCAATATCAGCCTGTGTCGCGCTAAAACCAGCGGCCATTACGTCAACTCGATGCTGGCGCTGAATACCGCCGTGAAAGCGGGCTTCGATGAAACCATCATGCTTGACCCGGAAGGCTACGTGGCCGAGGCCTCGGCGGCGAACGTCTTTCTGCTGCGCGATGGCGTGCTGCATACGCCGGAAGTGACGTCGTGCCTGCAGGGCATCACCCGGGATAGCGTGATTCAACTGGCGCAAAAGGAGCTGGGGTTGGAGGTGCGCGAGCGCCGGATAACCCGTGACGAGCTGTATATTGCCGATGAAGCGTTCGTGACCGGCACGGCGGCGGAAATCTTGCCACTCAGAGAGCTGGATGGCCGCCATATTGGCACCCGGGCTGGCGTCCCGGCACTGGGCGAGCCGATTAGTGGCGACAGCGTGACGGGTAAGCTGCAACGCCTCTACCGCCAGGCGGTGCGCGGTGAGCTGGAGGCCTTCCAGCACTGGCTGACCCCGGCGTAAGGCGGGGTCAGCAAAAGGGCGAAAGCATGGGTGATGCTTCAGGCGTCGCCCTGAATCGCCCGCTCTAGAATGGCCAGTTGGCCGGGCTCTAACGCATCGGCCACCGCCGTTACGCGCAGCACGTGCCCCAGCGCCGGATGCGCCGGGCGGGCAATCAACCGGCCTGCTTCGAGAAGCTCACGATTGACCTGCTCGGCCAGTGCGCTGCTGGAAAGACGTATACCGACAAAGTTGGTCGCGCTGGGCAACACGTCGGCACCCAAAGCGCGAAAATGCTCGGCGAGCTGTTCACGCCGCGTCTTCACATCGCGAATGTGCTGGTTCACCTCATCCATATGATCGAGCACTACCTCGGCGGCGGCCTGGGTGAAGGCAGAGACCGCGTAGTGAATACGCACCTTCATCATCATGGCCAGCACAGCGGGGTCGGCAATGGCATAGCCGATGCGCAGCCCCGCCAGGCCGTGCGCCTTGGAGAGAGTGCGCAGGCGAATCACGCCGGGCAGCGCCCTGGCAGCGAAGTCGCTGCCCGCATCGTCGCGGAAATCGCCGTAGGCCTCGTCCAGCAGCAGCCAGCAGGTGTCGGGGAGCGCCGCGCGAAGTTTCAGCAGGTCGCTGTCGCCATGCAGGTGCCCGCTGGGGTTGTCCGGGTTGGCCAGGTACACGAGCTGGGCGCTTTCCCGATGCGCCGCCGCGGCCAGCGCTTCAAGGTCCGGGGCGAGTACCCCCGGCGCCTCATGGTAGTTGGGCTCTACCACTCGGCACCCCTGCCCTTGGGCAAAGTAGCCAAAGGTGGGGTAGGTGCCGGCGGTGCTCACGACGGTATCGCCGGCCATGCACGTGGTGCGAAGTGCCAAGGCGATGAGGCTGTCAGCGCCGGCATCCACCAGCATCTCTTCGAGCTTGATACCTTGCTGTTCGCTCAAGCGTTGACGCACGCCCAGCGCCTCGGCATCGCCATAGCAGTAGGCGTGCTCGATGGCGGCGTCGCCGAAATGCGCGCGCAGTGCCCGGTGGGGCATGTCCAGACCTTCGTTGGAGCCCAAGCGGTAGGGGATCTCGCGGCCGATGCGCCGCTCCAGTACTTTAATGCCGGGAAAGGGATTGACCGGGCCTTCGCCGATAAGGTGCTCGGGGTAACGGGGCATAACAGGTTCCTAAATTAACAGCTGACAGTCGGTCGTGAGGCGTCATGTTGGGTGCGCGCCTCGATGAGTACTTTACCGCGATTGAGCAGCCCGTGCGGATCGAGGGCTTTCTTCAATGTGTGCATCAGCTCGATTTCCGCCTCGTTTCGACAGCTTTTCAGCCAGGCCCGCTTCTCCAGCCCAACACCGTGCTCGGCGGAGATGGACCCGCCCAGCGCCGTCAGCGGCGTATAGACGAGTTCTTCCACGGCGTGGCGAATTTCGGGATCATGACTGCCTGCGCAGATCGAGATATGCAGGTTGCCATCGCCCAGGTGCCCAAATACCGCCAGGCGGCTATCCGGCCACTGCGCTTCAAGGCGAGCTTTCAGTTCATCGGTGTAGCGCTGCATGTCGGCAATCGGCAGGCTGACGTCGAAGGTCAGTACCGGCGTCAGGCCTTTGACCAGACCCTCGATATCTTCCCGAATCGCCCAAAGGCCTTCGCGCTGAGTGCTCGATTGAGCGATGACAGCATCGACAATCAGCTCCTCCTCCATGGCCTGCTCCAGCGCTTCGCGAAGCTGCGTCTCGACCAGGGCGTCGTCGCTGCCCAGACACTCGATGATCACGTAATAAGGGTGTTCGGCGGCAAGGGGCGGGGTGTGCCGGCCCAGGGTTTCGGTCAGCAGGTGGTAGTAGTTGTGCCACATGACTTCAAAGGCGCCGAGCCCGCCGCCCAGCGCTTTGCCCATCTGACCCAGCAGCGCGGTCAGGGCCTCGAAAGAAGGGCAGGCCACCATCGCGGTGTGTTCAAAGGGCATGGGTGGCTGCAGGCGTAGTACGGCGCGGGTAACGATACCCATGACCCCTTCGGTGCCGATGAAAAGCTGCTTCAAATCGAAGCCTGCGTTGTTCTTGAGCATATGATTCATCGAGCTGACGATGCGCCCATCCGCCAGCACGGCCTCCAGCCCCAGCACTTGCTGGCGCATCATGCCGTAGCGAATTACCCGAACGCCACCGGCGTTGGTGGCGATATTGCCGCCAATGGTGCAGCTTCCTCGCGCCCCCAAATCCAGCGGAAACTGTAACCCCGCCTCTAATGCTGTTTCCTGTACGCGCTGAAGCGGCACGCCTGCCTGAACGGTCAGCGTGCCGCCTATCGAATCGAGCGACTCGATGGCCGTCATGCGTTCAAGTGAGATGACCAGCTCCTCAGGGCTTGACTGGGTGCCGTGAACCAGCCCGGTCAGCCCGCCATGGGTCACCACGGGCTGCTTGAATTCGAAGCAGGCGCGCATCACTTTAGAGAGTTCTTCGGTATTCGCGGGGCGAACGATCGCCCCCGCATGGCAGGGCGCGCCAGTCATCCAGTCCTCCTGGCGGCTGGTCACGTCACTACCGGTCAATACATGGCTTTGCCCCACGAGTTCGTGCAGAGCCTCTAGACTTATCTTCATTCATGTTCCTTTCAATGGATGGTCGCTAGGCGCTTTCAGCGACCGGCGCCTCGCGGCCGGGTATGGCGTCCAGCAGTGAGCGGGTATAGGCCTCGCGCGGGCGTATGAAGATCTGCTCGGCGCTGCCTTGTTCGACAATACGGCCGTGCTGCATGACCACGATGCGATCACAAATCTGCGCGGCGACGCGTAAGTCATGAGTAATAAACAAAAGCGAAAGTTTCAAGCGCTGCTTGAGTTCTTCGAGCAGTTCCAGCACCTGGGCCTGAATGGAGACGTCCAGCGCGGATACCGCCTCGTCTGCCACGATCAGCTCTGGGTTGAGGGCCAGCGCCCGGGCGATACCGATGCGCTGGCGCTGGCCGCCGGAGAACTCATGCGGATAGCGTTCCACGGCGCTGGCGCCCAACCCCACCATATCCAGCAGCTCACCCGCCTGCTTGAGCGCTGCGGCCTTGGGGGTCCCGTTGGCGATTGGCCCTTGCGCAATGGCCATGCCGACCTTGGTCCGGGGGTTGAGCGAGGCGTAGGGGTCCTGAAAAATCATCTGCACCCGGTGGCGCTCACGACGCAGGGCATCGCCTTTAAGCTTGGTGAGATTCACGCCATCGAGCAGCAGCTCACCGTCGTCCGGGTGCTCCAGGCGAACCACGCAGCGCCCCAGCGTCGACTTGCCCGAGCCGGATTCACCCACGATGCCCACGGTTTCGCCGCGAGCCAGCGTCAGCGACACATCGTCCAGCGCGCGTACTTCGCGGGCTGGCTTCAGCCATCCTCCACGGGAGCGAAACACCTTGTTGAGGTGCTTGATATCCAGCAGCGGGGTCGTGTCGTTGGGCTCTCGATGAGGCGGCACCGCATTGCTCGGGATCGCGGCAATCAGCGCTTTAGTGTAGTCATGCTGGGGGTTGTCGAGTACTTCCCGGGCCTCGCCGATTTCCACGATCTTGCCGTGACGCATGACGCAGACGCGGTTGGCAATTTCGGCCACGACGCCAAAGTCGTGGGTGATGAACATGACCGCCATGCCCCGGCGGTGCTGAAGATCACGAATCAGTTCAAGAATCTGCGCCTGAGTGGTCACATCCAGCGCCGTGGTCGGCTCATCGGCAATCAGCAGTACCGGCTCGAGCGCCAGCGCCATGGCGATCATCACCCGCTGGCGCTGCCCGCCGGAAAGCTCGAACGGGTAGGCCCGAATTGCTTTTTCTGGCTGGGGAAGTCCCACCTCTATAAGGAGTTCCAGCGCGCGCGCCTGGCGCTGTTTGGGGGTTAGCTGACCGTGGGCCTCGAAGACTTCGGCGATCTGCGCGCCCACGCGCATCAAGGGGTTGAGCGCGGTCATGGGCTCCTGAAAGATCATGCCGATCTTGAGCCCGCGCAGCGCCATGTGCTGCTTTTCCGTCAGCGCCAGCAGGTTCTGCCCTTCGAACAGCACCTCGCCGTCGACGGGGCGTATGCCCTTGGGCAAAAGGCCCATCACCGTATTGGCAGCCATCGACTTACCTGACCCGGATTCGCCCACCACGCACATGATCTCGCCGCGATTCACTTCGTAACTGACGTCTTCCACCGCCAGCGCGCGGTCGGCGCCTTTGGGCAACGCAACGCTCAACGCGCGGATGCTGAGTACCGGTTGCGCATCGACTTGTGTGCCGCTCGATTCCGTCATGTCCATCTCCTAGCGCTCGCGGGCAAGTTTGGGGTTCAAGGCGTCGTCCAGTCCTTCGCCCACCAGATTAAGCGCCAGCACGGTCAGCAAAATGGCAACGCCGGGAAAGAAACTGAGCCACCAGGCCTGGCGGATCACGGTGCGCGCCGCCCCGATCATGTAGCCCCAGGACATCACGTTAGGATCACCAAGGCCCAGAAACGAAAGCCCGGACTCCAGCAAGATGGCCGTGGCCACCATGAGCGAGGCCAGCACGATAATCGGTGAAAGCGTATTGGGCAGAATCTGCTTCAGAATGATCGTGGTATTGGATTGACCCACCAGCCGCGCGGCCTCCACGTATTCGCGGTTACGCAGCGACATGAATTCCGCGCGCACCAGGCGTGCCACCGGCGGCCAACTCACCAGTGCAATGGCCAGCACGATCGAAGCCACACTGGGCTGCATGATGGCGACCAGTACAATGGCCAGCGCGAAGTTGGGAATGGTCTGGAAAAACTCGGTAAAGCGCATCAACACATCGTCGATGAGCCCGCCGTAGTAGCCCGCCAGCGCCCCCATCGGCACGCCGATCAACAGTGCCACGCTGGTCGAGACCAGGCCGATCAGAAGCGACACCCAGGCACCGTGCATCAAGCCCGCCGCCACGTTGCGGCCCATGGTGTCGGTTCCCAAGGGGAAGCCGTCCTGGGCAAGCGGCGGCAAGAAGGGCCGCTGCACCATCCGCCAGGGGGATTCGGGAAACAACAGTGGCGCCAGTAGGGCCATGGCGATAATCAGCAACAAGATGATCAGACCCACCAGCGCCCCGCGGTTTTGGGCAAAGCGTGCAAAAAAGCTCATGAGGCCCCCTTGATGCGCGGATCCGCCAGGCGGTACACCAGATCGGTCATGATGTTGAACACGATGACCAGCGCCGCGGAGAAAAAGAAGATACCCAGCAAGAGGTTATAGTCACGCTGCTGCAACGCCTCAAACATCAGCCGGCCGATACCGGGCCAGGCAAACACGGTCTCGGTCAGGATCGCCCCGCCCACCATTTGCCCCGCCTGCAGACCGGCCAGGGTAATAATGGGCAGCAGTGCGTTACGCAGCACGTGACGGCGCTGAATGATGCGCGGCTTCAGCCCTTTCGCTCGGGCGGTCTTGACGTAGTCCTGCTGGCTGGCGTCCAGCATCGAGGTGCGCGTCATGCGCGTGTAAATCGCCATGAAGAAAAGCGCCAACGTCGTGGCGGGCAACACTAGGTGCTTGGCGACATCCAGCACCAGCGCAAGGCCGGTGTGACCAGCGCCGACGGTGTAAAACCCGTAAGCGGGAAGCCAGCCCAGGTACACTGAAAAGACCAGCACCGACATCAGCGCCATCCAGAACAGCGGCGTGGCGTAGAACACCAGCGCGAGTGCCATGATTAGCGAGCCTGACGGCTTTTTAGCCCGTGAAGCCGCCATGGAACCGGCCACGATACCGAGCACCAGTGAAAGGATAAAGGCCGTACCGGTAAGCAGTAGCGTAGCGGGAAGCCGCGCCATGATCAGATCGAACACCGGCACCCCCAGGCGGTAGGAGTAACCGAAATCGAGCATGGCGATGCCCGATACGTAGCGCCACAGCTGTACATACATCGGTTGATCCAGCCCGAAGCGCTCGCGCAGCTGGTCGAGAAACGCCTGATCCGCCGCGCCGGCTTCACCGGCCAGAATGGAGGCCGGGTCACCCGGGGCCATCTGAATCAGAAGAAAGTTAAATATCACGATAAGAAACAGCACGATGAGGGCTTTAAAAAGCCGCATGGCTATCAAGCGGGCATACACCATAATCAGATTCCTGACGTGTCAAAACGCCCGAGTGGTAAGCGCCACCCGGGCAGGGCCTGACCTAGCGGTCTAACCAGGCATCTTTAAAGCCGTCGTTCACACCCACGGCGGACGTAACGAGATCCTTGACGTCGCAGCGATAAAGCGTGGGAAAGCCCAGCTCCATCAGCCAGCCAACAGGTACGTCTTCGTGCAGAATTTCCTGTACCTGCTGGTAAAGTGCCTCGCGCTCGGAATCCGGGAAAGCCGTGGCGGCCTGGTCGAACAGCTCATCGACGCGCTCGTTTTCGTAGCCTTCCACGTTGTTCCAGGGCGAGCCCTTGGCGATGTTATCCGAGAGGTAGGTACGCGAGATGCCCAGGGCCGGGTCGCCGTACTGGAAGAGATAGGTGAAGGCCAGATCATAATCCCAGTCGCCCAGGCGCTGATTCCAGCCGCCTACGTCGGTTGCCTGGGTGCTGACGTTGATGCCCACTTCCCGCAGGTTCTGCTGCACGGCTTCGGCCCAGCGGGTCCAGGTTTCGCCGTAAGGCAGGGGAAGAATCGTGATCGGCTCATTGTCGTAGCCCATTTCGTCGAGCAGCTCACGGGCACGGTCAGGATCATGATCGTAAGGTTCCAGGCTGTCGTCCTGAAAGCGCGCATTGGAGCCAAAGGCCGACAGCGGCACGTTGCCCAGCCCGTTCCAGAGTACATCGCGGGCAAATTCGCGGTCCATGGCGTACATCACGGCCTGGCGAAAGCGTTTGTCGGCGGTGGGGCCTTCACGGTTGTTCATCCAGAGCATGGCGTAGGGGCTGAAATACTCGTGGCCCTGCTCGGTCACACAGACGTTATCCATGGCGGATAGCCGTGGAATATCGAAGTTTTCCACGGTGCCGCTGGGCAGCACGTCAACCGTGCCATTCTCGAACGCCACGGCCCGCGAGCCGCCGTCCGGGATGATGTGCCAGTTCACGCCATCCAGGTAGGGCAGACCCTCTTCGTAATAGTCATCGTTTTTGACCAGCTCGATGACCGTGCCACGCTCCCAGTTGGCAAACTTGAAAGGCCCCGTGCCGATCGGGTGGTCGTTGTGCTCGTTGTTGCGAAAGTCGGTATCGGCGTAGAGATGTTCCGGCACCATGGTGAACGTGCCCGCCTCGAACGAGAGCAGAAATGGCCCGAACGGCTCGACCAGCGTGAAGACCACGGTGTGCTCGTCGGTGGCTTCGATACTTTCGACGTGTTCGAGCACGGCGCGGGCGCTGGGGTTGAGCTCGCGATGAAACACATCCGCCGAGAACACTACGTCATCGGCGGTGAAGGGCTCGCCGTCGTGCCAGGTCACGCCTTCGCGCAGGTGAAACGTATAGACCCGGCCATCTTCGCTGGTCTCCCAGGATTCGGCCAGTTGGGGCATGGGTTCGAGGTCGGTAGTGTAACGAAGAAGACCTTCGTAGATGTTGCCCGCCACGGTGCGCGTCGGCGCATTCTGGATCATTCCCAGTACAAGGCCCGGTGGCTCGGGTTGAATGATCGTATCCACCGTGCCGCCGGCTTTCGGGTCATCTGCGTTGGCGGCGGTGGCAAGGGCCAGCGTGGCCGCAGAAATGGCCAGAGCTAAAGGGTTCTTCATGGTTCCTACTCCTCGGTAATTCACGTTCATGACGTGTTATTTGTCGTTTTAGCGAGCGAGGCGTGGTGCTGGTAAGCCCGTTGGGTATGTTTTTTTGGGGGCCTTTTTTGACCATAGCACCGCCCATTTGAACTGTCGACAGTCGTCAGTCGTTTATCGACAGATGACGATTTTGCGTCATACTGCACGTCAGCAATGGTTCCAAGAGAGATGTCTATGGCCTTGACTCCTGTGGCTCCCGAGGCCTTTATCCAGCAGCGAAACCTGGTCGAACAAGTTGCCGACTATTTGACCCAGGCGATTATCAATCAGCACTTTTTACCCGGTGAGCGCCTTTCCGAAGTACAGCTTTCCAAAGACCTGGGCGTCAGCCGTGCACCGGTACGCGAAGCCGCCCGGCTGCTGGAAAGCCGCGGCCTTCTGGTGTCTCGCCCCAGACGAGGCTTCTTTGTCAAGGCGCTGGACGCCGCAGAGCTTGCCGACGTGTTCGATTTACGCCTGTGCCTGGAGCGCCACGCCATTCAGCGCCTGGCCGAACGCTACCGCCCCGAAGCGCAGTACGCGCTCGAGCGGCAGGTGGACGTTCTGTGCGCAGCCGCGCAAAGCGATGACGGCACCCGTCGTATCGAGGAAGACCTGCAGTTTCACCGCCTGATGCTGCACTACGCGGGCAACGAACGCTTACTTCGCACCTTTGACGGCCTGACACATGAGCTGCGACTGTGTATTACGCTGATCACCAAGACCCACACAACCCCGGAAACCATCGCCACCAGCCATTTCCAGCTACTCGAGGCGCTGGCCAGCAAAAGCGCACCAGCCTGCCTGGAAGCCATCGACTACCATATTGGCGTGGCGAGGGATTTCGTCGTCAGCGGCCTGAGCGAGGCAGGGGAGCCCCCGGTTTAGCCCTGCACGGCGATAGGCAGTACAACCATTTTAAAGCGGCAAAGGAGCAAGTTGATGAAGACGTTTTACCACGAGGACCAGGGGCTTCATCAGCCGCAAACCTATTTCTCCCGCGGCAAGATGCGCACCCCGCAAGAAGTGGCCGAGCGCGCCACACACCTGCTGGCGGCCGCCAGAAAGCTCGGGTTCGAGGTGGCCGCGCCCAAGGATTACGGCGTGGCGCCGCTTCGGGCGGTGCATTCGCTTGCCTACCTGCGCTTTCTGGAAAGCGCCCATGCCCGCTGGCATGATTTGGGGGAGGACTGGGGCGAAGAAGTCATCTCGAACATCTTCGTGCGCTCGCCCAACGCCTTGAAGGGCATTCTGGCCGAAGCCGCGCGCTACCTGGCCGACGGCAGCGCCCCGGTGGGCAAGCATACCTGGCACGCCGCCTACTGGTCCGCGCAAAGCGCGGTAGCCGGGGCCGAGGCGCTGCTCGAAGGCGAGCGCTTCGCCTATGCGCTCTCGCGCCCGCCGGGCCACCACGCCGGCATCGACTCCGCGGGCGGTTTTTGCTTTCTCAACAGCGCCGCCATCGCCGCCCAGCACCTCACCAGGCGCTACCCGCGCATCGTGGTGCTCGATACCGACATGCACCACGGCCAGGGCATTCAGGAGATTTTCTACCAGCGCGACGACGTGCTCTATATCTCGATCCACGGCGACACCACCAACTTCTACCCGGGGGTCAGCGGCTTCGAGAACGAACGCGGCGAAGGGGCCGGGCTTGGCTACAACCTCAACCTGCCCATGCCCCACGGCTCCTCCGAGGCGGTATTTTTCGAGCGCATGAATGAAGCCTGCCAGGCCATTCGCCTGTTCGAGCCGGATGCCCTGGTGCTGTCGCTGGGCTTCGATATCCACGAGCAGGACCCCCAGGCCAAGGTAGCGGTTTCCACCGAAGGCTTTGGTGAGTTGGGCCAACAGGTGGCTGGCCTTAATCTGCCGACGCTGGTGGTGCAGGAGGGCGGCTACTACCTGGAGGGGCTGGAAGAGAATGCGGTGAGCTTTTTTGAAGGGCTTTTGGAAAGAGAGCAATAAGCCGAGCTAACGGTTGCCCCCTTCGAAGAAGAAGGGGGCGTCCAGGTCGAAAAGCAGGATAACTTCTACGCCTTTACCCCCAACATCGCTGCGCTAAAAGACGTCGCCCAGTTGCTTATCGCCTACCCTGACGACGGTCTAGCGCAAACCCCGCCGCCCGCGCCTCTACGCCGGTAACTTCAACGCTAAGGGCGTGAAGCTGGCCCTCGACGGCGGTGCCATCCATTTACTACTCCCCGACATCGAATGGCTCACCCAGCACGCCACACCGCTGCACCAGCCCGCCGGGCAGTTGCCGTATCAGCGGCGATTGTGGCAACTGCACGTTAGCCTTCCGCCGGAGCAGCCGGTTCGGCCTTATCTAGCGCTGTTGGAGCAGCAGCGGGGATTGTTGCAGCAATGGTTTGAAGGGGAGGTGGAGTGTGTGAGGCTAGTGCAATTGCCTATCTATTTGGCGAGAGGACCACGCTATTGCAGCCTTCATTCGCATGCGCACTGCCGGGTGATACGCATGCGCCAGTATGATTGCAACCGGCAAAACATGCAGGCGTGCGACTTTTGGATATGCTGCCAAATTTTGCTTTGCTCTCAGCAGAAACAATGAGGTAGATTCACTTCTTGGGGCAGCATAACCTCAATCAATGTGCCGGCGCGTTTATTGAGGTTATGTAGCCTTCCGTATAATCACTGTTAGGGCTCCAATCTCACATATAAGTATCGATAGACCTGAAGTGGAGTATAGGAAATAAGATGAGCGAAATTATCGATTCTCCAAAGACAGTACTTGCTGAAATGAAGGAATTCTTCAAAGAAAGTACTAAAGGATTGTTTTCATTCTCAAGAGAGGAATTTTTTGAATATGAGAAAGGGGTTTATGGGCTTTTAATCGCAAAATCTAGCAAAAGAATTTCTGCAGCTCTGGGCATACAAAAAGAAGTCTTGGTGTTAATTACAAACTTTCAAACGTTGCAAGTTAGAACTATACACGCTGCAAAAAAAGTAATAGATGAAGGCGAAGGAAGATTTGAATCCAATATGGCTATTGTGGTTCACCAAGATGTGAACGGAGACATGAATCTTAAGAACTGGGGGCGAGAGTTAGGTATTTCTATTTTGCCGGTTCTCTACAAAGGCAACCTTCCCGAAGGAGAGGAATTAGAGCGCGTTCTTTGCTACGAATTGTATTCGCATGACCCATTTGACGTTACAGGGCCAGTATCAAATGATGCTCAATTTTATGGCCGAAGAACAGAAGCGCAGGATCTAGCGAGAAAGCTTCAGCTCGGGCAAATTAGATCGTTGCTTGGCGTAAGGAAAATAGGAAAAACTTCGATAATTAACCGAATAATAAGTGAGCTCGAGAACTATGAATGTATTTCGATAATGATTGACTGCTCTCGAGATGAAATTTGGTCAATGAATTCAGTTCAGTTGATGGAGGCAGTCGCTTTAAATGTGCAATCTGCCGTAGATAATAATGAAAAGTATGTCAGGCTGGAGTTGCCAGAAAAATACTCCAATAAATTATACGAGAGTACGAAGTTACTAGAGAAATCCTCTGTGGACGCTGGCAAACCCATAATACTTTTGTTTGACGAAGTCGATTATATAACCCCGTCCTCGCCAACATCACATGAATGGAAAGAAGAGTTCAATAAATTCTGGCGAAATCTTCGAGTTGCCTACCAAGAAATGGGAAGATCAGATGGAATACTTTCCATTGTCATAGGCGGGGTTTCAAGTAAATGGTTTACAGTAGGCGATATCAATGGCGTAGAAAATTCTGTTTTATCTTTTATCCCTGAAGAATATTTAAGCCCGCTTCCACGAGGAGCATCTTCGGCCATGATAAGAAAAATTGGAAGGATGGCTGGGCTTGGATTTTCAGAAAAGGCGGCAGAATTGGTGGCCCAAGAATCAGCAGATATGCCTTATTGGATAAGAAAAATGTGTTCCTACATCCATCGAAATATATCTGTTGATTCCAGGCCAATCACTATCGATGTGGATCGCGTTCAACCATTATTAGAGACTTACATAAACAATGAAGGTGCTGCTATAGCAGAGGTTGCTTTGCGACACCTGTTCGGAATATACCCAGAGTTGAGGGATGGGTTCGATCATGTGGTAAAAAACCCTTTGTCCGAATTGAATCCTAGAACCAAGAATATTTTAATCCGATATGGACTAATTAAGGACAGAGCCGGTCCGGAGGTTGCCGGGAACATGGTTAGGGAAGGATATTTAATGTTGCAGGAGTATAACTCATCTGATGAAGCTATACCTGTAATTAGGGGTGAGTTAGATAAAAGTCAAATAGAATTATCGGTTGGTGAGTGGGCAGATGAAATTGCAGCCATTAGCAAAAGAAGAAACATCCTAGAAAGAAAATTTCGAGAGATTACCTTAAACTTTATTAAGATGGACAGTTTCTCGAACTCTACAAAAAAATCATCTAAAGATCGAATTTTAGCTGTATTGCCTGAAAAACAAAGGGTCTCCTTTTCTCATATGAGTGCTGATGAAATTATCCAAAAATACTGCTGGACGGATCTTGTCAAATTACTTTCAACAAAGGAGTGGCAGCTTTTTGAGAAAATAATTGGGGATAAAAACGCATTTAATTTGAACGCAAGCGTTATAAATGACAGGCCAGATGCGCATGCAAAGAATGTAGATGCAGCAGATTTCGCTATGTATAGACGATCATTGAAATTTATGGAAGATATTCTAGCGAAACTGGGTTAAAGCCCTAACAAAGCCAGGTTGGCGGACCTCCTTTCAGTCGGCCGCAACTGGCGGCGTTAAGCTCAAAGGACATAGAACATGGTATCCCTATTCGAACACCAGGATTCACAAGAGTTTTTAAATCGTGCTTACTCTCTGCTTATGGCCGAAGCAGACAGAGGATGTGTTCTTCTTGGGGTTTCGATGTTGGATGAAGAGCTTACTACAATGTTCAAATCTCGCTTGCCAGAGGATACAAGCAGTACTCGGAAAAAAGCGATATTTGACGGGAAGGGCGCGTTTGGCACCCTATCTTCCAAACTGGATATTGCATTTGTTTGCCAAGTTCTTCCTGAAGATCTAGTCAACTGCATACATCGCCTGCGAAAGCTGAGAAATGATTTGGCTCACCAGACGTCACCTTTCACTATTCAAGAAAACTTGGAAACCATATTCGAAATATTTGAAAAGGTAAGTGGGAACCTCGCTGCTGGAATAGCGCACATGTCCGGTGAGTTTGTCTACCAGACATTTTTGCAAAAAATTATGGATACTAACCACCCTCTGGATGAAGGCAAAAAACTCTTCGAGTCTCAAGAAGAAGCAATATCGTACCTGGAGCAGAACGACGAAATAAAAACAACGTTGGTAGAGCAAAGAATAAAAATTATGTTTGTAATAGGTATTGCTTGCCTTGGAGCGCTTATCATTTTTCACAGAGAAAAACATTTAGGTATGATCGAAAATAAAGCCTAACAAGTGCAGGCTGTCGGACAAATTACTCGCTGTGCTCGCAATTTGCCGCAGCTGCAGGCGTTAGCTGTCAGATCTCCAGAGCCTCAGGGGCTTGTCAGTCGTCGGCGCATTCCAACGATAAATACCATCCCAGAACGCTTCAGCTTGTCTCGTGGTTTCCCTTTAGTTGATGTGAGAGAGGTCGGGGTCGAAGATCAGCGACTGATGCGCCGCGCCCCCGGCTATGACGCCCGCTGCTGCAGCAAGGGTCGCGTTTGGCATTGGGCTTGCCAGGTCACCGGCGGCGAAAACGCCTGGGACCGCCGTTGCCTGCATCTCGTTGACGTCGAGATATGGGCCGGTGGGCCCGGCCTTTGTCGCGCAGCCCAGTTGTTCTGCGATATCGCTGGCAAGGGTGGTTTGGGGTACAAGAAACAACCCCGCCAGCGGGATTTCACGCCCGTCGGCAAGCTTCGCGGCGGTGAGCGTGGGCGCCGGTCCGAGCAGGCCCGTAATCGGCGTTATCTCGATGTTTACACCACGTGCGTAAAGTGCCTGATGTTGTTCCGGCGTGGGCGTTATGGCGCCTTGAGTAAATAATGTGGTTGGGCCCCAATCGGGAAGCAGCATCGCCTGGTGTATCGCTATGTCGTTTCTCGCCAACACCCCCACAGGTTGTTGGTTCAATTCGTAACCGTGGCAATACGGGCAGTGCAGCACCGTCGTCCCCCAACGCTCTGAGAGGCCCGGTAGATCGGGCAGGGTGTCTCGAACACCATAAGCCAGAATCAGTCGGCGCGACACGATATTGCCTGCCTCCCTCAGCGAGACCCTGAACCCACCATCCTGTTGATATGCCGCTACGGCCTCGTCATCCACGACGCTTACGGTTGGATACGCGCTTAACTCGTTGCGCAACGCCTCCTTGATCTGTGCCGGGCGCCGGCCGTCTTGGCCCGGAAACCCGTGCGAAGACATTGCAAATCGATTGCGCGGCGCGCCGTCGTCGATAATTAATACGCTGCGGCGGGCGCGGGCCAACTGCATGGCTGCCGACAGCCCCGCAAAGCTGCCCCCGATGATGATCACCTCATGATCCATGATAACCCCTGCCTTTATGCTTAACGAAACATGTAGAGTTACATGAAGAGGCGGCCAAGGCAATACATGAAACTTTATTTATTACGTGATGCCTGCTAGGGTCCTGGCTTTACAGATAACGAACGTGAAATGGATACCACCTATGCCTCGCGATCTTCGCATGTCCCGCCTATTGCACGTGCTGATTCACATGGACCGCCATGTGCATCGTGCGACGTCGGATGATATATCCAGGATGATCGCTACCAACCCCGTGGTGGTGCGTCGGATGATGAGCGGGCTGCGTGAGCGCGGGATTGTCACGTCGGAGAAGGGGCATGGGGGTGGCTGGAAACTGGTACAGCCGCTTTCAGAGATCACGTTGGGCACCATTTATGAAGCAGCAGGTGCGCCGTCTATATTCAATATCGGACCCAAGGCCGAGCCGGCCGAATGCCTGGTCGAACAGGCGGTGGATGCCCAGTTGAACACCACGCTACAGGCAGCTGAAGCGAGCCTACTAGCGCAATTCTCGAAGATAAGTGTTGAAGACCTGGCCCAGGATTTTGAGCGCCGCACTGCCGAACAACAACAGACATCATGACGCGTCTGTGACACCACCCCTGCCCACTGCGATGCTGTTTATACGCAGTGGCGTGACGGGACCATTCGCGGCGTCATGGGCATTACGTGCCTTACCCGGTTAACGAAACAGCGAACGCACGACGTCTGGCAAGACTTCCTGACCTATATGGACAGTACGCCGCCGGTGTTACCGGAACCCGCTATCGAGTAACGCCTTAATCCTGTAAATAATCTCCTGATCAATGCCTTACTCGCTCAGGCCTACCTTCGCCATGAAGGCGATGGCATCCACTGTCTTGTCCTTCTAACCGATGATCGCACCGAGTAGCGTCGCCTTGACGCCTGCCATGTTGTTGGCATTAGCGCAGATGGAAGGGCAGGGTTCGAGCCAAGTAGCTATCGCCTCAAAGCCAATCTTCTACTCGAAGCCCAGGCACGCGATTAAACTCACGCAAGTTATTGGTGACCAGAATCAACCCTCTTGAGCGAGCATGCCCGGCAATCATCTGATCATAGGGGCCGATGGGGGTGCCCGCTTTGGCCAGCTCGCTTCGTAGCTCTCCACTGTGGTAGGCGGCGCCAGGGTCGTAGTCGAGTACTTCCAGTCGGGCTGCGAATCCCTCTATCACACTTAAATTTTTCTCGGGAGAAGCGGATTTCTCCGCACCGTACACCAATTCCATTAGTGTCACGGTACTGATGCAAATCTGCTCGCTATGCTGATTAAAGGTCTCGCGAACATGAGCCGGTTTATGTTTGATGGTAAAAATGCAGATATTCGTATCGAGCATGTACTTAAGCATCAAAACGCCTCACGTTCCTGCTCAACGGGCTGCTCGCGTTCACCCAGAAAGTCTGCGGTGACGCTTGGGCCGTCGAACCAGCTGTCCCACGCTTCACCTGCGGGCGTAATCAAGCGCGCTCGACCCACTGCAATCACATCAACACGTGTAACGCCCTCCGGTAGCGCGAGCGATTTAGGCATGCGCACCGCTTGGCTACGATTACTTTTAAACACCGCTGCTTTTTCCATGGCCGCCTCCTTTTCAGTACTGTCGTTACTTGCTATATGCACGTAGCATGATTTCTATAGTTTGATCGCATTTTGGGATATGTCAAAGGGATATACATTATGCAAAAAGTGAGAATTGACCTGGTGTCCGATGTTGCCTGCCCGTGGTGCGCCATCGGCTACCGCCGTTTGGAACAAGCGCTGGAAACCTTGAAGGGTGAGATCGAAGTCGAACTTCACTGGCAGCCCTTCGAGCTCAACCGCGACATGCCGCCCGAAGGCGAGCCCATTCTGGAGCACCTGTGCCGCAAGTACGGCAAGGATGCAGCCACCATGGAGCAGTCCCAGCGTGAGATCATGGCAGTGGCCGAAGAGCTTGGCTTGAATTTCCGTGGCGCCGTGGAGCGCCGGGCGAACAATACCTTCGATGCCCACCGGGTGCTGGCGTGGGCCGCCACCCAAAACTGCGAGACGCCCCTGCAACTGGCCCTGTTCGAGGCCTACTTTGGTGAGGCCAAAAATCCGGCAGACCCGGAGGTGCTACGCGAGAAGGCGATTGAGGTGGGGCTTGATGGCGACGCCGCCGAGGCTATCGCCCGCTCGGATCAGTACGCGGATGAAGTGCGCGCGGCCGAGCAGCGGTTCATGGATGCTGGAGTAAGTGCGGTGCCGGGCATCATCCTCGACGGCCGCTACCTGATTTCAGGCGCCCAGCCCGCGGATGTGCTGGTCGATGCGCTGCGACAGGTGGCCGAGGAAAACGCCAGCCCCAATCCATAATGAGGATTATCACTAATGACGATGCATAATCCGCCGCATCCTGGTGAATTCATTCGCGAGGTATATTTGGAGCCTTTCGGCATCAGTTCTCGTCAGCTGGCTTCCAGCCTGGGCGTTGCGGCGTCCACCTTTTCTCGGCTGCTCAAGGGGCAAAGCGGAATTAGCCCTGAAATGTCGTTGCGTCTGTCCAAGGTGCTTGGGCGTACGCCTGAAAGTTGGTTGGCGATGCAGGATACGTATGATCTGTGGGTCGCTCGTAGTACGGTCAATCTGGATGACATTTATCCCCTGGATTTCGAAGCAGCGTAACCCTTGGCGGTTTGCCAGCGTTCCTGGTTGAATGTTTTTGCACACTGCGACGTCTGGCCTTGAACACTTAAGTTGATCAGAAGCGGCGAAACGCCAAAGCGCTTCGCCGTTCGCATTTTTACTCGCTAAGCCCCACCTTCTCCATAAACGCCCGCGCATGCACATCCACCGCCTTGATGGCGCTGACGACCTGCTGCGGCGTGAGTTCGTACGCCAGGTTGTGGCTCGATTCGCCTTCTTTCAGCGCGGCCTCGGCGACGCGGAATAAATCGTCGTCACTGGCTTCGTCGAGCTTGAGCGCCTTCAGCGTAACCGGAAGGCCCAGCGCCAGGTACAGGTCCAGGTACTCTTCCAGTTCTGCCTGCGGGGTCTGGTCGAGAATCAACTGCGCCATGGTGCCGTAGGCGACTTTTTCGCCGTGGGTCAGGCCGTGGATCTCGCCGTGCAGGGCGGTAAAGCCGTTGTGAATGGCGTGGGCGCCTGCCAGGCCGCCGCTTTCGAAACCGAGGCCGCTGAGCAGGGTGTTGGCTTCCACCACGGCCTCGAACGAGGGCGTGACGATCTGCGCCTGGTTCGCCTGGTAGGCGAGCATGGCGTGCTCGAAGAGGATCTCTTCGCACTTCTCGCCAATGGTCGCGCCCAGAAGCGTGGACTTGCCGCCGGCCATGTTGTTGGCGTTGGCACGAATGGCGGCGCGCGCCTCGACCCAGGTGGCCAGCGCATCGGCAATGCCGGAGGCTAAAAAGCGCGGCGGCGCCTTGCAGATAATGCCGGTATCCACCAGCACCAGGTTGGGGTTCTTGTCGAAAAAGCGGTAGGACTCGAACTCGCCTTCATCGTTGTAGATGACCGAGAGCGCACTGGTCGGCGCATCGGTAGACGCCGTGGTCGGCAGTACGGCACAGGCGGCTTTGAGCTCGTCGGCCACACCCTTGGCGGTGTCGATCGTCTTGCCGCCGCCGAAGCCGATGACCACTTGCGCTTGTTGCTGGCGGCCCAGTTCACTAATGCGCTCGATCTCGCGGCTGGAGGCCTCACCTTCGAACACCACGCGCTCGAAACTCACGCCTTCGCTTTCCAGACTGTCGCTGAGCTCTTTACCGGCAATCTCCCAGACCACGTCGTCGGCGATCAACAGGGCCTTTTTGCCCAGCGCTGACACGTAGTGACCGGCGCGAGCCGTCACACCTTCACCCTGAACGTAGCGGGCCGGGCTGATGAAGACTTTCTCGTTGGTGGCTTCCATGGCAAATAGTCCTGTACGTAGAGTGAATTGTGCCCCCAGTGTAGACAGTGAATTGTCGATGACGCTCGCGCTGATTCGACGAAAGTGTAATGAATTGTCGTTGGCTTGATTGACGGCAATAAAAACCCCGCGCAGGGGCGGGGTGTGATGGGGTCAGGGCAGATAAAAGACTACTTCAAGAACTCGCGAAGCACGTCGCTGGCCTGATCGATGGAGAGCACGCCGTCCAGATGTCCGCGGTTGCCTTTCAGGGTTTCCAGCACGACCTCATTGCCCTGGCCTCTGATCAATTGTGCGGTGCGGCGCACGCCTTCCGGCGCAAAGACCTGGTCGCGTTCGCTGTAAAGCATCAACGTGGGTGCGGCTATCGCTCGAAGCCCCTCGACGAAGGAGTCGCCGTGGCCCGCCACGAAGGTCTGGTTGGCGCGCACCAGGTAGAGCAGGTGGTTGGCATCGGCGGTGTCGGCGCGGGCCTCGGCCAGTTCATCGAGAGTCTGCTCGATGGCGTAGCGGGCGTTGATGTCCTGAGCCGGGTCGCGGTCGCTCTCGGCCCAGTCGCGGTTGAAGGTTCTGTTCACCCAGCGCGGGTGGTTGGCGTTGAGTGTGACAAGCTTCAGTGCTTCTTTCAGCCCGTCGGTGGGTGGCTCGCCGTCGTAGTAGTCGCCTTCGTTCCAGTTGGCGTCCAGGCGAATCGGCGCGGCCCAGGAACTGAGCGTGGCCACAAGCCAAGGGTCGGCGGCGCCGCTGCCAATTACCGACACCAGCCGTTCGACTCGGTCAGGGTAGGCGCTGGCCCACTCGATGGCTTGAAGCGCCCCCATGGAGGGCCCCATGACCGCGTAAAGCGATTCGATGCCCTGGCTTTCCAGCAGCGCGCGCTGCACTTCGACGAAATCGCGGATGGTCACGACCGGGAAGTCCATGCCCCAGGGGGTGTTGGTCTCGGGGTTGATGGTGGCGGGGCCGGTGGTGATCACATTGGGGTCGAACGCATTCAGGTTCACCAGCGTATCGGACGAGATGATATAGAATCTATCGGTATCCAGCGGCTTGCCCGGCCCGATGATCGCGTCCCAGTAGCCGGTCATCGGGCCGTTGGCCTCGTAGCGGCCCGCCGCGTGGCTGGTGCCGGAAAAGAAGTGGGTGATCAAAATGGCGTTGTCGCGGGCTTCGTTGAGTTCGCCGTAGGCTTCCCAGCCGACCTTGACTTCCGGAATGGTCTCGCCATTTTGCGTGGTGAAGTTCTCGAGTTCGAACGTCTGTTTCTCGACAAGGCCATCCCAGGCCCAGAGAGGAGAGGCGATCATAAGGCCAAGGCTCGCTATCATGGAAACGTAAGGTGGTAGGCGTCGCATGGGGCTTCCTTGTATGAGTTGTTGTGGTTATTGTCAGCCGCGGTCGCGACCTTTTTTCAGGATAGCCGCTGCTTGCGCAGTGTGAGTGATTTAACGTGTGAACGAATCTAGCGTTTGAGGTGGGGTCGTTACTGACAAAGCCTCAAGGCGATGCAAATAACCGCAGGGATGCATCATGAACCTACTCTTTCTCGGTACCTCCGCTGGCGTGCCTACCAGGGCGCGCAACGTCACCGGCATTGCGCTTCGCGAAGACAAGGGCAAGGGCTGGTACCTGGTCGATTGCGGCGAGGGCACCCAGCATCAGGTGCTGCAAACGAAGCTCTCGCTCAACGCCTTGAAAGCCATTCTGATTACTCATGTGCACGGCGACCACTGCTACGGGCTACCGGGGCTTTTGGCGAGCGCGGCGATGAACGGGCGAACGGCGCCGCTGACCCTCGTCGCCCCGGCGGGCATCCAGGCGTGGCTGGCGGCAACGTTCGAGGCCACCCAGCTTGGCTTGCCGTTCGAGGTGATATTTATCGATGCCGATACGCTGCCGTACGTGACCTTCGAGCGTATCGCCGTGACCACTTCATGCCTTTCGCACGGAGTTCCCTCTTATGCCTACGGCTTTATCGAGCGCAAGGTGGACGCCGAACTGAACGTCGAGAAGCTGACGCAAAAAGGCGTGCCACGAGGGCCTTTGTGGGGGCAGTTGAAGCACGGGCACGACATCGAGCTTGCGGGCGAAACCCTGAAAAGCCATGACTACTTGATCGTCAGAAACGCGCCGCGCAAGGTGGTGGTTGCCGGTGACAACGACCGGCCGGAGCTACTGCGTGAGGCGTGCGCGGACGCCCAGGTACTGGTACACGAAGCCACTTACACCCAAGAGCTGGCCCAGAAGGCGGGCGAGGTAGGGCATAGCTATGCAAGACAGGTCGCCGAATTTGCCGAGGCGGCCGGCTTGCCGAATCTGGTGCTGACTCACTTCAGTCCGCGTTATCAGCTCCACGCGGACGCGATCTCCTCGGTCGAAGAGATCCGTCAGGAGGCGAGGGGCGTTTACGCCGGTGCGCTTTACCTGGCGAGGGATTTCGCCGAGTTCAGCCTGGACAAGAGGGGCGACGTCTCCGAAGTGGTGAAGGGTCAGTAGTGATAGCGGCAAGAGATGATGGTAAGCGCACCTGCACCAACGGCGTAAACTAGACGGTTGGCATCGCCGTTGAGCTTGTTGATTCGCTTTAACGTTTTCTGGTTACCGCCACTTGAACGGATTCAGCCCATTGGCCTGCATCATCATCATGCGCTTGGCAAACGGGAAGCGCTCGGCCAGGTGCAGGCTGAAATCGCCCAGCTGGCGTAGCGGTCTGGCGCCGGTGAACAGATGATGAAAGCTGTCGGTAGCGGCGATCATGGCCTGGTTGGCCAGGCGACGCTGCCACTCGAAGCGTTGTAGCGAAGCGCTGTCTCCCGCATCTCCATGATTCAGAATCAGCTCGGCGAGTGTGTCGGCGTCGTGCAGGCCGATGTTCAGACCCTGGCCTGCCAGCGGGTGTACCACGTGGGCCGCATCGCCGATCAGGGCCAGTCGGTTGGCGGTGTAACGCCGGGCGTGCTGGCGTTTGATGGGGAAGCTGGCGCGGGCGTTGATGTGGGTAATGCCGCCCAGGCGCTTGGGGAAGGCGGTTTCGATGGCCCGCTTCAAGGCGTCATCATCCAGGGTTTCGCGGGCCTGGGTCGCGGTCTCCTTGTCGTACCACACAAGCGACGCGCGTTGGCCGGGCAAGGGCAGCATGGCCAGCGGCCCGTTGGGCGTGAAGCACTGCCAGCTGACATCCTGCTGGGGCAGGGCGGTTTCCACGTTGATGATCATCGCCCGCTGGTGGTAGTCATGGGTCAATACACCAATACCGGCCAGTTCGCGAAGCTGCGAGCGGGCGCCGTCGGCCCCTACCACCAGCTCGGCGCTCAGGGTCTGGCCGCTGGCAAGTTCCACCATACGTGTTTGGTGGCCGGCAAGCGTCGACACCACCGTGGTGTCGGTGTAGAGCGTCACGCAGGGCATGGTTTTCAGACGCTGCCACAGGGCGTGCTGAAGCGCGATGTTCTCGATGAAAATACCGAACTGTTCGAGATCGCTGTCCTTGGCGGAGAACAGGCTGTGCCCCGAGCCTTCCTGGTTCCAGACCTCGATATGGCGAAATGCGCAGGTGCGATCATGGGGGAGCACCGTATGACTTGCCTCGATAAACGCAAGCGAGCGCGCGTTCAGCGACGAGATCCGCAAGTCGAAATCGCCTTCCGGCGCCTTGGGGGCGCCGCCGCGCTCGATGAGGGCGACGCGCTTGCCCGCCTGGCCCAGCCGGGCGGCGAGGGCTGCCCCCACCATGCCCCCGCCAACAATGATGATATCGTGATCCTTTTGCATGAGGCGCTCCTTGAATGCGTCGTCGGCACCGGTCAAGTACGTTGCATGTGCCTGGAATGTCCTACAGTATCGTCGAGATAGGGGAAACTTGCCTAGGGTGAACAATTGACGCAGGCCGTGGAAATGCAAGAAAGGGTGGCGCAGGCGGGGATTGAGCTGGCTCGCTTTATCGAACAGCACCCCAAGCTCTGGATGATTACCGGTGCGGGCGTGAGTACCGACAGCGGCATTCCCGACTATCGCGATGAAGCGGGTCAGTGGAAACGGTCGCCGCCGGTGCAGCACGGGGATTTCATGGCATCCAGCGCCGTGCGCCAGCGCTACTGGGCGCGGGCCTTGATCGGTTTCAAGGCGCTGGGCGAAGCGCAGCCCAGCGGCGCGCACCAGGCGCTGGCCGCGCTGGAGGCCATGGGCTATATCGACCGGCTGGTCACCCAGAACGTGGACCGGCTGCACCAGCGCGCCGGCTCACGCCGGGTGATCGACCTGCACGGCCGCGCGGATCTGGTCAAGTGCATGCGCTGTGGCTATCAGATGATGCGCCATGCCATGCACAGTGAAATGGCGCGCATGAACCCCACCTTCGCCGCGCTGGAGGCTCTTCAAGCCCCGGATGGCGATGCCGATCTGGAAACGGATTTCAGCACGTTTCGGGTCTTCGACTGCCCGCGCTGCCACGGCATTCTCAAGCCCGACGTGGTCTATTACGGTGATGTGGTGCCGGTAGAACGGCGGCTGGCGGCGGAGGCGGGGCTCAAGAATGCTCAGGCGGTGCTGGCGGTAGGCACCTCATTGATGGTGTTTTCAGGCTACCGTTTCTGTCGTGAAGCCCACGCCATGGGGCTGCCGATCGCTTCGCTTTCGCTGGGCGTCACCCGGGCGGATGCGCTGCTCACTCACCAGTGGCGGGCGCCACTGACCCCCGTTTTAACGTATGCCGTCGAACGTCTGGCGTCTTCTCAGCGTGCCTTGGATACCCAGGGGTTGTCCGCCAGCCAGAACCGCCAGGGCGCGTCGCGGTCGTCGGGTTCGGCGTAGTCGATGCCCACCCGAGGGCCGCTGGCAATCGGCAGATGATGGCGCTCCTCACTTACCCAAAGCTTCTCCGCGCGGGTCATGTCGTGGCCGTACAGCGCCTTGTCCACGCCAAGGGCCCGGGTCAGCTTGCCCGGGCCGTTGCACAGCTGTCTTCCCGCCATGCTGCGCCGCTCGCGCATTGCCTGCTCGTTGAGCACCGGCTCCACGGCGCGCACCAGCACCGCGCAGGGCGAACCTTCCGGCTCGGTCACGATATTGAGCAGCCAGTGCATGCCATACACCAGATACACATAGGCGTGGCCGGGCTCGCCGAACATCGCCGCCGTGCGCGGCGTCAGCCCGCTGTGGGCGTGGCAGGCGGAGTCGTGAGCGCCGCAGTAGGCCTCGGTTTCCACGATGCGGGCCGCCATCAAGGCACCGTCTGTTTCACGTACCAGCCAGCAGCCCAGCAGGTCGTTGGCAACGGCCAGGGTGTCGCGCCGGTAGAAGTCGCGGGAAAGAGGCAGCAAGGACCGTTCGTTCAAGGATCGTTCAGGCAGTGATGACATTATCTCGCCGCATACTTGAGTGAACTGCTAGGGTATTGGTAGACCACATCGAATGAAAGAGGGAGACCACCATGCTGACCTTCGAACACGGCTACAAGACACTGCCCGCGCCACTGTGGGCCGACTGCCCGCCAACCCCGGTCGAAACGCCCACCTTGATTGCCTTCAATCGGGCGCTGGCGGGCACGCTGGGCGCTTCGGACGTACCGAATGACGAGACGCTGGCCCAGTGGTTCAGCGGCAATACGCTGCCGCCAGGCGCCGAGCCGGTTGCCCTTGGCTACGCAGGCCACCAGTTCGGCAATTTCGTGCCGCAATTGGGCGACGGCCGGGCGCTGCTGCTGGGCGAAGTAATGGATTCTCAAGGCCAGCGTCGGGATATTCAGCTCAAGGGTAGCGGGCGTACGCCGTTTTCCCGCGGGGGCGATGGCCGCTCGCCGCTGGGGCCGGTACTGCGCGAGTATCTGGTCAGCGAGTTCATGGCCGCAGTTGGCGTACCCACCACCCGGGCGCTGGCGGCGGTGGCCAGCGGCGAGCAGGTGCGCCGCCAGTTGCCGGAACCCGGTGCGGTATTCACCCGGGTGGCCAGCAGTCACGTGCGCGTGGGCACCTTTCAGTTTGCCGCCGCCGGTCGCGACGAACAGACCCAGAAAGCCCTGGCGGATTACGTGATTCAGCGCCACTACCCGGAGGCGGCTCAAGCGGAAGACCCCTACCTGGCCCTGCTTGAAGCCGTGGTGGCCCGCCAGGCGGTGTTGATTGCGCGCTGGATGAGCCTGGGCTTCATTCACGGCGTGATGAATACCGACAACACCAGCGTGGCCGGGGAAACCATCGACTACGGCCCCTGCGCCTTCATGGAGCAGTTCGACCCGCGCAAGGTGTTCAGCTCCATCGATCAGGGCGGGCGTTACGCGTTCGAGAACCAGCCGGCCATCGCCCAGTGGAACCTGGCCCGCTTTGCCGAAACGCTGCTGCCATTGATGAAGGCCGAAGGCGAGGATGCCGTCACGCAGGCAACGGAGGCGATCCGGCACTTCAGCAAGGTATTTACCACCGAACAGCGCTGGCTGCACGCCGACAAGCTGGGGCTCGAAGCGCAAAGCGAGCAAGGCCAGACCTTGATGGAAGGGCTGGAAACCCAGATGCACCAGGGCCGGATGGACATGACCGCCACCTTCGATGCGCTGACCCAGTACGCCGCCTCGCCGGAAGCCGCAAGGCGTGACGCGCTGCTTGCCCTGACCAGCCAGCCCGAGAAGCTGGGCACCTGGCTTGAAGACTGGCAGGCCGCGCTGGCCACCGACAAGGATAGCCAGCGCCTTGAGGCCATGCGCCGCGCGAACCCGATCATCATTCCGCGCAATCACCGCGTGCAGGAAGCGATCATGGCGGCCTATGACGGCGACTACGGCCCGTTCAACACCCTGCTTGAGGTCGTGACACATCCGTATGACGACTCGGCCGAGGCGCGCCGCCTGGCAGCTCCGGCGACCAGCAGCGAACAGGTGTTGAGGACATTCTGCGGCACCTGAGCGGTCATAGGGTGTGATAAACTGTGGTTTTTTACAGGTGGGCGGGTAGCCGGTGCGCAAAATCATCCACTGCGACTGTGACTGCTTTTATGCGGCGGTAGAAATGCGCGACAACCCCGCGCTCCAGGATATTCCCATCGCCATTGGCGGGAGTGTCGAGCAGCGCGGGGTGGTCGCGACCTGTAATTACCCCGCGCGCGAATATGGTATTCACTCTGCCATGCCCATGGGGCAGGCGCTCAAGCGTTGCCCTCATCTCAAGATCATTCGTGGCGACATGGCCAAGTACAAGGAGGTCGCCCGCCAGGTGTTTGCCATCTACCGCGAGCTGACCGACCTGATCGAGCCGCTCTCGCTGGATGAGGCGTTTCTGGATGTCTCCGAGGTCACGCAGTTCAAGGGGAGCGCCACGCTCATGGCCAAGGCCATTCGCGACAAGGTGCGTCGGGAAGTGGGAATCACCGTCTCGGCAGGCGTGGCCCCCAACAAGTTTCTCGCCAAGATTGCCAGCGACTGGAACAAGCCCGACGGGCTCTGCGTGATCGCCCCGGACGATGTCGAGCGTTTCGTGACGGCGCTGCCGGTCAAGAAGATTCACGGCGTGGGGCCGCGCACCGCCGAAAAGATGGCGGGCCTGGATATTCACACCTGCGCGGATCTACGCGTGCGGCCCTTGACCGAGTTGATCGAGCATTTCGGGCGCTTTGGCAAGCGCCTGCACGAGCTAAGCCGTGGCCATGACGAGCGGCCGGTGAAAACCCATCGCGAGCGAAAATCGATCAGTACCGAGCAGACCTACTCTCAGGATCTGCCCACCCTGCAGGCGTGTCGGCGGGAACTGCCTGAGCTTTTAAACGACCTGGAGCGCCGCTATGCGCGCCTGGACCCGCCCCTGGCGGTGAAAGGGCTGATGGTGAAGGTGAAATTCAATGATTTTACCCAGACCACCGTCGAGCACGCCGACCCGGCGCCGAACATGGCGCAGTTCGAGACGCTGCTGAACGTGGGTTGGGCCCGCGGGGAACGTCCTGTTCGCCTGCTGGGGGTCGGGTATCGGCTGGCCGATGGCGCGCCGGATACCCAGCTTTCGCTATTTTAGACCTGGGCAACGTTTACCATTGACGACGCATCCGACAGTGATTAAAACAGCTGTATGATCGATAGCGGCCTAAGGGCTGCTCCGCGCCCGGACAATGACCTGCTGCCAATAACAGATAACAGAGCCCCTTTATGACGCTTTCCCGCCCTTCGCTCGTTTTTGCCCATGCCAACGGTTTTCCCGGCTCCAGCTATCGAAGCCTGCTCGAGCCGCTCAGCGAGCGCTTCGATCTCCAGCCGATCGACCGGGTGGGGCATCATCCGCAGTATCCCGTGAACCGCAACTGGGCCAATCTGGTGGAGGAGCTTTTACACTACCTGCCTCGCCAGACGAAGGTGCTGGGGGTGGGGCACTCGTTGGGCGGCACGTTGATGGCCATGGCCGCGCTGCGCGCACCGGAGCGTTTTCACGGGGTCGTCATGCTTGACCCGCCTTTGATGCTGGGCGTGGACGCCTGGGCGATGAAGGCGGCCAAGCGCTTTGGCTTTGTGGATCGTATTACCCCGGCAGGTAAAACCCGGGGGCGGCGCAGCGTGTGGCCCAGCCGCGAGGCAATGACCACCTCGCTCAAGCGCCGCGGGCTCTTTCGACGCTTTACCGTCGAGGCACTTAACGACTATGTTGAAACAGGTACCCGGCTACTCGACGACGGCCAGGCCGAGTTGGTCTTCGAGCCGCGCATCGAGGTGGAGATATTTCGTAATCTGCCGGATCATCTCTCGAGGCGGCTGAAAAAACTTCAGGTACCGGTCGAAATTGTCGCAGGTGAGCGCTCGGATCTGCTGACCGCCGGGCGCATTCGCCGACTGGAGCGTCAAGGCATGACGGTGAGTCGCGTGCCGGGCGGGCACATGTTCCCCATGGAGCACCCCGACGAGACCCGCGCGGCCATACTCGCCGCCTGGCAGCGGTTTGAAACGTTCTGACCGTGCCGTTTTAAAGTCCGAACAAGGAGAGCGCCCATGTATCTTTCCGTACAGCTGAGCTACTACCCATTGGCCGACGATTTCAAGCCGGTGGTGAAAGAGGTGGTCAAACGCCTGCAGGACACTGGCCTGGAGGTGCATCCCAACCGCATGAGCACCCAGGTGTTCGGCGAGTTCGACGCCGTGATGGCCTCGCTGAGCGATATCATGAAATGGTCCTTCGAAACCCATGGAAAAGCCGTGTTCACGGCGAACTTTCTCGAAGGGGATCGTCGACCGCGTGATTGAGGTTTACCTGCAAAAACGCCGCCCCATGGGGCGGCGTTTTGCGTTCCGGTCGTGCCAGGCCGGATTAGATCAGTGACTCCAGGCAGGATTCGATGATATCCAGCCCTTCGTTCAGCACGTTGTCTTCGATGGTGACCGGCATCAGAAAGCGGATAGTGTTGCCGTACATGCCGCAGGAGAGCAGGATCAACCCCTCTTCCCGGGCTTTTTTGCACAGCGCACCGGCAAGTTCGGCGTTCGGCGTGCGCTCGTCTTTATCGGAGACCAGCTCGAAGGCAGCCATGGCTCCCATGTTGCGGGCATTGTCGATGCAGTCGAACTTCGCCTGCCACTGGCCAAAGCGTGCGGCGAGCTTGTCGCCCAGCGCCTGGCTTTTCTCGAGAATGTTCTCTTCTTCGAATACCTCGAGTACCGCCAGGGCTGCGGCGCAGGCGGTGGGGCTGCCGGTGTAGGTGCCGCCCAGGGAGTTGGGGCCCGAGGCGTCCATGATCTTGTCGGTGCCGACGATGGCCGAGATCGGCATGCCGTCGGCCATGCTTTTGGCCATGGTCATGATGTCCGGCTCGACGCCGCTGTGCTCGATGGCAAACATCTTGCCGGTGCGCCCAAAGCCCGACTGCACTTCATCGACGATCATCAGAATGCCCAGCTCATCGCAGATGGCGCGAATTCTTTCCAGAAACGAGGTCGGGGCCGGGTAGAAGCCGCCTTCGCCGAGTACGGGTTCGAGCACGATGGCGGCGGTGTTCGTCGGGCCGGCGTCGGATTTCAAGGCCATCATCAGACCGCGAATCGCTTCGTCTTCGCTGACGCCGTGATAGGGCACCGGGTAGGGCGCGCGAAACACGGTGCCGGGCATCGGGCCGAAATCGGTCTGGTAGGGGGCGACCTTGCCGTTCATGGCCATGGTGTAGAAGGTGCGGCCGTGATAGCCGCCGTCGAAGCAGATCACGTTGGAGCGGCCAGTGGCCGCGCGGGCGATCTTGACGGCGTTTTCCAGCGCTTCGGCGCCGGAGTTGGCCAGCATCACCTTGGCGCTGCCGCGCACCGGCACGACCTGGCTGAGTTTTTCAGCCACTTTCACGTAGCCTTCGTAGGGCATGACGGTCTGGCAGGTGTGCATGACCTTATCAAGCTGGTCTTTTACCGCGGCGACCACTTTGGGATGGCGGTGGCCAATGTTGAGCACACCGATACCGCCGGCAAAATCGATGAACCGGTTGCCGTCGGCATCCCAGATCTCGGCATTCTCGGCCCGGGCGGCAAAGGCAGTGGCGGGGCTTGCCGCGCCGGCTGCTACATATTTCTGTTTTAGCGCGTTCAGCTCGGCATTGGTCATGGCTTGGCTCCTCAAGCGTTGGGCGTAAATCACGGGTGTGGGGTTAGCACGGTTGTGGGGTTAGCATAGTACGCCTGCGCCGTTATTTACATCTTGCCTGTCCATCTTGCCGGGACAGCCTGCTAGGCCACGGTGACCCGATTACGTCCTCGCTCCTTGGCCTGGTACATGGCCTGGTCGCCGCGCTCGAGAAGCTCCTCTCCAGAGGAAATCGGGGTGCTGGCCACGCCGGCCGAAAGGGTCACGCTGAGCTGGTGTTCGGTAAAGGGCTGGCTTTCCACCAGCGTGCGAAGGCGTTCGGCCGCCGTCTTTGCCTCCGCATCGCTGGTTTCGGGCATGATGATCAAGAACTCTTCCCCTCCCAGGCGTACCTGCATGTCGGTATCGCGAAGCGCCGATGCCACGGCGCGGGTCACCTCGGTCAGCACCGCATCCCCCGTGGCGTGCCCGTAGGTGTCGTTGACCGTCTTGAAGTTATCCAGATCGAACATGACGATACTGAGTTCGCCGCCGTATCGCCGGCAGCGCTTGAGTTCCTCATCCAGGTATTGGAGCCCGGCCCGGCGATTCAAGAGCCCGGTGAGGCTATCGTGGCTGGCAAGGTGATCCAGGCGCTCATTGGCCTCTCGCAGACGCTCTTCAAGTCGCTTGCGCTCGGTGATATCGATGATGAAAGTGACCTTGCGGGCTTTGCCATCGTCACCTTCCACGCGGGCGGCCTCGGCAATGATGGTGCGTAACTCACCGTTCTTGCAGCATACTTCCCACTCCTGGCGCAGCTCCGTCGGCTCAGCGCCTTGCAGAAACTCATCGTGCATGGCGCTTGCCTTTTCTCGATAGGCAAGCGGCACCATGGCGGTAAAGTGCTGGCCGATCAACTCTTCCTGGGTATAGCCGTAAAAATCACAGTAAGCCGGGTTGACCAGCTCGAAGTGGCCTTCTGGACCGGTAATACAGATACCGACCGGTGCGGTATTCAGAACGCTCCAGGCATTTCGCTTGGAACGTTTAATCATTTCCTGCAGATGATCGGCCGAGACCTCAATCATTCACTGCTCCAGGTTTGAGAGTGCGAGAGACGCCTCTCGCAGGGCCACGAGTCGTGGCGTAAGGTCCTCACCCAAAGAATTGATGGCGGGTTTGGCATAAAAGAAGCCTTGTTGACGCGTGATACCTGCGCGCGCAAGCCATAACGCTTCAGCATGTGTCTCGATGCCCTCGGCAATCAAGGTGATATCAAGTTCGCGTCCCAGAGTGATGACGGCCTTGAGCAGCGCCTGACGACGGGGGTCCTGGTCGCAGTTCATCACGATTTCACGATCGATTTTAAGTCTGTCCGGGGCCAGGTCGGTCAATAGATCCAGATTGGCGTAGCCGTTACCGAAATCATCGATTGCGGTCTTGAACCCCATGTTTTTATAGGCGTCGATAATATTGGCCAGGTGCTGGCGGTCGCTGACACGCTCGGTCTCGGTAATTTCGAACACCAGACGTTCAGCCGGCCAGCCCACGCGTTGGGAGACTTCAAGCGTGGCCTGAATGCAGGCATAGGGTTCGTATACTGCATTAGGCAGAAAATTGATGGAGAGATCGGTTTTCATACCCAGTTCGCTTGCCATTTCAATGGCCTTCACGCGACAGGCCTGATCAAAACGGTAGAGCAGATCATCGGTGACCTGAGAAATGATGCCCCACGCCGACTCGCCGTTGACCCCCCGTACCAGTGCTTCAAAGGCGACGACCTGTGCCTTGGATATATCCACAATGGGTTGAAACGCCATGGTGAACTCGAAGGGGAGTTCCCCATCGCAACGATTACAACGTCCTTCCACCCGAGCGCAGTTACTCATGAAACTCTCTCTTTAAGCCCTTGATTCTTCGTTTTTTTGACGCGTCTACAAGCGCGTTTTGTTGCTAGTGTTTTTGAACTAGCTGATCGCAGTCTAGTAGCAGAGACCTGGTACGTATATGCCGGACGTTATGGTTCTCACACCCTTTAATAAATGTTGTGATAAATAGTTCTGAATCGAGCCGTTCATGCACAAAAAAACGCCCAGGGATGGGCGTAAGGGGGAGGTGTCTTTCGAATGCGGCGGGCTAGATGATACCGGCCTTGCAAAGCGTCTCGCGTTGCTCGGGGGTAATGCCGATCTCGTCGAGCACGCTTTGGGTATGCTGACCCAGAAGCGGCGGGGCGGTGCTGGCCGACATCGTCCGGCCGTTGATGCGAATGGGGTTGGCGACCAGGTCGACACTGCCCGCCTCGGGGTGAGGCAGGGTTTGCTTGAGCCCTCGCGCCTTGACGTGGTCGTCCTCGAATACCCGGTCAAGGGTATTGATCGGCCCGCATGGCACGCCGACCTTTTCGAATTCAGCCAGCCAGTAGTCGATCGGCCAGAGCGCGATTGCCGCCTCCAAAAGCGGTACCAGCTCATCACGATGGGCCACCCGGGCACGGTTGGTGGCAAAGCGTTCGTCCTCGCAAAGAGTGGGCTGCTCGATGACCTGGCAAAAACGCCTGAACTGCTCGTCGTTGCCTACCGCCACAATGATATGTCCATCCGTGGTGGCGAATGCCTGGTAGGGCACGATATTGGGATGTGCGTTGCCCAGACGTCTGGGCACCTGATGAGAGGTGAGGTAGTTGGTGGCCTGGTTGGCCAGCACGCCCACCTGAACGTCCATGAGCGATAGATCGATATGGCAGCCTTCGCCCGTATCGCGGCGCTGATAAAGTGCCGCAAGTACCGCATTGGTGGCGTAAAGGCCGGTGAAGATATCGGTGATGGCTACCCCGACCTTGACCGGCCCGCCGCCGGGTACCTCGTCCGGCTGGCCGGTCAGGCTCATCAAGCCCCCCATCGCCTGGATCATGAAATCGTAGCCGGCGCGGTGAGCGTAGGGGCTCTGCTGGCCAAACCCGGTAATCGAGCAGTAGATCAGCCCGGGGTTGATCGCTTTCAGGCTTTCGAAGTCGAGCCCGTACTTCTTGAGGCCACCGACCTTGAAGTTCTCGATCACCACATCGGTGTCGCGCACCAGGGTTTGAATCAGCGCCTGACCTTCAGGGCGGGCCATATCCACTGTCACCGAGCGCTTGCCCCGGTTGGCGCATAGATAATAGGCCGATTCGAAACTTCCCCCGAGCCAGGGAGGGCCCCAGTGGCGCGTATCGTCGCCACCGACAGGGCGCTCGATCTTGATCACGTCGGCGCCCATGTCGGCCAGCATCTGCCCGCACCAGGGGCCGGCGAGTACGCGGGAAAGATCGAGCACCTTGATGCCTTCAAGCGGCGCTGGCGTATCGCTCATGGAAGCTCCTCATGGCTGGTGACGGTTGACGCGTGATGGATGGACGGGCCGTGACGACTTAATAGAACGCCTGCAGGCCGGTCTGGGCGCGACCTAGAATCAGTGCGTGCACGTCGTGGGTGCCTTCATAGGTGTTCACCGATTCCAGGTTCACCATGTGGCGAATCACGCCGTACTCGTCGGAGACACCGTTGCCGCCATGCATGTCCCGGGAAACCCGCGCGATGTCCAGCGCCTTGCCGCAGTTGTTGCGTTTGATCAGTGAAACCATCTCCGGTGTCCAGTTACCGCTATCCATCAAGCGGCCCACCTGAAGCGCGGCCTGAAGGCCCAGCGCAATCTCGGTCTGCATGTCGGCGAGCTTTTTCTGAATCAGCTGGTTGGCGGCCAGGGGGCGGTTGAACTGCTTGCGATCCAGGGTGTACTGACGCGCGGCGTGCCAGCAGAACTCCGCGGTGCCCATCACGCCCCAGGCAATGCCGTAGCGCGCCTTGTTCAAGCAGCCGAACGGGCCTTTCAGACCGCTGACGTTGGGCAGCAGGTTCTCTTCGGGAACGAAGGCGCCATCCAGCACGATTTCACCGGTGATCGAGGCGCGAAGAGAGACCTTGCCTTCGATTTTCGGCGTCGTGAAACCTTCCGTGCCGCGTTCGACAATGAACCCCTTGATCTGGTCTTCGTGGGCGGAGGATTTCGCCCAGACTACGGCGACATCGGCGATGGGGCTGTTGGTGATCCACATCTTGGCCCCGGTCAGGCGGTAGCCGCCATCCACTTTCTCGGCGCGGGTGATCATCGAACCCGGGTCGGAGCCGTGGTCCGGCTCGGTCAGGCCAAAGCAGCCGACCATTTCGCCGCTGGCAAGCTTGGGCAGATATTTCTTTTTCTGCTCTTCAGAGCCGTAAGCTTCGATGGGGTACATGACCAGCGAGGACTGCACGCTCATCGCCGAACGGTAGCCGGAATCGACCCGCTCCACTTCCCGGGCGATCAAGCCATAGGCGACATTGCTGACACCCGCGCCGCCGTACTCCTCGGCCACGGTGGCACCCAGAAGGCCAAGCTCGCCCATCTCGGACATGATCTCGCGGTCAAAACGCTCTTCGCGGAAGGCGCTCAGTACGCGGGGCTGGAGATTCTCCTGGCAGTAGTCATGGGCGGCGTCGCGAATCTGGCGTTCTTCGTCGGTAAGCTGCTGTTCGAGTAGTAGCGGGTCGTCCCAGTTAAAGCGTGACATGGCGAAAGCTCCTGAAGGTGATGACGCCGCGCCCGTTACCTGGGCCCACGGCGGGAATGGCAGTGCCGCCAGAGAAGGCAGGGGCCCTTCTCGTAGCGAATAGCCTCAATGTATCGCCGTTTTTTTATAATATCTACATTTTTTTAAAACGCAGACTTTAGTCGATACCCCGCGCCTTGAGGATTTCGGTGATGATCGGCACCGGCGTCATCAGGTGCTCGCGCATCATGTTCGCCGCGCGTTCGGCGTGGCGGGCCAGAATGACCTCCACCAGAGCGCTGTGCTCCTGGTGTTTGCGTTCAAGCGCCTTGGTGGACATCACCGTTTCCTTCAGCCAGAGGTGGCGATAGCGCTCTACCTGGTTGAACAGCGATTCACGCATCTGGAGAAGGTGCGGCGAGTTGCAGCCGCTGGCGATAGCGGTATGAAATGCCTGGTGGCGCTGGTCCCATTTGTCGAGCAGGTCGTCTGGCGTATCGATATCGGTGACCTTGCCAAGCCGGTGAGCGGTGGCCAGTACATCGGCCTCCCAGTCATCGCTTCCGCGTTCGATGGCAAGGCCCAGAATGAGCCCTTCAAGCTGGGCACGGGCGTCATAGATATCGTTGAGCTCGGCAAGCGACATGGGCGCCACACGATAGCCCCGCTGGCTGATGGCGACGACCAGACGGTCGGCCACCAGTTGCGAAAGCGCCTCTCTCAACGGGCCGGTACTCAAGCCGTAATGCTCTTTCAAGAGGCTCATCAGCAGTTTTTCACCCGCCTGGTAACGTCCGCGAATGATGTCGCGCTTCAAGTCACGGTAAGCGCTGATGGCAAGATTGGGCCGGGGCAGGGTGGGCTCCATCGGATCTCCTTGAGGGCGGCAGCAGACGAAAGGTCACTAACAAATAGCGGTCATTATCCTTTAATTTTAAAAATTTAGCATGATGGGTGCTATTTCAAGAGGGATTTTGACCCGCGGCGTTGCTTCAGCTCATTAGACTTAAGCATAGTGGCTCAAGCGTGCCTTTTTCGTCTTGGCTATGACACTATCGTCCCATTAATGCTGATCTCGAAACCGTGCTAACGTCACTTAAACGCTTCTTGATGTTCAAGAAGCCGTTTTGCACCGCCTTGGTTTTCAACATCAATAAAGACTCCATCAGGACAGAGGCAACGCTCATGCGAACGTTAAACTATGCAGTAGCCACCACCATGCTAGCCATGGCGCTACCCGCCAGTGCACAGCAGCTCTCGATCGCAACCGGTGGTACAGGGGGCGTTTACTACCCGATTGGCGGGGGCTTGGCCGAGATGATCAACAACCACATCGAAGGGGCCCAGGCCACCGCGGAAGTAACCGGCGCCTCGGTCGAGAACATGGGGCTTATCATGCGCGGCGATGCCGACCTTGCCACTGCCCTTGCCGATACTGTCTATCAGGCCTATACCGGCACCGGTGATTTCGAAGGACGTCAGGTCGAGAATACCCGGGCGCTGGCTTCGATCTACCCCAACGCCGTGCAACTGGTGACGCTGGCCGAGTCCGACATTCACAGCATCAGCGATCTGGCCGGCAAGCGGGTATCCGTCGGCGCGCCGGGTAGTGGTACCGAACTCAACGCCCGGGCCGTGCTCGAATCCAACGGCATCAGCTACGATGACTTTACCGCTCAGCGGCTGAACTTCAACGAAACCGCGGATGCCATTCGTGATGGCGACATCGACGCTGGCTTCTGGAGCGTCGGTCCGCCCACCAGCTCGATCATGAACCTCGCGGCCACGCGGGACATTCGCTTGATCGGTTTGTCGGACGAAGAGATTGCCAACGCCCAGGAAGAAGAGGCGGTGTTCGCGCCTTACGAGCTGGCGGCAGGGCTTTATGACGGCATGGACGAGGCAGTGCAGACCATCGGTATCCCCAACGTGCTGGTGGTCAACGCGGATATGGACGAGGAACTGGCTTACCAGTTGACCCAGCTTCTCTTCGAGCACACCGACGAGCTGATCGCCGTGCACCCGGCGGCCAACGACACCACCGTGGAGTTCACCATGGAGTCCACGCCGGTACCGCTGCACCCGGGCGCCATTCGCTACTTCGAAGAGACCGGTGCCGATATTCCCGATCGTCTTCGCCCGTAAGCGCTCGAGAGGCGTTTCATCATGCAGTGGTTTCTCCTACCGCTGATAACGCTTTCGCTGTTGGCATTACCGCGCGCCGACGCCTGGGGACAGGCGTCGGCGCGTTTGACTGTCACAAGCGATGCAGGCGAAGTGCTCCTCGATGAGCCGGCACCCGATGAAAGCCGCTGGTGCGTGGCGTGGAATCACTCGGTCGCCCACTTCACCGTGCTGGACTGTTACCAGAACCGGCACGGCCAGATGCATCTTGAGCGCAGCCACCAGCCCGATTTTGCGGCAGGCCTGGGTCATATTGCCGGACGGGGAGAGCAGGTCTCCGATGGTGAAGGCGGCTACTGGATCAACGCCATCGACGAACCCGTCACCGATAACCGCTACGTGCTGCGGGTGGGGGCGCCTTTGGTGAATCACCGGGTGGTCTGGCCCGGCGGTGAACATGCCTTGGTCAGCCTGAGCGCGCGCGCCGCGGGTGAGCGCGTCACTATCGAGCTTGTAAGCCCTTGAGCCTTCGGCTCTTACTATTAAAACGATTGTTAAAACGACTGTCTTGTTACTTCCAGCTCCCTAACGCTTCTGAGGACTCCATGAGCGAACCCACTCAACCGTCCGTGATCATGCCCGGCGCCAACGCGGCGCAGCCCCGGCTGGTGCTCTGGGCGATCACGCTTGTCGCGGTCGCCCTCTCCCTGTTTCAACTCTACTCCGCGGGCATCCAGCCCCTGGGGCTTTTCTATCAGCGAAGCATCCATCTGGCGCTGATCATGCTGTTGGCATTTCTGATGTTTCCCGTCTTTGGGCCTACGCGCAAGCGCGGTGTGCTGGGCTGGGCGATCGACGCGGTGTTTTTCGCCGGGGCGTTGGTCACCGGTGGCTATCTGGTCCTTTTCCTGGATGACATCATCAATCGGGCCGGGTTCTGGAGCCAGACCGATATCACCGTGGCCATCATTGCCACGGTCACGGTACTGGAGGCCAGCCGCCGCGCGGTAGGCCTGGGCATGACCATCATCGGCCTGATCGCGATCATCTATGCCCTGGCCGGCCCTCGCGGCGAGCTTCCCTGGATAGGCGAGTGGCTGCCGGGCATTCTGTCCCACCGGGGGTACACCCTGGATCGGGTGGCGGGTCAGCTCTATCTCGGTCAGGAGGGGATCTTTGGCCTGCCGCTGGGCGTGGCGGCTACCTACATCTTCATCTTCGTGCTCTTCGGGGCCTTTCTGGAAAGCACCGGCGCTGGCAAGTTCTTCATCGATATGGCTTACTCGGCGACCGGGCGTCAGCGCGGTGGCCCGGCCAAGGCAGCGGTACTCGCCTCGGCGGGGATGGGCTCTATTTCCGGTAGTGCGATTGCCAACGTGGTCACCACCGGCGCCTTTACCATTCCGCTGATGAAAAAGCTCGGCTACAAGCCCAAGCAGGCCGGCGGCATCGAGGCCGCGGCCTCGACCGGCGGGCAGATCATGCCGCCGCTGATGGGGGCCGGTGCCTTTCTGATTGCCGAGTACACCAATACGCCGTACCTGGAGATCGTCAAGATCAGCATCCTGCCGGCGATCATGTACTTCGCCACGGTGTATCTGTTCGTGCACATCATCGCGCTCAAGCAGGGCATGCAGGGCATGCCGCGAAGCGAGCTGCCCAAGATGCGCCAGGTCATGAAGGAGGGCTGGCACTTCCTGCTGCCGCTGGCGGTGCTGGTGTGGCTTCTGGTCATGAACCTGTCACCCATGCGCGTAGGCTATTACGCGGTATTGACCATGGTGGCCGTGGCGGTGATTCGCTACGCGCTCTGGTACTTCTTCGTGGCACCCGGTCAGGGTCAGCCGGTGACGGCAGAGCGTACGAAAGGGGTGATCTGGGCCGGGCTGGTGAAACTGGTCGAGGGCCTCGAGCTTGGCGCGCGCAACGCCGTGGCGGTCTCCATGGCCTGCGCCGTGGCCGGCATCATCGTCGGCGTGGTGGGACTGACGGGCCTGGGGCTCAAGTTTTCCTCGATGATGCTCGCCTTCTCCGGTGGCAACCTGGTGCTGGCACTGGTCATGGTGCTGCTGGCAAGTCTGGTACTGGGCATGGGGCTGCCCGTGACGGCCAGCTACATCGTGTTGATCGTGCTGGTCGGCCCGGCGCTGACCTCCGAGTTTGGCGTGCCGCTTCTGATCGCGCATCTGGTGGTGTTCTGGTACTCCCAGGACTCCAACGTGACCCCACCCATCGCGCTTGCCGGTTTTGCCGGGGCGGCCATTGCGGGCAGCAAGCCGATGGAAACCGGCTTTCAGGCCTGGAAATTCGCCAAGGGGCTTTACCTGATTCCGCTTTTCATGGTCTTCAACCCGGAGATTATCGTGGGCGGGCCGGTACCGGTCGTGATCTGGAACGCGGTCATCGCGATCTTCGCGCTCTGCGCCTTTGCCGCCTCGCTTGAGGGCTATCTCTTTACGCGCATGTCGTGGCTACCGCGCCTGGCCATCGGGGCGGCGATCTTCGGCGTCTTTTATCCCAGCCTCTGGACCGAACTTGCCGGTGTGGTGGTCATGGTGGTCATCATTGGCGCCAACTACCTGGCCAGCCGACGCGAACAGACGCCGCTGCCCCAGGCGTAATCTTCACCACGGCCTGGAGGTCATTCATAAAAAAGCCCGGAACAGTGTTCCGGGCTTTTGCGTTCAAGAGATGCAGCTTTTAGCCATGACTGTCTAGAAGATCGACTCCGCCGCGCCCGACCCCTGGGAGCCGCTGGCTTCTTCAAGCTCGCGGCTAATGGTGCGAGCCTGATAGGAAGGCAGGCGCCCCTCCTGGAAGAGCTCGACGACGCCCCCGGGCTGGTTATCGTAAAGGCGGCGGCCGCTATCCGGGTCGACACGGGCGGTCACGACCGTGGCAGGACGTTCCGGCAGGGCTGACGGCGTTCCTTCAAGCGCCTCACCCATGAAATCGATCCAGATGGGCAGTGCTGCGCTGGCGCCGTATTCGGCGGTGGTTTCGTTGCTGTCCTTGCCCACCCAGACGGTGGTGACCAGGTCGCTGTTGAAGCCGGCAAACCAGGCATCGCGCTGGTTGTTGGTGGTGCCGGTCTTGCCCACGATATCGTCGCGGTTCAGGCTGAGCGCGGCGCGCCCGGTGCCGGAGGTGATGACATCGCGCAGCATGTCACGCAGGATATAGACCGCCGCCGGGTCGGCTACGCGCCGGGCCACCGGGTATTCCTTGCCGTCGATCTCGACGCTTTGCTGACCCTCGGCGCAGCTGGCACAGGCAATCTGCGGGGTCGCCTCATCGAGAATCTCGTTGTCATCATTACGCGTGACGCGTTCGATGAACCAGGGCGCGACCTGGAAGCCGCCGTTGGCGATGACCGCGTAGGCGTTGGTCATTTCCATGGGCGTCAGGCTGGCGCTACCCAGCGCCAGCGAAAGTCCCCGGGGCAGACGGTCAATCGAAAACCCGAACCCTTCCAGATAATTGATGGTCGGATTGACCCCCATCGCCTGCAGCACGCGAATGGTCACCAGGTTGCGCGAACGGGCAAGCGCCGGGCGCAGACGCATCGGGCCCTGGAAGTCGCGGCTGGAGTTGACCGGACGCCAAAGCGAGTTGCTGCCGTCATCCACGACCAAAGGCGCGTCGTTGACCACGCTCGCGGCGGTCATGTCGCCATCATCGAGGGCCGCCAGATAGATGAACGGCTTGAAGATCGAGCCCGACTGGCGCTGGGCCTGAATGGCACGATTGAACTTGCTGGCATTGAAATCGAACCCGCCCTGCAACGCCAGAATCGCGCCGGTACGCGGGTCCTGGGCCACCAGCGAGCCTTCGACATCCGGGCGCTGGGAAAGCCTGAGCGCGCCGTCGGTGTCCGCCACGACGCGAATCAGATCCCCGCGTACGGCGATCTGGTCGGCGCTGGTCGGCTCACCACCCCGGCTGCGCGGGCTTTGGTAGGCGCGTGCCCACTCAAGGCCGTCCCAGGCAATCGTGCGAAGCTCCCGGTCCCGGGTCAGTACCTGCATTTCCCGGCCGCTGCTGCGCACGACGATGGCGGGCTGTAGAAGACCGTAGTTGGGGGTACGTTCGAGTACCTGCAGCCAGTTGGAGACGTCGCCTTCGATCCCTTCGATCTCGGTCTGGCTACGCTCGGCCGCCTGGCGCGCGGTCTGGCGAATTTCCGGCGATTCGGACAGCTCCTCCTCCAGGCCCTGAGTGGTCGTCTGTTCCTGAGCTTCCACCAGACTGGCGGCAATGTCGCGCTGCTCCGGTCCGCGCCAGCCGTGGCGCCGGTCGTAGGCAATCAAACCATTGGCCAGCGCATTGCGGGCGGCGGGTTGAAGCTCGCTGTCGATGGTGGTGTAGATCCGGTAGCCGCCGGTATAAGCGGTGTCGCCAAAGCGCTCGACGGCGTACTGACGCGCCATTTCGGAAACATATGAGGCATCCACCTCGGTTTGCGTGTAATGGCGGCGCGCCGTGACCGGATCCTGAACCGAGGCCTGGTAAGCATCGTTGTCGATGTAGCCAAGCTCGCGCATGCGAAACAGAATCCAGTTACGCCGAATCAGCGAACGTTCGGAGTTGGCCAGCGGGTTGAAGGCCGATGGGGCCTTGGGCAGCCCGGCGATCATCGCGGTTTCGGCAAGCGTTAACTCGGAAAGCGGCCGGTCATAGTAGGTTTCTGCCGCCGTGGCGATACCGTAGGCGCGGTTGCCCAGAAAGATCTTGTTCACGTAGAGCTCGAAGATCTGCTCTTTGGAGAGCACCTGCTCCATCTGCAGCGCCAGCAGAATTTCACGGATTTTACGCGTGAAGGTCTGATCCAGCGTCAGCATGTAGTTACGCGCGACCTGCATGGTGATGGTGGAGCCGCCGGACTGAATGGAGCCACCGCTTTGGGCAAGCTCGACCGCTGCCCGGGCGAGCCCGCGCGGGTCGACGCCTGCGTGCTCGAAAAAGCTCGAGTCCTCGGCGGCGATCAGCGCTTTGATCATGTCCTGGGGGATTTCATCGAAATCCACTACCATGCGGCGTTCTTCGCCAAACTCCCCGATCAGTCGACCGTCGTTGGTAAAGATACGAAGCGGGGTATGGAGTTCGAAATTCTGCAGCTGGCGAACGTCGGGAAGCCCCGGAGAGAAGTAGATCGCAGCGCCTACCACTGCCAACACCGCCGCGCCCACCAGGGCCGCCACCAGCGAAAACAGTGAAAGGATAAGGGTTCGGAAAAACGTCATGAACAGAGGGCACCCGTGGGAAGAAGATAAGTACGGCGTCCAGCCGGCCGCATTGCGCAATTGGCAGCCATTATAAGAAGCCAATGCGGCGGCCACCAGTGTTGATATGCTTAGATTGCCTTAACGTGTGACACCACTGAAAATAATGTAATCTCGCTACACGCACGATTAACGGTAAAGGCAAACGTAACCACATGCGCTTATTAAAACCCGAGAAAGGGTTGATCGGGGTGGATATCACCTCGGCCACCGTTAAGCTTCTAGAGCTTAAACAGACAGATAACAACTATCAGGTGGAAAGTTACGCCGTGCGCCCGCTAAGAGAAGGGGCCGTGGTGGAACGCCGCATTCGTGATATCAACGACGTGGCGCGGGTCTTGAGAAACGCCGTCGAGCACGCCAACCCCTCCACGCGTAAGGCGGCGGTCGCCTTGCCGGCCAGTGCGGCCATCACCAAGACCCTGAGCTTTCCCGTCTCGCTTTGCGAGGATGAGATCGAGGCACGAATCATCGAATCGTCCGATCGACATATCCCCTTTCCGTTCAACGAAGTGGCCTTTGATTTTCAATGTCTGGGGCCGGCCGCCTTTGATGAAAGTCAGCAACAGGTAGTGTTGGTGGCGTGTCGTCAGCGTGATGTCAGCCAGTTGACCGATACGCTGGTGCAGGCGGGCCTGGAGCCTGCCGCGGTCGATGTGGAAACCTTTGCCGTGGAGCGCTCCTTTGCCGAACTCAAGCGTCAGCTAAGCGTGGGCGATGACCCATCGACCTGCGTGGCGCTGGTGGATCTGGGTGCCAACATGAATGCGTTTCACGTGCTGCAGGGCGGTCGCATCGTCTACAGCCGGGATACGGTATTTGGCGGGCGCCAGCTTACCGATGCCATTCGCGAGCGCTTTGGTCTGAGTAACGAGGAGGCGGGCTTTGCCAAAAAGCGGGGCGGCCTGCCCGAGGACTATCAAGAGAGTGTTTTAAATCCGTTTCTGGATACCGTGTTGCAACAGGTAGAGCGCTCGCTTCAGCTTTACTATACCGCCGGGCGTAAACAGCGGGTGGAGCACCTTGTGCTGGCCGGCGGTTCAAGCGTCATTCCCGGGCTTGCCGAACGTATTGCCAAGGACATCGGCCTTGCAGTGACCCTGGCCAACCCCTTCCAGCGCATGAAGGTCAACAAGCGCTTGAATATCGAAGGTTTGACCAGCGATGCGCCGGCCATGCTGACCGCCGGCGGGCTTGCCATGAAGGTGAGCCAATGAGTATCAACATCAACCTGCTGCCCTGGCGCGATGCGCGTCGGGAAAAGCGCACACGTCGTTTTTATCACGTGCTGCTCGTCGCCCTGGTGGCGGGGGGGCTGTTGGCGCTGGGTGTGGCGGCCATCTACCAGCAGGAGCTGGACCAGCAGAAGATGCGCAATGCCTACATTACCCGCCACATCGAGATACTCGAGCGGGAAATCAGTAACGTGGAGCGCTATCAGGAGAGCGCCACTCAGTTGAGTACGCAGCTTGAACTGTTCAGAACGCTGCAAAGCGAGCGCACCGATACCGTGGAGCTTTTCAACGCCTTGGCAGCGAGCTTGACCGAAGGGGTGGTCTACGAGCAGTTGAGCCGTGAAGGCGGGCAGGTTCGCGTGACTGCCACGGCCAACGATGAGCGTCAGGTCTCCGAGCAGCTTCGCCGGATCGCCCGCATGCCGGGCCTGGCGGTGCCGGTGCTTTCGGAAGTGACCAGCGCCCCGGATCAGCAAGGGCGGCTTTTCAGGTTTGAGGTAACTCAGGCCCTGCATGCGGCAGGCGATGAGGAGATTGCCCAATGATGACCCGACTCCAGATGCGACGGGAGTGGCAGCGCCTGAAAGATGTCGACGTACAGGCTCTTGATCTTAAAGAGGCCGGCGAGTGGCCCATATTTTTCAAGGCAGTATGCGTTGCCCTCGTGTTTGCCCTGGCCTTCGGTGGACTCGCATGGTGGCAGGTGAGCGACAAGCGCGCCAAGCTCGCCGAGGAGCAGCGCGAGGAGGCGCGCCTTTTGAGCGAATATCGGGTAAAGGCCTCGGAAGTGGCCATGCTGCCCGATGTGCAAAATCAGCTGACCACGCTGGGCGAGCAGATCAGCCGGATGCGCGCCATGCTGCCCACCAGCGCCGAGATTCCGACGTTACTGGACAGCATCAGCGATGCCGCGGTGGATAACCGTTTGTCGATCGAGGTGATTCGTCTGCGCGCTACCGTGAGCAACGAACACTATATCGAGCACCCGCTGGATATTCAGGTGCGCGGGGGGTACCACCAGCTGGCCCGCTTTGCAGCCGATATCAGCCAGCTTGCCCGTATCGTTACCCAGCACGACCTGACCATTACGCCGGTCGAGGCACAAGGCGATATGCTGAGGCTCTCTCTGGTCGCCCGCACTTATAGCTATATCGATGATCTTCCAGACGCGGAGGGCACGCCATGAAACCGGGCCGCTTGCTCGCGCTAGTCCTGGTAGGAGCACTTTCAGGCTGTAGCGACGCCAATCTCGATCAGCTCGACGCCACGCTGGCCGGTATCCGGCGCGCGCCGAGCAGTCAGGCGTCGCTTGCCATCGAGTCCTTTCCCGCCGCCGAAGTTTTAAACTACCAATATAGCGACTCGCGCAGCCCGTTTTTGGCGTCTGAGCGCCTGGCCGGGGGTAATACAATCGATACGCGCAATAGCGCATTCGCCCCGGACACCCAGCGCGCTCTGGAACCGCTGGAAGCCTTCCCGCTCCCGTCGCTGCGTCTGGTGGGCACCTTGCAGATGGGCGGTCAGCGGGTAGCGCTGATTGCCACGCCCGACGGCAGTGTCGTGAGCGTGCGCGAAGGCAATCACATGGGAAGCAATTACGGAGAGATCACGCAAATCACGCGCGACGAAGTAAGCCTGCTCGAACGCATCTTCAACGAGCGGGAGGGCTGGCAGGAGAGCCCGGCTGCGCTCTCGCTGCAGCCCTGATGGCTTCAAGGCAGCGTCAGATGAGGGCCTGCCAAGACCCTGGCTCGTAGCCATCATCGCGCTTTCCGAACGTATCGCTCCTAACACTATCGCTAGACAGACTTTTACCCGGATCCCATTTTATGGTTACCACCGTCCGCTCTATCGCGCTTTTGCTGCTGGCCTTCGTACCCGGTGTGGCCGGCGCCTCGCTTCTGACCGATATTCAGGTACGCCAGGCCCCGCATGGAGAGGTGGAGCTTGTGCTCTCCTTCGACGGCTCGCCTGCCGAGCTCACCGGGTACGCCCTGGAGGCGCCGCCTCGCCTGGCGCTGGATCTGGCCAATACCCAAAGCGGCCTGGCCAGTCGAAGCCTGGCGGTCAACCGCGATGGTGTGGAGCGGGTCACGGCCATTGAAGGCGGCGGGCGCACGCGGCTGATCGTCGATCTGCAAGGCGCTCACGCGTTTCGCTCCATCGCCTCCAGCGATCGGTTAAGCGTCTTTCTGACTCCCGATGGGGCGGGCGTGCAAGCGCCGGGCGTCGCCACGCCTGCGGCCAGCATCGCTGCGCGTGCGTCCGAGCCCGCCGCCGGGCCGCAGATCGAGAATATCGACTTTCGCCGTGGCGCCAATGGCGCCGGGCGTTTGCTGGTCACCTTTTCCCAAAGCGGGGTGACGGCGAACGTCGAGGAGGCGGGAGGCGGCGTGGTGCTTGCCCGCCTGGGCGGGGTAACGCTTCCTGACTCGCTCGACCAGATTCTGGATGTCACCGACTTTGCCACTCCCATCGATCGCATCACTCCGCGCACCACGGCCCAGGGGGTTCAGCTCGAGCTACAGACCCAAGGCCCCTACGCCATGCTCTCCTCTCAGAGCGGGCGGGTACTGACAGTGGATGTCGAGCCCGTTACCGACCCCGGCGGCTCGTTGGCCCAGCGCGCCGAAGAGCGATTTACCGGCGACCGACTGAGCCTGAATTTTCAGGATATCGAGGTGCGCTCGGTGCTGGCCACGCTTGCCGAGTTTACCGGTCTGAATCTGGTGGCAAGCGACAGCGTGACCGGGCGGGTAACGCTGAACCTGAACGACGTGCCCTGGGATCAGGCGCTGGCGCTGATTCTGCAAAGCCAGGGACTTTCCAGTCGTGAGCAGGGCAACGTGATCGTCATTGCCCCGGCCGGCGAGCTTGCCGATATCGAGCGCCAGGAGATCGAGTCGCGTAACCAGCGCCAGACGCTCACCCCGCTGGTTACCGAGTTCATCGAAGTGCGTTACGCCCGGGCGGAGGATTTCGCTCAGCTTCTGCGCGGCGGCGAAGGCTTTGGGCTGTTGACCGACCGGGGGCGGGTGAGTGTGGACCAGCGCACCAATACGCTTTTGGTGCAGGACACCGCTGACCAGATTCGCGACATCGTGGCCACGCTCGACCGGCTGGACGTCGCCGTGCGCCAGGTACAGATCGAGGCGCGTATCGTCATCGCCCGAGATACCGCCTCCCGGGAGCTGGGGATCAACTGGGGGGCATCGAGCACCCGTGGCTTTCAGCTGGCAGGCGATGGCAGCGGTCAATACCTCCGGCGCGATATCAACCCGGGCGGCATCAACCGTGCCCAGGGCGGGCTTGCAGTCGACCTGGGGCCTGGGGCGGTGGCCGGCTCTGGGTTCAGTTTCGGGTATCTTTCCGGGGACGTGCTCCTGGATCTCGAACTCAGAGCGCTCGAGAGCGAAGGCAAGAGTCAGACGATCTCCCAGCCGCGTATCATCACCGCCAACCAGCGTACCGCCACCATTCGCCAGGGCGAGGAGCGGGCGTTTCAAAGTGTGGATGTGCAGGGCAACCCGGATACCCAGTTCAAGGAGGCCGAGCTTTCCCTGGAGGTGACCCCGCAGATTACCCCGGATAACCGCATCATCATGGATCTGGTGATCAAGAACGACAGCTTCCGAGAGAGCGAATTCGGCGGCGAACCGCCCATCGATACCAATCAGATCGAAACCCAGGTACTGGTAGATAATGGCCAGACCGTGGTATTAGGAGGTATTTTAACCACCGAACAGCTCAGCCAGATTGCCAAGACGCCGCTTTTGGGTGATCTCCCCGTACTGGGACGGCTATTTCGCTACACCCAGGAGAGCAATGAGAAGGTAGAGCTGTTAGTGTTTATTACTCCACGACTACTTGATGATGGTTTGGCGGTTCGCTGATGCAGGATTTACCCAACCTTTTTTTAGTTGGCCCCATGGGGGCCGGCAAGAGTACCATCGGCCGATTACTGGCCGCCCAGCTTTCACGCACCTTTTACGACAGCGACCACGTCATACAGGATCGCTGCGGTGCGGATATTCCCTGGATTTTCGACGTCGAGGGTGAACTCGGTTTTCGCCTGCGCGAAGCCCAGATGATCAATGAGCTGACCCGGTTGCGCGGCGTGGTGCTGGCTACCGGCGGCGGGGCAGTGTTGCGCGAAGAGAACCGCCGGGCGCTGCGCGAGCGCGGCACGGTGATCTATCTGCAGACCACCGTCGAGCAGCAGCTCAAGCGTACCGCCCGGGATCGAAACCGCCCGCTCTTGCAGTGCGTTGATCGTGAGCAGGTGCTCAACGACATGTTTGCCGCCCGCGACCCGCTCTACCGTGCCACATCCGACATTACCGTGCGCACCGACCGGCGAAGCCCCCGGGCCGTGGTGAACGATATCCTGCGCCGAGCCCGGCAACTGGCCGACCCGCTTGAAAATGCCGCCTCACTCGATTCCAAGGTATCGCCATGACTGCAAGTGCCAAGCGCACCCTGAACGTGGAACTGGGGGAGCGCAGCTACCCCATTCATATCGGCAGCGGCTTGATCAATGAGCCCGATGTCTTGCGGCCTTATATCGCAGGCAGCCAGGTGATGGTGGTCACCAATGACACCGTGGCGCCGCTTTATCTGGATACGCTGTGCCGGAGCTTGCCCGAGGGGCTTGACGTTCACACGCTGGTGCTGCCCGACGGCGAGCAGTACAAACGCATCGAGCAGGTCGAGCGCATCTGGGATGCACTGTTGAACGCCGGCTTCAACCGTCGCTGCACACTGGTGGCCCTCGGTGGCGGGGTGATCGGCGATATGGTCGGCTTCGCCGCCGCCGCCTACCAGCGTGGCGTGGCCTTCATTCAGGTGCCTACCACGCTGCTCTCCCAGGTGGACTCCTCGGTGGGCGGCAAGACCGGCGTCAACCACCCGCTGGGCAAGAACATGATCGGCGCCTTTCATCAGCCCAAAGCGGTAGTGGTGGATACCGACACGCTGGCATCGCTGCCCGAGCGCGAGCTGTCAGCGGGGCTTGCCGAGGTGCTCAAGTACGGTCTGATACGCGATGAAGCGTTCTTGAGCTGGCTCGAGAAGCATATGGCCGACCTTCGCAAGGTGGAACCCGAGGCGATCAGCGAGGCCATTGCCCAAAGCTGCCAGATCAAGGCCGATATCGTCGCGGACGATGAAACCGAGCAAGGGGTACGCGCACTCTTGAATCTGGGTCATACCTTCGGCCACGCCATCGAGGCGCATCAAGGTTACGGCCAGTGGCTGCACGGCGAAGCGGTGGGCGCGGGAATGGCCATGGCGGCCACGCTCTCTCATACGCTTGGCATGATCAGCAAGGCGGATCTTGACCGTGTCGAGGCGGTGATCGAAAGTGCCGGGCTGCCCTTGGCGGCGCCCAGAGATATGAGCACCGAGGATTTTCTCGGCCGAATGCGCCTGGACAAGAAAAATATCGATACGCGACTTCGTCTGATACTGCTGACCTCCATCGGCAAGGGCATGCTCAGCGATCAGACCCCGCCGGACATCCTGAAGACCTTGCTGGAAGGCTATCCACGGCGTGACTTGAACCGGTAGACCCGTTCATCCCTGCTGAGTCGATTTCGATACCCGCCTGCTGGCGGGTATCTGTTTTTCAGGCGCCGGTTCTCGGTGCATTTTCGTATGCTCGTGTTCAAGTGCCCGCTCTCGAGCCACGCAGGCAGGAGGAATATGTGATAATCGGTATGCCGTATGCACCATCGGCATGGCTTGACGCCGTTTTATTAGACTAAAGTCTATGTGCCACATGGCGCTATTCGATCTACTCGATTTTTCCAGGTAAGTGATTGACCGGCCTATGTTTTTTGTCGACAACCAATTGCAAATGCAGGATTTGCCAAGAGTTTTGAGGTTATTGGGGCTTTCAGGCGATTGCGCAGGGAGGGGGCGAGTGGCTATGCTGAGCGGCCATTTTCTTGTGGCAGCGAAGGCAAAAGAGCACTTGTCTCAGGCGGGAAACTAGAAACCAGATAAAAAGAAAACCTGCCATTAAAGCATAAGATCGCTGTCAGTAAAATACCTTGACTAGAGGCACGCCCATGAACAAAGGTCTTCATCAGCCTGGCGAGTTTCGTGATAACTGCGGCTTTGGGCTTATTGCCCATATGCAAGGGCAAGCCAGTCACGATCTTCTGAAAACCGCTATCGAGTCGCTGACGTGCATGACGCACCGTGGCGGCATTGCCGCCGACGGTAAAACCGGCGATGGCTGTGGGTTGCTTTTAAAAATGCCGACCCAGTTCATGCGCGAAAGCGCCAAGAGCGCACTTGACGTCGAGCTTGGCGAGCGCTTTGCCGTGGGCGTGGTCTTTCTGCCCAACGATGATGAGCGCGCGCAAGCTGCCCGCGAGCGGCTGGAGCACGAACTCGACAGTCGTGGCCTGAAGCGCCTTGGATGGCGCGAAGTGCCGACGGATTCCAGCGTCTGCGGCCCCATGGCGCTGGACTGTCTGCCGCGTATCGAGCAGATTTTCGTCGAGCCCGGCGACAGCGACAATTTCGCCGTCGACCTGTTCATGGCAAGACGCTATGCCGAGCAAGCACTGAAAGACGATGAGGACTTCTACGTTTGCTCGCTGTCGTCCGAGGTGGTCTCCTACAAGGGGCTGGTGATGCCGGAAGATTTGCCGGCATTTTACAAGGATTTGAACGACCCACGCCTGGAAACCGCCATCTGCGTGTTTCACCAGCGCTTTTCGACCAATACCGCGCCGCGCTGGCCGCTGGCCCAGCCGTTTCGCATGCTGGCCCACAACGGTGAGATCAACACCATCGAGGCCAACCGTGGCTGGGCCAACTCGCGCAAGGCCAACTTCGCAAGCGAGCGTCTGCCCGATATCACCCAGCTTGATGAAATCGTCAACACCACCGGTTCTGACTCCTCGAGCATGGACAACATGCTCGAAGTACTGCTCACCGGGGGGATGGAACTTCACCGCGCCGTGCGCATGATGGTGCCGCCTGCCTGGCAGAACGTGGAAACCATGGACGCGGAGCTGCGCGCCTTCTACGAATACAACTCCATGCACATGGAGCCCTGGGATGGCCCGGCGGGTGTGGTCATGACCGATGGCCGCCAGGCCGTGTGCATGCTCGACCGTAACGGTCTGCGTCCGGCGCGCTGGGTGATGACCAAGAACGGCTACATTACGCTGGCATCCGAGACCGGCACCTACGGCTACAAGCCCGAAGACGTCGTCGCCAAGGGTCGGGTAGGCCCGGGTCAGATGCTCGCCGTGGATACCCAGACAGGGGAAGTGCTGCACACCCAGGACATCGACAACCGGCTGAAGTCCGCCTACCCCTACAAGCGCTGGCTGAAAGAGCAGGCAAGCTACCTGGAGTCGGCGCTCACCGAGCTTGCCCGTTTCCAGAGCATGGATACCGATGCGCTCAACGTGCAGCAGAAGATGTTCCAGGTCACCTTTGAAGAGCGCGACCAGTTGCTGCGCCCGCTGGCGGAAAGCGGTCAGGAGGCGGTGGGCTCCATGGGGGATGATACGCCGATGGCGGTACTCTCGAGCCGCCCGCGTCTTTTAACCGACTACTTCCGTCAGAAGTTCGCCCAGGTGACCAACCCACCGATCGACCCGCTGCGTGAGGCGATCGTGATGTCGCTGGAAACCTGCTGTGGCGCGGAGCTCAACGTGTTCAAGGCCACCCCGGAACACGCGCACCGGCTGATTCTGACCACGCCGGTGCTGTCACCGCGCAAGTTCACTGCGCTCATCAGTCAGGACGACCCGGCGTTTGCCAGCTGTCAGTTGACCCTTGGCTACAACCCGGACGAGACCAGCCTCAAGCAGGCCGTGACCGCGCTTTGCCAGAAGGCCGAAGCCCAGGTGAAAGCAGGTTGCGTGTTGCTGGTGCTTTCTGACGCCGAGCTTCCCAAGGGTGAGGTACCGATCCAGGCCGCGCTTGCCGTGGGTGCGGTCCATAGCCACCTGGGGCGGCTGGCGCTGCGCCCCAACGCCAACATCATCGTGGAAACCGGCTACGCTCGGGACGCCCACCAGATGGCGGTGCTCTTTGGCGTGGGCGCCACGGCGGTGTATCCGTGGCTTGCCTATCAGGTCATGGCGGACATGCATCGGGTCGGCGAGCTGACCGGCAACCCTGCCGATGCCCGGGAAAACTACCGCAAGGGCCTGCAGAAGGGGCTTTTCAAGATCCTCTCCAAGATGGGAATCTCCACGCTCGCCTCCTATCGCGGTTCCATGCTCTTTGAAGCCGTGGGGCTTGCCGATGAGATCATGGAGACCTGCTTTGTCGGCATGGCCTCGCGCATTCAGGGCGCGGGTTTTGCCGAGCTGCAGATGCAGCAGACCCTGGCGGCCAGAGACGCCTGGTCACCGCGTAAGACCATCACCCAGGGGGGGCAGTTCAAGTACGTGCACGGCCATGAGTACCACGCTTACAACCCGGACGTGGTCAAGACGTTGCAGGCCGCAGTGCAGGAGGGCAGCTACGCCAAGTGGAAGATGTTCGCCCAGCTGGTGAACGAGCGCCCGGTCGCCACCATCCGCGATCTCTTGAAGCTCAAGCTCACCGGTGACTCGATTGCCCTCGACGAGGTGGAGTCCGTCGAGAATCTGCTGCCGCGTTTCGATAGCGCCGGCATGTCGCTGGGCGCGCTTTCGCCGGAGGCCCACGAAGCGCTGGCTCAGGCGATGAACGAAGCCGGCGGTCGCTCGAACTCCGGTGAAGGCGGCGAAGACCACGCCCGCTACGGCACCATCAGAAGCTCCAAGATCAAGCAGATCGCCTCGGGCCGCTTTGGCGTAACGCCCTCGTATCTGGTCAATGCCGAGGTACTCCAGATCAAGGTGGCCCAGGGCGCCAAGCCCGGCGAAGGCGGCCAGCTGCCTGGCGGCAAGGTGAATGCGCTGATCGCTCGTCTGCGCTACGCCGTACCCGGAGTGACGCTGATTTCGCCGCCGCCGCATCACGATATCTACTCGATCGAGGATCTGGCACAGCTGATCTTCGATCTCAAGCAGGTCAATCCGGACGCCCAGGTGTCGGTGAAGCTCGTTTCCGAACCCGGGATCGGCACCATCGCCACGGGTGTTGCCAAGGCCTACGCGGATCTCATCACCGTTTCCGGTTACGACGGCGGCACGGCGGCAAGCCCTTTAACCTCGATCAAGCATGCGGGTTCGCCCTGGGAGCTTGGCTTGCCCGAGGTGCATCAGGCATTGCGTATCAACGGGCTGCGCGACAAGATTCGCCTGCAGACCGATGGCGGCCTGAAAACCGGGCTCGATGTCATCAAGGCGGCGATTCTGGGTGCGGAGAGCTTCGGCTTCGGCACCGCACCGATGGTGGCGCTGGGTTGCAAGTACCTGCGTATTTGCCATCTCAACAACTGCGCCACCGGTGTGGCCACCCAGGATGATTACCTGCGCGGGGAGCATTTCCGCGGCACCGTGGATATGGTCAAGAACTACTTCCGCTTCATCGCCGAAGAAGTGCGCGAGCTGATGGCGCTGCTTGGCGTGCGACAGCTCACCGACCTGATCGGACGCACGGATCTGCTGGAAGTGGTTGAAGGGCGCACCGCCGCCCAGCAGAAGCTGGATCTGACGCCGCTGTTGAAAAACGACTTCGTGCCGGCTGATGCCCCCCAGTTCTGTACGGTGAGCCGCAATGTGCCCCACGACCCCGGTGCCAAGAACCAGGAAGTGCTGGGCGCACTTGAAGATGCCATCGAAAACCGCTCCGGTGGCGAGTTCAGCTTCGACATCACCAACTGCGACCGCAGCGTGGGCGCGCTTTCATCCGGCGCCATCGCCAAGCGTTATGGTGAAGAGGGCCTCGAGGAGGCGCCGATCACCGCGCGTTTTACCGGCGTGGCCGGACAAAGCTTTGGCGTGTGGAATGCGCGTGGCCTGAACCTGTACCTTGAAGGCGACGCCAACGACTACGTGGGCAAGGGCATGAACGGCGGGCGCATCGTGATCGTGCCGCCGAGCGTGAGCGAGTTCGAAAGTCACAAGACGTCGATTGTCGGCAACACCTGCCTTTATGGCGCCACCGGCGGCACGCTGTTTGCCGCAGGGGTCGCCGGTGAGCGCTTTGGCGTGCGTAACTCCGGCGCCACTGCGGTCATCGAAGGCGCCGGGGATCACTGCTGCGAATACATGACCGGCGGGCTGGTGTGTGTGCTGGGCGAAACCGGCGTGAACTTCGGGGCAGGCATGACCGGCGGCTTTGCCTATGTGCTCGACGAAGAGCGCAATTTCGTGGATAAGTACAACCATGAACTGGTGGAGATCCACCGTGTGAACACCGAAGTGATGGAGGCGTACCGTCGCCACCTGCGTGAGATGATCGAGGCCTATGTGGCCGAGACCGGCTCGAAGCGGGGTGCGGCCATTTTGGAAGACTTTAGCGACTATGTACGCCACTTCTGGCTGGTGAAGCCGAAAGCGGCGAGCCTGGGTAGTTTGCTGGATCAATCTCGGCGCCAGCCGCAGTAATCCAAATGTGTCCATCGCCGAGAGGAGAGAGATCATGGCCAACCGTTTGAACAACGATTTCCAGTTTATCGACGTGGGTCGTAAGGACCCACAGAAAAAGGAGGCGCACACCCGCGCCAAGGAATTCGCCGAAATCTACGAGCCGTTCAAGCCCACCGAGGCGGCGAGTCAGGCGCACCGCTGCCTGCACTGCGGCAACCCGTACTGCGAGTGGAAGTGCCCGGTACACAACTACATTCCCAACTGGCTGCAGCTGGTGGTGGAAGGCAACATCATCGAAGCCGCCGAGCTTTCGCACAAGACCAATTCGCTGCCGGAAGTATGCGGCCGTGTGTGCCCGCAAGACCGGCTTTGCGAGGGCGACTGTACGCTCAACGACGGTTTCGGCGCGGTCACCATTGGCTCGGTCGAGAAGTACATCACCGACACGGCGTTTGCCATGGGCTGGCGCCCGGATATGTCGAACGTGGTCTGGACCGACAAGAAGGTCGCGGTCATCGGCGCAGGCCCGGCGGGCCTGGGGGCGGCGGACATTCTGGCGCGTAACGGTGTGAAACCCGTGGTATTTGACCGCCATCCGGAGATCGGCGGGCTTCTGACCTTCGGTATTCCCGAGTTCAAGCTCGAAAAGACCGTCATGGAACGCCGCCGCGCCGTGTTCGAGGAGATGGGCGTGGAGTTTCGGCTGAATGTCGAGATCGGGGTCGATATCGAGTTCGATACCCTCGTGCAGGAGTATGACGCGGTCTTTCTGGGCATGGGCACCTACCAGTACATGGCAGGCGGCTTCCCCGGTGAAGATCTGCCCGGTGTCTACAAGGCGCTCGATTTTCTGATCGCCAACGTCAATCGCCGGCTGGGCTTCGAGAAAGACCCAAACGACTACATCTCCATGGAAGGCCGGCGCGTGGTGGTGCTGGGCGGGGGGGATACGGCGATGGACTGTAACCGCACCTCGATTCGCCAGCACGCGACCAGCGTGACCTGCGCCTATCGCCGCGATGAAGAGAACATGCCCGGTTCCCGCCGCGAGGTGGCCAACGCCCGGGAAGAGGGCGTCGAGTTCCTGTTCAACCGCCAGCCCGTAGCGGTGGTGGGCGAAGAGAAAGTCGAAGGCGTGAAAGTGGTGCGCACCCGCCTGGGCGAGCCGGATGAAAACGGCCGCCGCCGCCCGGAGATCGTGCCCGGCTCCGAAGAGGTGATCCCGGCGGATGCCGTGGTCGTCGCCTTCGGCTTCCAGGCAAGTTCGATTCCCTGGTTTGAAGGGTCGAGTGTCGATGTGGACGAGCGTCGGCTGGTCAAGGCCCCGGAACACGGCCGTTACGCGTTCCAGACCAGCAACGAGAAGATCTTCGCCGGCGGCGACATGGTGCGCGGCTCGGATCTGGTGGTCACCGCCATTTATGAGGGCCGCCAGGCCGCCGAAGGCATGCTGGATTACCTGGGCGTTTAAGTCTTCGTGCCAGAGCACAGACGGGCCGTGGAAACACGGCCCGTTTTTTTATGGGCCGATCCTGGTAGAAGGGAGGCAAGTCTTGGGTGCTCAGTTCAAATTGAGCCTTCAGGCGTACTCTGGTATTCTGTCGTCCCATCCTGGTGTGGCTTTCTGCAACACCCATTGATCACGTTCTTACAGGTTTTCCATGACACGATATATCTTCGTGACCGGCGGCGTTGTGTCCTCTCTTGGCAAGGGCATCGCGTCGGCCTCGCTGGCGGCGATTCTCGAGGCCCGCGGCCTTAAGGTCACCATGCTCAAGCTCGACCCGTACATCAACGTGGACCCGGGCACCATGAGCCCCTTCCAGCACGGCGAGGTGTTCGTCACCGAGGATGGCGCCGAAACCGACCTGGACCTTGGTCATTACGAGCGCTTCATTCGTACCAAGATGACTCAGGGCAACAACTTCACCACCGGCCGGGTGTACGAGCACGTGCTGCGCAAGGAGCGCCGCGGCGACTATCTGGGCGGTACGGTGCAGGTGATTCCGCATATCACCGACGAGATCAAGCAGCGCGTCTACGCCGGCGGCGAAGGCTTCGATGTCGCGCTGGTGGAAATCGGCGGCACCGTGGGCGATATCGAATCGCTGCCGTTTCTGGAATCGATCCGTCAGATCCGAAGCGAACAGGGCGCCAACCGTGCGCTGTTCATGCACCTGACACTGGTGCCCTATATCAAGACGGCGGGCGAGACGAAAACCAAGCCGACCCAGCACAGCGTGAAGGAGCTGCGCTCGATCGGTATCCAGCCGGATATCCTGATTTGTCGTAGCGAAGTCGAGCTCGAGGAGAGCGAGCGGCGCAAGATCGCGCTGTTCACCAACGTCGAAGAGCGCGCGGTGGTGCCGCTTCAGGATGCCGATACCATCTATCGCATTCCGCTGATGCTCCACGAGCACGGCCTCGACGATATCGTCTGCGACAAGCTGCGCCTGGAAGCCGAGCCTGCCGATCTCACCGAGTGGGTGAAGGTGCTGGACTCCAAGCTCAACCCGCTGAAGTCGGTCAGCATCGCCATGGTCGGCAAGTACATGGAGCTGCTGGACGCCTACAAGTCGCTCAACGAAGCCTTGATTCACGCCGGTATCCAGGGGCGCATCAAGGTAAACGTCGACTATATCGACTCCGAGGACATCGAGCGCCACGGCACCGAGCGCCTGGCGGGTAAAGATGCCATTCTGGTGCCTGGCGGCTTTGGCGAGCGCGGCGTGGAAGGCAAGATTCTGACCGCCCAGTTCGCCCGCGAAAACAACGTGCCTTACCTGGGCATCTGCCTCGGCATGCAGGTGGCGGTGATCGAGTTCGCGCGCAACGTGGCCGGCTGGACGGATGCCAATTCCACCGAGTTCACCCACGATACAAGACACCCGGTGGTGGGCCTGATTACCGAGTGGATCAACAGTGAGGGCAAGATCGAGCTGCGCGATGCGGCCTCCGATCTTGGTGGTACCATGCGCCTGGGCGGGCAGGTGTGCCACCTGGCCCCAAACAGCCGCGCCCGCGAGGCTTACGGTTCGGACGAGATCGTCGAGCGCCACCGCCACCGTTTCGAGGTGAACAACCAGTTCATCGACGAGCTGGAAAAAGCGGGCCTTGTGATCTCCGGCAAGAGCGTGGATCAGTCGCTGGTCGAGATGGTCGAACTTGCCGACCACCCTTGGTACGTGGCGTGTCAGTTCCACCCGGAATTCACCTCCACCCCGCGTGATGGCCATCCGCTGTTCTCGGGCTTCGTGAACGCCGCGCTCGAGCACAAGGCGCAACGTACGCGTGCCCACGCCGCGCCCCACGACCACGATTAAGGGGACGATCATGACCTCACACGACTCTTCGCCGTCCACTTCCAGCGAGCGTCATATTTCCGTTGCCGGCCTAACCGCCGGCAATTCTTTGCCGTTGATGCTGCTGGGCGGCATGAACGTGCTGGAGTCCGCCGAGCTTGCCGATGAAGTCGCCGCGGCCTACGTCGAAGCGACCACGGCGCTTGCCATGCCCTACGTGTTCAAGGCGAGCTTCGACAAGGCCAATCGTAGCTCCGTGCACTCCTACCGGGGGCCGGGGCTCGAGAAGGGCCTGCAGATCCTGGCCGATATCAAGTCGCGCTACAATGTGCCGATCATCACTGATGTGCACGAACCCTGGCAGGCGGCACCGGTGGCGGAAGTGGCCGACATCATCCAGCTGCCCGCCTTTCTGGCCCGCCAGACGGATCTTGTCGTGGCGATGGCCAAGACGGGTGCTGCGATCAACATCAAGAAACCGCAGTTTCTGGCCCCTCACGAGATGCGCCACATCATCACCAAGTTTCAGGAAGCCGGCAACGACCGTTTGATGCTCTGCGAGCGCGGCTCGAGCTTTGGCTACAATAACCTGGTGGTGGACATGCTCGGCTTTGGCGACATGAAGCAGACCGGCTATCCGCTGTTTTTCGATGTGACCCACTCGCTGCAGCGCCCCGGCGGGCGGGCGGACAGCGCCGACGGGCGTCGCGCCCAGGTCGCCGAGCTTGCCCGGGCAGGGGTGGCCGTGGGGCTGGCGGGGCTTTTTCTGGAAGCCCATCCGGACCCGGATAACGCCAAGTGCGACGGGCCCTGCGCGCTTCCCCTTGATCAACTGACGCCGTTTCTGACACAGCTTTCGCAGCTGGATGCGCTGGTGAAAGGGTTCGAACCTCTCGCCATTCGCTGAACCGGGCGGGCAGGCTTGGCTGGTTCGTATGGACTGATTCTTCTGGACTGGTTCGTCTGGCGCAGGGTGCGCCAACGGGAAACATCGCTATATCAGTAAACCGACAATCAAAGGACGCTGTCATGACCAAAATTGTGGATATCACTGCACTTGAAGTGCTGGATTCACGCGGCAACCCCACCGTTTGTGCAACGGTTCGACTTGAAAGCGGCGCCACCGGCCATGCCTGCGCGCCCAGCGGCGCCTCGACCGGCTCGCGCGAGGCGCTCGAGCTTCGCGATGGCGACAAGTCCCGCTACCTGGGCAAGGGGGTTCTAAAAGCCGTGGAAGCGGTCAATGGCAGCATTCGTGAAACGCTTGTCGGCATGGACGCCCGCGACCAGCGTGGACTGGATAACGCCATGCTCGAACTCGACGGCACCGACAACAAGGCAAACCTGGGCGCCAATGCCATCCTGGCGGTATCACTGGCGGCGGCAAAGGCGGCGGCCAATGCCAAGGGCGTGGCGCTTTACGCCCACATCGCCGAGCTTTTCGGCAAGCCCGGCCACTACAGCATGCCCGTACCCATGATGAACATCATCAACGGCGGCGAGCACGCTGATAACAACGTCGACATTCAGGAATTCATGGTGCAGCCGGTGGGGGCCGAGAACTTCCGTGAGGCGCTGCGCATGGGCGCGGAAATTTTCCACGCGCTGAAAAAGGTGCTCTCTGCCAAGGGACTTTCCACCTCGGTGGGTGATGAGGGCGGCTTTGCGCCGAATCTCTCTTCCAATGCAGACGCCCTGGCGGTGATCAAGCAGGCCGTGGCGGACGCAGGCTATACGCTGGGCACGGACGTGACGCTGGCACTCGACTGCGCCTCCTCGGAATTCTACAAGGACGGCCAGTACAATCTGGCTGGCGAAGGCAAGAGCTTCGATGCCCAGGGCTTTACCGACTACCTCGCCGGGCTTTGCGACGATTACCCGATCGTTTCCATCGAAGACGGCATGGACGAGTCCGACTGGGACGGCTGGAAAGCGCTGACCGACAAGCTCGGCGACAAGGTGCAACTGGTCGGCGACGACCTGTTCGTCACCAACACCAGCATTCTCAAGCGCGGCATCGACGAGAAAATCGGTAACTCCATTCTGATCAAGTTCAACCAGATCGGCTCGCTCTCCGAGACGCTGGACGCGATCCAGATGGCCCAGGACGCCGGCTTCACCGCGGTGATCTCGCATCGCTCCGGCGAAACCGAAGACACCACGATTGCCGACCTGGCCGTGGGCACCTCGGCTGGCCAGATCAAGACCGGTTCGCTGTGTCGGTCCGACCGGGTGGCCAAGTACAACCGTCTACTGATGATCGAAGCCGAGCTGGGAAGCGTCGAGTACCCGGGGCTGAAGGCGATCAAGGGGCAGTAGGACGTTACGTTCTCGGCGTAAGCTTAATCTCAAGATTTTGTAAGACATCTCTTACTTGATGCGAGGAAATTTGCTTATCAGCGTGTTGTTTGAAGCGAATTTGTTCGCTAATTATACGTTAAGTGACTGATGTAAAGGTTTTTTTGAAATTAAGGGCGAGCCAGGAGCTCGCCTTTTTCAATGGTGCGGGCTTTTTGTGAAGTAGCTGATTTCTGTCACACTGTCATCAGGACAAGGGGAGGCAAGGATGCTTTAGGCAGGATAGAAAGTGAGGCAAAGGTGCGCCGGGTGACAAAGTGATTTTAGCCTCGGCAAGGATGTTCACCTAGGAATTATGATCCATGGAGTGGTCAGAGGAAGTGCTTGGAGCGGGCGGCCTACGGGTCGCCTTTTTTTATGCCTGTCGTTTTTTTGTTAATTTAAATTAGCGAGATGAGCGATTGTAAAAATTATTACCAGGTTATAAGAAAAATGCATTGTTATTCCTTTCTATTATTAATTACCATTGCGCGCCTGAATTAGCAGGCTATCTTCATAGCCGTGCCTACTGCTGCGATGCCCTGTTATCGTAGCGTTTATTCGTGATCAGGAGACGTGCCATGCCTTGGTTAGTGGCCATAAACGTATTGGTGTTTACTTTAGCGATCGCGCTGCTTGCGCGCTGGCAAAGGCGTGGGGCCAGTCTTTCCCGCGTCGTCCTGGTGGGGCTGGTGGCCGGTGTGGTCCTCGGTGCCATTCTTCAAGGGCTTTATAGCGATACCGCCGTGCTCACGGGTACGGTCGACTGGGTCAATCTGGTGGGCGGCGGTTACGTCCAACTTTTGAAGATGATCATCATGCCGCTGGTGCTGGTAACGATCCTGTCGGCGGTCACGCGGCTTCACGACGCCAGCTCCCTTGGCAAGATAAGCGTCGGGGTGCTTGCGCTTTTGATGGTGACCACGGCAATTTCGGCGGTGATCGGTATCGGCATGACCCAGCTTTTTGGTCTTTCCGCCGAGGGCCTGGTGCAGGGCGCGCGCGAACTCGAGCGTGGCCAGGACATCATCGAACGCAGCGCCCAGGTCTCGGATCTCACCGTGCCCCAGCTTCTGCTCTCGTTTATTCCGAGCAATCCGTTCCAGGACCTGGCCGGTGCGCGTCCCACCTCGATCATCAGCGTGGTGATCTTTGCCACCTTCCTGGGAATGGCCGCACTCGGTATCAAGCGCGAAAACGCCGCGCTCGGTGACAAATTGATCGATGGCATCGAGGTGATCCAGAAGTGGATCATGCGCCTGGTTCGCATGGTGATCCGCCTCACGCCTTACGGGGTCATGGCACTGATGACCCGGGTGGTGGCGACCTCGAATCTCGACGACATCCTGGGCTTGCTCGGTTTCGTGGTGGCCTCCTACGTGGGCCTGGCGCTCATTCTGGTCATGCACGCGCTCTTTTTGTCCGGGGCGGGCGTCAATCCGCTGCGCTATTTCAAGAAAGTATGGCCGGTACTGACCTTCGCGTTCACCTCGCGTTCGAGCGCGGCCACCATTCCGCTCAATATCGAAGCTCAGGTGGACCGTATCGGCGTGCCGCCGGCGATTGCCAACTTCGCTGCGTCCTTTGGCGCCACCATTGGTCAGAACGGGTGTGCCGGGCTTTATCCGGCAATGCTCGCCATGATGATTGCGCCCACCGTGGGGATCGACCCGCTTTCCATCGAGTTCCTGGCGACTTTGGTGCTCGTGGTGACGCTGGCCTCTTTCGGTATTGCCGGTGTCGGCGGCGGGGCCACGTTTGCGGCGATCATCGTGCTCTCGACGCTCGATCTGCCGATTGCGCTTGCCGGGCTTCTGATCTCCATCGAGCCGCTGATCGACATGGGCCGCACGGCGATCAACGTCAACGGCTCGATGACCGCCGGGACGGTCACCAGCCGCCTGCTCAAACAGCACGACGGCGCGATCTTCGCCGCGGACTCCGAGGAGCTTGGCGAGCCCAAAGCGGTCTGAAGCGCTTTCTTCCAAGCCAAAAAAAGCCACCCTCGGGTGGCTTTTTTCATGGGCGATGGTCAGTGCCCCTAGCGCTCGAGCTTGTCCATCTTGCCGGTCTTGCCGTCCCACTCTTCGGCGTCGGGCAACGGGTCTTTCTTCTCGTTGATGTTGGGCCACACCTCGGAAAGCTCGGCGTTGAGTTCGATAAACGGCTCCTGGCCGTCGGGCAATTCATCTTCGGAAAAGATCGCCTCGGCAGGGCACTCCGGCTCGCACAGGGCGCAGTCGATGCACTCGTCCGGGTGAATTACCAGAAAGTTCGGGCCTTCGTAAAAACAGTCGACCGGGCAGACTTCCACGCAGTCGGTATATTTGCACTGGATGCAGTTTTCGGTAACGACAAACGTCATCGGTTTATCCCTCTTACATGACCGCCGCACGGTGTGGGCATCGTTGATCGTGAATGATAGTTAATCGTGAATGGTTATAAATCAGCCGTTTTTTATAAGCTAAATTGCATGATGCGTATTCTAGAGGGGCCCTTGGCTTGCGGCAAGCGTAACTGTCACCGGGATACAAGCGCCACTGCCACCGCTATAAAAGCTCCCGCCACCGGTAGATGAGAGCCAGCGCCTCCCGAGGCGATAGATCGTCCACTTCCATGCCTTGCAGTGCTTCCACCACCGGGTGGGGAGCGCTTGCGAACAGATCGTTCTGAAGCGGGGCGCTCTGCGCCGCCTTGTTTGGGCGCTGCTGTTCGTCCACGTCGCGCTGCTCCAGCGTGAGCAGCTTCTCCCGTGCCCGGGAAATCACCTGAGTGGGCACGCCGGCCAGCTGGGCCACCTGTAAACCATAGCTCTGGCTTGCCGGGCCCGCCTCGATGCGGTGCATGAAGACGATGCTGTCGCCATGCTCGGTGGCACTGAGGTGGATGTTGACCACGCCCGGGGCCTGCTCGGGCAGCGCCGTCATCTCGAAATAGTGGGTGGCAAAGAGCGTCAGCGCTCGGGTGGTCGCCAGCTGCTCGGCGCTGGCCCAGGCAAGCGAGAGCCCATCGAAGGTGCTGGTGCCGCGGCCGATCTCGTCCATCAATACCAGGCTCTGCGCGGTGGCATTGTGCAGGATATTGGCGGTTTCGGTCATTTCCACCATGAAGGTGGAGCGCCCGCCGGCCAGGTCATCGGATGAGCCGATACGCGTGAAGATACGATCCAGCGGGCCGATGTCCGCTGCTTGTGCTGGCACGAAGCTGCCACTATGGGCAAGCAGGGCGATCAGTGCGGTCTGGCGCATGTAGGTCGATTTACCGCCCATGTTGGGGCCGGTAATGATCAGCATGTGCTGCTCGGGGGAGAGCGTTATGTCATTGGGCACGAAAGGCGACTGGCTGACCTGCTCCACCACCGGGTGGCGCCCGGCGACAACGTGGATGCCCGTATCTTGCGACAGGTTCGGGCGTACCCAGTCAAGCGCCTCGGCGCGCTCGGCAAAGGCGCACAGCACGTCGAGCTCGGACAGCGCCTGGGAAGTGCCCTGAAGCTCGTGAAGCACGGTGTTCAGTTCACCCATGAGGCGCTCGTAGAGCCATTTCTCGCGCGTCAAGGCGCGGGATTTGGCTGACAGCGCCTTGTCCTCGAACTCCTTGAGCTCGGGGATGATGAAGCGTTCGGCGTTTTTCAGCGTCTGGCGGCGAATGTAGTCTGCCGGCGCCTGCTGGGCCTGAGCGCGGGGCAGCTCGATAAAGTAGCCGTGGACGCGGTTGTAGCCCACCTTCAGGTTGGCAAGGCCGGTGCGCTCGCGCTCGCGCCTTTCAAGCTCGATCAGGTAGTCACCGGCGTTTTCGGCAAGCCCGCGGTGCTCGTCGAGCTCACTATCGAAGCCCTGGGCAATCACGCCACCGTCACGAATGATCACAGGCGGATTGTCGATGATCGCTCGGGTCAGGGTGTCGGCCATCTCCGGATAGGGACGAATGTGCGGTTTCAGGGTGTCGAGGGCGCTGCCGCTCTCCACTTCCTGCAAAAGCCCCTGCAGCGTGGGCAGGGCATTGAGCGCGTCGCGCAGCTTGGCCAGATCCCGCGGGCGGGCACTGTAAAGCGCCACCCGGGCAAGAATGCGCTCGATGTCGCCAAGTTCGGACAGCGCCTCGCGCAGCGCCATATAGGCGCCCTCCAGCGTGAGAAGCGCCACCCCCGCCTGGCGGCCCTGCACGATCTGGGTCTGCCGGAGCGGACGGTTGAGCCAGCGCTTTAGAAGCCGCGAGCCCATGGCGGTGGCGCAGGTGTCCAGCACGCTTGCCAGGGTGTTTTCAACACCGCCCCCCAGGTTGATATCGATTTCCAGATTGCGCCGGCTGGCCGCATCGATCACCACCGCGTCGTCGCGGTTTTCCACGGTTATCGCGGTGACGTGGGGCAGGCGCGAGCGCTGGGTGTCCCGGGCGTAGTCGATCAAGACGCCTGCTGCGACCAGGGCGGTGGTCAGGTGGGCACAGCCAAAGCCGCGTAGATCCTGCACCTCGAACTGATCACAAAGGCTCCGCGTGGCGCTTTCCAGGTCAAACAGCCACTCGCCCTGGCGGCGCAGGCTGCGCTTTTGGGCCCAGGCGTCCGGCAACGTCAGGTTTTCGGGCACGAGGAGTTCCGCCGGGCCCAGGCGGGTCAGCTCGGCCAGCATTTCCGCTTCGCTTTCCACTTCCAGCACGTTGAAGCGTCCACTGGAAAGCTCGAGCCAGGCCAGGCCAAAGTGCTCCTTGCTAGGACAAAGCGCTACCAGCACGTTGTCCCGGCGGGCGTCGAGCAGCGCCTCGTCATGAAGCGTGCCGGGGGTGACGATACGCACTACCTGGCGTTCCACCGGGCCTTTGCTGGTGGCGGGGTCGCCGATCTGTTCGCAAATGGCTACCGACTCGCCGCCCGCCACCAGTCGGGCCAGATACCCTTCGGCGCTGTGGTAAGGTACGCCGGCCATGGGGATGGGCTTTCCACCGCTTTGGCCGCGAGCGGTCAGCGTGATATCCAAAAGTGTGGCGGCGCGCCTGGCATCGTCGAAGAAAAGCTCGTAAAAATCCCCCATCCGGTAAAACAGCAAGACGTCGGGATGATCGCGTTTGATCTTCAGATATTGCGCCATCATTGGCGTGTGCGCGGGGCTGGCCTGTGACATGGGCGTCCTGGTTAGCGTGGCGCAAACCGTTGTTTGCGGCATGTTCTGTGTTCAAGAGCGGTGTTCAAGTACTGGGCTCAAGTAACGTGTTCAAGTTCAGTGTTCAAGTTCTATGGGCAACTGAAACGCAGTATTCTACGCTGAACTGAGTACTTACATGAAGGAGTCTGCATGGTGGCTGGCGCATCTAGCCTGAAAAATCTCGATCTGGCGCTTCTCTCGAAGCGGCTGGGCAAGCTTTGCCTGGAGCAAGGTGTCACGCTGACCACTGCCGAGTCCTGCACCGGAGGGGGGGTCGCCTCGGCCATCACCTCGGCCCCGGGCAGCTCCGGCTACTTTGAAACGGGATTCGTCACCTATTCCAACGCGGCCAAGACCCGCCTTCTGGCCGTGCCTGCCGAAACCCTGGCGACCTTCGGGGCGGTCAGTGAGGCGGTGGTCAACGCCATGGTGGAGGGCGCCTGCCGGGAAAGCGGTGCCTCGCTTGGCGTAGCGGTGAGCGGCGTGGCCGGCCCCGGCGGCGGCAGCGACGAAAAACCCGTCGGGCTTGTCTGGCTGAGCATTGGCGATGAAACCCGCCAGCACGCCCGGCGCTTCATCTTCCCTGGCGACCGTCAGGCGGTACGCGAACAGGCAGTGCGCGAGGCCTTGGCAGGTTTGATACTACATCTTTGCGGTAACCGGCTAGACTGACGCGATAAAGGCCAACGCTTGACTTCAAGGGCCCGACAGCTCGAGCGCCCCTTGCAGCCCAGGTGAATAACTTGCAGGCCAGGCGAATAAATAGATGCCAGGGATTTGTTTAGCGGCCATTGTTTGGCATAATACTGGCTAATTATACAGTTCATCACGAGGAAGCTTTAAATGGCTCAAGACGATAACCGTACGAAAGCTTTGAACGCAGCGCTTAGTCAGATTGACCGCCAGTTCGGTAAAGGCACTGTCATGCGTCTGGGCGATGCGCCCCGGGTAGTCATGCCATCGGTGTCCACCGGCTCGCTGGGGCTGGATATCGCACTTGGCATCGGCGGGCTGCCCTATGGCCGAGTCGTGGAAATCTTTGGCCCGGAATCCTCGGGTAAGACCACGCTGACCCTCTCGGTTATCGCCCAGGCGCAAAAGCAGGGCAAGGTATGCGCCTTCGTGGACGCCGAGCACGCCCTCGATCCAAGCTATGCGGAAAAGCTGGGCATCAACCTGGACGACCTGCTGGTCTCTCAGCCCGATACCGGCGAACAGGCTCTTGAAATCACCGATATGCTGGTGCGCTCCGGCGGTGTCGACGTCATCATCATCGACTCGGTAGCGGCCCTGACGCCCCGCGCCGAAATCGAAGGCGAAATGGGCGACGCTCACGTGGGCCTTCAGGCGCGTCTGATGTCTCAGGCGCTGCGCAAGATCACCGGCAACATCAAGAACGCCAACTGCCTGGTGGTCTTCATCAACCAGATCCGCATGAAGATCGGCGTGATGTTCGGAAGCCCCGAGACCACCACCGGCGGTAACGCGCTGAAGTTCTATTCCAGCGTGCGTCTGGATATCCGTCGTACGGGGTCGGTGAAGTCCGGTGACGAAGTGACGGGTAATGAAACCCGCGTCAAGGTCGTGAAGAACAAGGTGGCGCCGCCTTTCCGTCAGGCCGAGTTCCAGATCCTCTACGGCAAGGGTATCTATCACGCCGGTGAGGTGATCGATCTGGGCGTGCAGTGCAACCTGGTGGACAAGGCCGGGGCCTGGTACAGCTACAAGGGCAACAAGATCGGTCAGGGCAAGGCCAACGCCTCCCAGCATCTGGAAGATAATCCGGCCATCATGGAGGAGATCGAAAGCCAGATCCGTGCCCAGCTACTGGCCCAGCCCGATCCCAAGAAAGAGGAAGCGCCCGCGGTCGATGTCGACGCCGAAGGCGATGATGAACTGCTGTAACCCCCGCCTTGCCGGAGGGTTTCATGTTCGGTAATGAGAGTGCTACCCCGCGCGGGGTAGCCATCGGGCTGCTGGCTCGGCGCGAATACTCTCGCGCCGAGCTTTACGAAAAGCTCGCCCGCAAGGAGTTCGACGCCGATGATATCCAGGCCTGTCTGGACGCCCTTGAAGAGCAGGGGCTTCAGTCGGATGTGCGCTTTGCCGAAAGCTTCGTGCGTTCGCGTATCCTTCGGGGCCAGGGGCCTGTGCGTATCAAGGCAGAGCTGAGAACCCGCGGTATCGCCCAGGACACATTGCTCGCCGCCATGGCCCTGGTGGAAGAGCAGGAGGCCGTCGACTGGTTCGAACTTGCCGCGCAAACCTTCCATCGGCGCTTCAACGCCGGTGTCAGCCTGACGCCCAAGGAGCGTGCCAGGCACGAGCGCTTTCTGGCCAATCGCGGCTTCAACTTCGATCAGATCCGCTACGCGCTTTCCCCTTCAGACGCCTGAACCTTTCTCTTGATATTCCTTGTTTGCCGCGACCATGCGCATCGTGGCTTTAGTCGCGTGCCAACTTCGTTATAATGGATGTTTTGCGTGCCCTGGGTGGCGGCGACAGCGCCTTGGGGCATCTCGCTCTATTGCACGGATACCCTATGAAAAGCGCAGAGATCAGGCAGGCCTTTCTATCCTATTTTGAAGAGCACGGGCATACCGTGGTCCCCACCAGTTCCCTGGTACCCGGCAACGACCCCACGCTCTTGTTCACCAACGCAGGCATGGTGCCGTTCAAGGACGTTTTCCTGGGCCGCGACCCGCGGCCCTACGTGCGCGCCACGTCGTCACAGCGCTGCGTGCGCGCCGGTGGCAAGCACAACGACCTGGATAACGTCGGCTATACCGCGCGCCACCACACCTTTTTCGAAATGCTGGGCAACTTCAGCTTCGGCGATTATTTCAAGCATGATGCCATTCGTTTTGCCTGGACGTTTCTGACCGAGACCCTGGGGCTTCCCAGGGAGAAGCTTTGGGTGACCGTGCATGTCAGCGACGATGAAGCCGAGCGGATCTGGAAAGACGAGATCGGCATCGACCCGGAACGCTTCTCGAAGCTCGATGAAGATAACTTCTGGCAGATGGGGGACACCGGTCCGTGTGGCCCCAGCTCGGAAATCTTCTTCGACCACGGCGCTGACGTGTGGGGCGGGCCTCCGGGAAGCCCGGAAGAAGACGGTGACCGTTACATCGAGATCTGGAACCTGGTCTTCATGCAGTTCGACCGGGACAGCGAGGGCACGCTGAATCCGCTGCCCAAGCCCTCCATCGATACCGGTATGGGGCTCGAGCGCGTGGCGGCGGTGATGCAGGGCGTGCACTCCAACTACGAGATCGACCTCTTCCAGAACCTGCTGGCCGCGGCGGCGAAGGCCACCGGCGCAAGCGACACCCAGGCGCCGTCGCTTCGCGTCATTGCCGATCACATTCGCTCCTGCGCGTTTTTGATCGCCGACGGCGTACTGCCGTCCAACGAAGGTCGCGGCTACGTGCTGCGCCGGATCATTCGCCGTGCGGTGCGCCATGGTCACAAGCTGGGGGCCACCGAGCCGTTCTTCCATGAGCTGGTCGCCGCGCTCGATAGCGAGATGGGGGACGCCTACCCGGAGCTTCGCGCCGCCCGCGAGCAGATCACCCGGGTCCTGCTGAAAGAGGAAGAGCAGTTCGCCCGCACCCTCGATCATGGCATGGGGCTTCTTTCTGATGCGCTGGAAACGCTCTCCGGCGATACGCTTTCCGGTGAGACCGTCTTCAAGCTTTACGACACCTACGGCTTCCCCTTCGATCTAACGGCCGACGTGTGCCGCGAGCGCGGCGTCAACGTGGACGAGGCGGGCTTTCATGAGGCGCTGGAAGTCCAGCGCGAACGCGCCCGGGCGGCCAGCCAGTTTGGCGCCGACTACAGCGCCAACATCGAAATCGACGGCACTACCGACTTCACCGGTTACGAGCGCCTGATTGACGAGGCGAAGGTGACTGCGCTGGTGGATGGCGAAGGCAACGCCCTGGCCGCGCTCGAAGCGGGGCAGAAGGGTACCGTGGTGCTGGATCGTACGCCGTTTTATGGCGAATCCGGTGGCCAGGTGGGCGATACCGGTTACCTGCATGTCGAGGGTGGGCGCTTCCAGGTCACCGATACCCAGAAGCAGAATGGCCACCATCTGCACCAGGGGGTGATGGTGGAAGGCACACTCGCGGTGGGCGCCGACGTTCGTGGCGAAGTCGATACCGGCCTGCGCGCGGCCACCGTGCGCAACCATTCGGCGACTCACCTGCTCCACGAAGCGCTGCGTATCGTGCTGGGTGACCACGTTCAGCAGAAGGGCTCGCTGGTCAATGCCGAGCGGCTGCGTTTCGACTTCAGCCACTTCGAAGCGATGACGGCGGAGCAGCTCAAGGAGGTCGAGCGGCTGGTCAACGAGCAGATTCTGGCCAACGCGCCGACCAGAATCGAACAGATGAGCCTTGATCAGGCCAAGGCCAAGGGCGCGGCGGCGCTTTTCGAGGCCAAGTACGCCGATAACGTCCGCGTGCTCACCATCGGTGCCGACGACTTCTCCATCGAGCTTTGCGGAGGCACCCATGTCGCGCGAAGCGGCGACATCGGCTGCTGTCATATCGTCAGTGAGGCAGGCACCGCCGCCGGCGTTCGCCGGATCGAGGCGATTACCGGCGAAAACGCGCTGGCCTATTTCTATCAGCAGGAAGCCGCGCTCGAGCGGCTGGGGGCGCGGCTCAAGACCAAGCCCGAGCAGGTCGAGGCGCGGGTGGAGTCGCTTTTCGAGCGTAACCGCACGCTTGAAAAAGAAATCGAGCAGCTCAAGGCGAAGCTTGCCAGTAGCGCCGGTAGCGACATGCTGAGCCAGGTGCAGGAAGTGGGCGGTGTGAAGCTTCTGGCTACCCAGCTTGAAGGCGTATCCGGCAAGGACCTGCGAGGTCTGCTGGATCAGCTCAAGCAAAAGCTCGCCTCCGGGGTGGTTCTTCTGGCGGTGGCCGATCAGGCTGCGGGCAAGGTGAGCCTGATTGCTGGCGTCACCGATGATCTGACCGGGCGGGTGAAAGCCGGCGAGCTCGTCAACCACGTGGCCGCTCAGGTAGGTGGAAAAGGGGGTGGGCGGGCCGATATGGCCCAGGCCGGGGGTAGCCAACCCGAGGCCTTGCCGGGGGCGCTCGAGAGCGTACCGGCCTGGTTGGAAAGCGTGCTCTAAGCAAGGGGCCGTTGGCAGCGTTGCCTCCGGCCTTTTTTATATTCATCGGCGTAGTAGCTGGCGCGGGTTTCCAACGCCAATGCCGGGCTAGTCTACTATTACTCTTTTACTCCGAACCCATAGGGAAAATGGCATATGGCACTATACGTACAAAAGTTCGGCGGTACTTCGGTGGGCTCTGTCGACCGTATCAAGGCCGTGGCTGAAAAGGTGAAAGGCTTTCGCGATCAGGGGCACCAGATCGTCGTGGTGGTGTCTGCCATGAGCGGCGAGACCAATCGGCTGACCGATATGGCCCACGCCCTGAACGAAGACCCGGCGCCGCGGGAGATGGACATGCTCTTGTCCACCGGCGAACAGGTGACGATTTCCCTGCTCGCCATGGCGCTTCAGCAACTGGGCGTGTCGGCCACCTCCCACACCGGCGCCCAGGTGGGGATTCACACCGACAACGCCTACACCAAGGCGCGGATCCAGCGTATTGAAACCGACGATCTGAAAAGCGACCTGAACGCCGGCAAGGTAGTGGTCGTGGCAGGCTTTCAAGGGGTGGATGAAGACGGCAATATCACAACGCTGGGCCGGGGCGGTTCCGACACCACCGGCGTGGCACTCGCCGCTGCCCTCGGCGCCGATGAATGCCAGATCTACACCGATGTCGATGGCGTTTACACCACCGACCCCCGGGTGTGCTCCAAGGCCCAGCGCCTTGAAAGCATTACCGTCGAGGAAATGCTGGAGCTTGCAAGCCTGGGTTCCAAGGTGCTGCAGATTCGCGCGGTGGAGTTTGCCGGCAAGTACAATGTTCCCCTTCGGGTGCTATCGAGCTTTGAAGATGGCCCCGGTACCCTGATTGTTGCAGATGCTGACCAAGACGAGGATTCCATGGAAGAACCGCTGATCTCCGGTATTGCTTTTACCAAGAACGAAGCCAAACTGACCCTTTTGCATACGCCTGACGTCCCCGGCGTTGCCTCGCGTATTCTGGGCCCCATTGCCGACGCCAATATCGAAGTCGACATGATCGTGCAAAACGTGGCGCCGGCCGGTGACTACACCGATTTTACCTTTACCGTTGCCAAGAACGACTACAAGGCGACCAAGAAGCTGCTTGAAGAGAGCGTGATTCCAGACTTGGGTGGCGGAGAGCTGCGCGGCGACGACAATATCGCCAAGGTATCGCTCGTCGGGGTTGGAATGCGCTCTCATGCCGGTGTCGCATCCAAGATGTTTCGTGTGCTGGCCGACGAGAACGTCAATATCCGCATGGTCTCCACTTCTGAAATCAAGATTTCCGTGGTGATTGACGAAAAACATATGGAGCTTGCGGTCAACGCATTGCACAAGGCGTTTGGATTAGACAAGGCGAATGTGGAATCCGAATAACATTTGCGCTCCAAACCTTCTACGCTAAGAGGTAACTTGCTACCAAAGGTGGTGAGCTTTCTTGCAACGGAGGTTCATAGTGTCATGGTGCCAGAGGCAACAGTCGTTGGTGACTGGTGTCGCTTTATCGCATAATAGACGCGGTACGCCTCTGGTGGACACAAACCGTTGTACAAACGTCTGAGAAGGAGATCAGCCATGCTCATCCTAACGCGCCGTGTAGGCGAAACACTGATGATAGGTGATGAGATCACCGTCACAGTGTTAGGTGTGAAAGGTAATCAAGTCAGAATTGGTGTTAACGCCCCCAAGGATGTCGCCGTGCATCGCGAAGAAATTTACCAGCGAATTCAGCGCGAGCGCGATACCGAAAGCGAACCCGAATAAATGGCGGCTTATACCACGCCCATTACAGGGCGTTTAAGCGCTAACCTGTAGCCGGCGCGAAAAAATATCTGTTTAAGTCTGGACAAGCACCAGTATTATCGGTAATATTCGCGCCGTGCCGTTGAGGAGAGGTGGCCGAGTGGCTGAAGGCGCTCCCCTGCTAAGGGAGTATAGGGTTTATAGCCCTATCGAGGGTTCGAATCCCTCTCTCTCCGCCAACTGCATGACCTGTAACATGATTGCCTGAAGAGCAATTGCTACAAGATAAGCGCCCGTAGCTCAGCTGGATAGAGTATCTGACTACGAATCAGAGGGTCGGAGGTTCGAATCCTCCCGGGCGCGCCATCTTGCAAGCCTCAAGTGCTTTTATCTCAACGTTTTGATATAACAAGCCTTTTGTTGCCAAGTAATTGATGTTACACTGTTTTTGTCAATCAAATGACGATCAAGCGCCCGTAGCTCAGCTGGATAGAGTATCTGACTACGAATCAGAGGGTCGGAGGTTCGAATCCTCCCGGGCGCGCCAGATTCCAGGAAAACCCGCCTTGCCAAAGGCGGGTTTTCTGCGTTCGCACCGATACCTGACGCTAATTTCTGAATGAGTCGGTGAAAAAGTGGGACCTAGCGCATGAGGGTGGCTCGCGCCCTCAGCGGTCGTTTAAAACGCCTGCCACACTAGTGGTCAGGCGTTTTTTTTGCTTCAAGCGTAGGCGGGATGGGTCATGAGCGACGGGCCTGGGTCAAGCTCGCGAAGAAGAGTATCCAGGCAGGTGATGCGCTTCAAGCGCTGAAAATGTTGATTGGCTTCGTTGCTGCCCTGGCGCATCTGAGCCAGCCACTGCTTGACCAGCGACACCACGACGCGTTCCGGCAGCGTTTCGTTTTGCTGGCGGGCGTAGTCGGTGATGACCCGGGCGCGCATGGCCCAGGTGGTCTCGGCAAGGCGCTCGCCGGTTTGCAGCCAGTGCCGGATGCGCGGGGCAAGCCACGGATCGGCCAAGGCGCTTCGGCCCAGCATCACATCCTCGCAGCCAGACAGGGTGCGGGCCTTCCAGTAATCCTCCAGTGTCCAGATATCGCCGTTGGCTACCACGGGAATGGCAAGCTTTGCACGAATCTTGCCAATCCACTCCCAGTGCGCCGGCGGCCGATAACCCTCGTCGCGGGTACGCCCGTGCACGACCAGGCGCGCCGCGCCTCCGGCCTGGGCCGCCAGGGCACAGGCAACCGCCAGTCGCCGGTCTGAAAACCCCAGGCGAATCTTGGCGGTGACCGGGATACGCCCCTCCAGCGCCTCGAATACCGCATTGACGGCTTGATAGACCCGCTCGGGGCGGCGCAGAAGCGACGCACCGCCGTCGTGGCGGTTGACGAGCTTGGCAGGACAACCAAAGTTGAGATCGATGCTCCGAGCGCCTAGTGCGGCGGCTTGACGGGCATTGGCGGCCAGTGCTTGAGGGTCCGAGCCGAGAAGCTGCAGGTGTACCGGCACGCCGCTGGGCGTGGCAATACTTTCAAGAGCAAGTTCAGGGCAGTGCTTGTAAAACACTCGGGGCGGCAAGCATGCATCCACCACGCGCACAAATTCGGTCACCGTCCAGTCAAAACCGGCTTCACGGGTAAGAAGGTCGCGGGTCAGCGCATCGATGACACCTTCCATGGGTGCCAGACCTATTTCACCCTTTTGTAGTAAATTAACAACCATGCCTTCCACTTTAGCGTCATTGCATTCTATGCTGGATGTGGCAGGTTAGAGTATTGTCCTCACTGCGCCAAGCGCCTTTGGAGGCGTTTGGTGTGCCAATTGCTGCCATGACCGAGGGGGTGGGCTATGCAAGAAAGTAAACTGCTTCAGGAGGGCCTGGCCCTGATGGGGCTGGGAATGGGATTCGTATTTGTTTTTCTTACCATTTTAGTGGTCAGCGTAACGCTGATGTCCGCATTGGTCACCCGCTTGCAACCCGCCCGCGAGGCCGTTTCCGAACGCGCCAGAGCAGCCGCGCCCGCTGCTCGGCAGGGCAATGACGAGGATGTGATGGTCGTCATCTCTGCTGCGGTGCATCGATACCGCGCCTCGCGTAAACGATAACGACACGATAGCGTAGCGAACTTTACAAAGTGGATGGTTGGATTTTGTTAAGTTTACTACAAAATAATCTCTTTTCCTGAGTAGAGAGCATGAACGAGAATAAACGTCCCTTAGGCATTACCGACGTCGTCCTGCGCGATGCCCATCAGTCGCTGTTTGCGACCCGCCTTCGCCTTGAAGACATGCTGCCCATTGCAGAAAAGCTCGATAATATCGGCTACTGGTCCCTGGAAACCTGGGGAGGGGCTACGTTCGATGCGTGCATTCGCTATCTGGGAGAAGACCCCTGGGAGCGGATTCGTGCGCTGAAAGAGGCAATGCCCAATACGCCGCAGGCGATGCTTCTGCGCGGCCAGAACCTCTTGGGCTATCGCCACTATGCCGATGATGTCGTGGATAAATTCGTCGAGCGTGCCAAGGTCAACGGTGTCGATGTCTTTCGTGTCTTCGATGCGATGAACGACCCGCGCAACCTGGAGCGTGCGATCCAGGCCGTGCGCCGGGTCGGCGGTCACGCCCAGGGGACCATCTCCTATACGGTCAGCCCGGTACATACGCTGGATAGCTGGGTCGAGCTTGCCAAGACCATCGCCGATATGGGCGCCGACTCACTGGCCATCAAGGACATGGCGGGCCTGCTCACGCCCTACACCGCCTTTGAACTGGTCACGCGGCTTAAAAAAGCGCTTTCCATACCGGTACACCTGCATTGCCATGCCACTACCGGGCTTTCCACCTCGACCATTCTGAAAGCGGTGGAGGCGGGGGTCGATAACGTCGATACGGCCATTTCGTCGATGTCGATGACCTACGGCCACAGCCCGACGGAATCGGTCGTGGCGATGCTCAAGGATACCGACCGCGACACCGGCCTTGACCTTGAAGCCCTTGAAGATATCGCCGGCTACTTTCGCGAGGTGCGCAAGAAATACGCGGCCTTTGAAGGCTCGCTCAGAGGTATCGACTCACGCATTCTGGTGGCGCAGGTGCCCGGTGGCATGCTCACCAACATGGAAAGCCAGCTCAAGGAGCAGGGCGCCGGCGACAAGCTTGACGACGTGCTGAGCGAAATTCCTCGCGTGCGTGAAGACCTGGGTTTCATCCCGTTGGTCACACCGACATCGCAGATGGTGGGCACCCAGGCGGTCATGAACGTGATGATGGGCGAGCGCTACAAGTCGATCTCCAAGGAAGTACAGGCGCTTTTGAAAGGGGAGTACGGCGCCGCGCCGGCGCCGTTCAGCTCGGAGCTGCAAGAGCGGGTTCTTGACGGTGGCGAGCCGATCACCAGCCGTCCGGCGGACATCCTGTCGCCCGAGATGGAGCGTCTGGAGGGTGAGCTTGAAGAGAAAGCCCGCACCGAAAGCATTCGTCTGGCGGAGAGCGAGCAGCGCCTGGACGACGTACTGACCTACGCCTTGTTCCCGCAGATCGGTCTGAAGTTTCTGAAAAACCGCGATAACCCGGATGCCTTCGAGCCCGTACCCGAGGCCGAAAGACGCAGCCCAGCGCAAAGCGTTGAAAAAACCAGCACGCCGGTCGCCCCGGCCCCGGCTCAAGGGCCTGAAACCTATACCGTCAAGCTCAACGGCAAGGCGTATGTGGTGGAGGTGTCCGAAGGCGGCGACATTAGTCAGGTAAGCGAAACGCCGGCGTCGAGCGCGCCTGCACCGCAAGCCCCGCCAAGTGTGCCAAGCGGCGAAGCGGTGTCGGCGCCTCTAGCCGGCAACATCTTCAAGGTGAACGTGAAGGTGGGCGATCAGGTAGCCGAGGGCGATGTGGTGATCATTCTGGAGGCCATGAAGATGGAAACCGAAGTGCGCGCCCAAAGCGCCGGTACGGTGTCCCGTGTCAACGTGAGCGAGGGTGATAGCGTCGCCGTGGGCGACTCCCTGGTCGAGCTTTAAGGGCATTCGGTAATGGATAAATTAATCACCCTTTGGGAGGGGTCGGGGCTTTATAACCTCGCTCTCGGCCAGGCCGTCATGATCGTGGTGGCGCTGGTGCTTCTGTATCTGGCCATCTACAAGAAATTCGAGCCGCTCTTGCTGGTGCCGATCGGGTTTGGTGGCATTCTGGCCAACATCCCTGAGGCGGGGCTTGCGATTTCGGCGCTCGATCAGGCCATCGAGGTGGCGCGTCCGGCGCTCTTGCAGCAGTTGGGCCTCGCACTCGGCGTGACGCTCGACCCGCTGGCCGGGGCGGATGCCTGGCGAGAGGCGCTCAAGGCGGTGGCTCACACTGCCCCATTGGAGCAATTGCGCGCCGCGCGGGATATCGCCATGGGCGCGGGCTACAGCAACGGCGTGCTGTATAGCTTCTATAACGTGGCCATTGCCTCGGGTATCGCGCCCTTGATCATCTTCATGGGTGTGGGGGCGATGACCGATTTTGGCCCCTTGCTAGCCAATCCGCGCACCCTCTTTCTGGGGGCGGCGGCGCAGTTCGGTATCTTTGCGACGCTCTTCGGCGCGGTGTTGCTCACCTCGATGGGCGTGATGGATTTCTCGCTCAATCAAGCAGCGGCCATCGGGATCATTGGCGGGGCGGACGGGCCTACCTCGATCTACGTTTCAAGCGTACTGGCACCGGAGCTTCTGGGTGCCATCGCCGTGGCGGCCTACGCCTACATGGCGCTGGTACCCCTGATCCAGCCCCCCATCATGCGTCTTCTGACGACCGAAAAAGAGCGTCAGATCGCCATGACTCAGCTGCGTCCGGTGTCCAAGCTCGAGAAGATCGTCTTCCCCTTGATGCTGCTGATATTGGTGGCGCTGTTTCTGCCGGATGCGGCGCCGCTTCTGGGCATGTTCTGCTTTGGTAATCTGATGCGCGAATGCGGCGTGGTGGAACGTCTGGCGGATACGGCCCAGAACGCGCTGATCAACATTGTCACCATCGTGCTGGGACTCTCGGTAGGTTCCAAGCTGATGGCGGAGAGCTTTCTGGCCTTCGAGACGCTGGGCATTCTGGGGCTAGGGATCGTGGCCTTCGGTATCGGCACGGCGGCGGGTGTGTTGATGGCCAAGCTGATGAACCTGGTGAGTAAAATGCCGATCAATCCGTTGATTGGTGCGGCCGGTGTCTCCGCGGTGCCGATGGCGGCGCGGGTAGCCAACAAGGTAGGGCTCGAGTCGAACCCGCATAACTTCCTGTTGATGCACGCCATGGGGCCGAACGTGGCCGGGGTGATCGGTTCGGCGGTAGCCGCCGGGGTGATGATCAAGTATCTGGGGTAAGTCTTAAACCGCTTGGCAGGCTGGTGGTGCCGTGTCGACCCGCCCTGCGCGAGGGCGCTGTACATACCTCCGTGTACGCTAACTTTCGCCATCCAGGGCGAAAGACCCTCGCTACTGGCTGCTTGAAACCGCAGACACGGTGGCGATCGTTAAAGCACGAACCCGAAGCGCGGGTAAGCCAACGGGCGCACCCGCGGATCTTGCGACCCGCCGCAAAGCCGTGCCCCGCGCGGTCGAGGGTTCGGTGGCACAAGCCGGGGCGGCTAACGCCGCCGTCGCGGGTGCCTCGCTGACGCTCGTTACACCGCGCTACGATGAGGCACCTTCATGCGCGGAAGTATCAAAAACGCGCCTGACAACCTCTCCTCAGGGTATTCATGGCCTAACGGAAATGCATAAAAAGTCCGTCATCAGTCATTGATACCGGACTATCGCTCGTCAGATGATGAGTGAAAACCTTAACTGACTGGCATTACGCTTTAGCGGGCTTTTAACACTTCTGTATATCCAGCGTGCTCTTCAAGCGGTTTTCCAGTGCGGTGAAGTCTGCAGCCTCGTCTTTGGGCCAGGCCACGGTGAGCGTGACGCCCTGGCCGTCGTAGTCGGCGGCGGCAATCGGCGCGCGCTGCTCTTCGAAATAGGCGCGGGCCTGAGCTTCCTGGGCAAAACCCACTTTCAAAAGGTAGTATTCGCGCTCGACGATTTCCCGGGTGGGCAGGGTTTCGAGCGCCTTGTTGACGGCCTGGGCGTAGGCGCGGGCAAGACCGCCGGTGCCCAGTTTGGTGCCGCCGAAATAGCGAATGACCACGCAGCCCACTTCGCCAAGCTGGCTTCCCTGCAACGATTGGAACATCGGCCGGCCGGCGGTACCGCCGGGCTCTCCGTCATCGGAAAAGCCGATGGCGGTCTGCTCGCCGGGCGGGCCTGCAATGAAGGCGCTGCAGTGATGGCTGGCGCCGGGATGGGCCGCTCTGGCTGCTTTCAAGAGCGCTTCAAGGGCGGCCGGGGCCGGGGCGTGGCAAACCCAGGCGATGAACTGGCTTTTTTCGACCGTGATGTCACCGGCGTAATGTTCTTCGGGGGAAAGGCGCGGGGCTTGGTAACGCAAACAGGGCTCCCCAGGTCAGTAGCGATCAGTGGTGGTCAGTGGCGCTGGGCGTCCTTGGCAGGGCTTTCGATGCCCATCACCATGCCCAGTACCTGGATATCGCCATTATGCAGGAAAACCGCCGGCATCGCCTGGTCTTCGGGGCACAGGCGAACGCCTAGCCGGCTGATCGACAGCTCCTTGAGGGCAACTTCACGCTGATTGATGGTCGCCGTGGCCGTCTCTTGATGCGGCCCCTGCTGATGGCGATGAATCACGATCAGATCGCCGTCGAATAGATTGTACTGCTGCATGCGATGACCGCGAACGCGCAGCGCATAGGTATTGCGCCGAGTGACTTCACGCTCGCCAGTTTGAGGGCGCAGCCCGCCAAGCGCCTTCGTGCCGGGAGCAGCGGGGCGCGTGAGCGTCGGTGTTTCAAGCGGTCGTGGTGCGATCATCGGGTTTTCTCCAACGTTGCGCCTTCCCTGGGCGTAGACAAGTGAAAAGCGACGCATGATGCATGTCTTTTCATACAGTGGTTGGAGTATAAGCCTGTCTTTGCATACAGTGCTAGCCCCTGTGTGAAATCTTCTTGCATGATGCAAGTGCTGCCCTGGATAAATCCTGTAATGGTGCGGGCGTGCGCAGCAAAGCGGCGCGATGCCGCGCCCGGGAACTGGCGAAAAAGCGCCTTTTTGTGTAGAGTGCGCGCGATATTCACGCCTTGGGAGATCCTTTTGAGCCTGCGCCTTCAAGCCCGACAGCTTGCCTGCGAGCGCGACGACCGCTTGCTGTTCCAAGGGCTTGACGTTGATATCAATGCCGGCGAAATCCTGCGCGTCGAAGGCCCCAACGGCAGTGGAAAAACCACGCTTTTGAAGATTCTTTCAGCTCAGCTGAACGATTATCGGGGTGAGCTTTACTATAACGGCGAGTCTTTGCGTAAACGCCGTGACCACTTCCTGGCCAATCTGCTCTATCTAGGTCACGCGCCGGGCGTCAAGGCAGGACTAACCGGGCTTGAAAATCTGGCCTGGTATCAGGCGCTCAGCGGCGAACCCGCTTGTGAAGCGGCCTGTGAGCGCGCACTCTGGAAGGTCGGCCTGGCCGGGTTTGAAGACGTTCCCGCAGGGCAGCTTTCCGCCGGCCAGGCAAGGCGAGTGGCGCTTGCGCGTCTGACGCTGACCGCCCGTGCGCTTTGGGTGCTGGATGAACCCTTTACCGCGATCGACCGTGACGGTGTTGGTGCTCTTGAAGAAACGCTGGCGGCCCATGCCCGTCAGGGCGGCAGCGTGGTGATCACCACCCATCACGCGTTGAGCGAAAGCCGCAAGATCCGACGCATCACCTTGGGCGAGGAGGGCTAGTGGCCAGCGACAACGATCTTTTACTACCGCCCCCTGGCGGGCTTTTCAGGGCGTTCAAGGCCACCCTGGGGCGGGATTTGAAGCTTGCGCTGAGGCATCGAGGCGAAGTACTCAACCCGCTGGTGTTCTATGCACTGGTGATCACGCTCTTTCCGATCGGGATCTCGCCGGATCCTGAGCTTCTAGCCGTGATCGCACCCGGACTTTTATGGGTGGCGGCCCTGTTGGCGGCGCTTCTCTCGCTTGATACGCTCTTTCGCGGCGATTTCGAGGATGGCAGCCTCGAGCAGCTTTTACTGGCGCCGCAGCCGCTGATGGTGCTGGTGCTGGCCAAGGTATGCGTTCACTGGTTGTTGACGGGACTGCCGCTTGCCTTGATGGCCCCCTTTCTCGGGGCGATGCTGGCTCTGCCTTCGGGAAGTTACGTGGTGCTTTCGCTTTCGCTTTCGCTGGGTAGCGCAACGCTCAGCCTGATTGGCGCCATTGGCGCGGCACTGACCGTGGGGCTTGTCCGCGGCGGCGTGCTGCTGTCGCTTTTGATTCTGCCACTGTATATTCCGGTGCTTGTTTTCGGCACGGGCGCTGTACAGGCGGCGGTTGCCTTGGAGAGCGCCGGGGCTTACCTGGCGATTCTGGGAGCGCTGCTGGCGGTGTCGCTGATGCTGGCTCCGCCGGCCATTGCCGCTTCGCTTCGTATCAGTATCAACGGTTGAGGACGCGCGCCATGTGGGCCTTCATTCACAAGTTTGGGTCACCCAAATGGTTTTATGGCTTGAGCGGCAAGCTGGAGCCCTGGTGCTGGGGGCTGGCGGTTACCGCGCTGAGCGTCGGCACGCTATGGGGCCTGGCGGTGGCCCCGGCGGATTACCAGCAGGGTGATAGCTTTCGTATTATCTACGTTCATGTGCCGGCAGCGCTGCTGGCCCAGTCGGTGTTCGTTTCCATGGCGCTTGCAAGTCTTGTCTTCATGGTCTGGAAGATCAAGGTGGCGGACATGGCCGCCTCGGTCATGGCCCCCTTTGGTGCGGCGATGACGTTTGCCGCGCTGTTTTCGGGGGCGGTGTGGGGCGTGCCCACCTGGGGCACCTGGTGGGTGTGGGATGCGCGGCTGACCTCCATGCTGATACTGCTGTTCCTGTATCTGGGGGTCATTGCCATTCGCGGCGCGTTCGCACGCCGGGAAAGCGGGGCTCGGGCCGCTTCGATACTGGCCATGGTCGGGGTGGTCAATATTCCCGTCATCAAGTATTCGGTGGATTGGTGGTATACCCTGCACCAATCCGCTACCTTCACCTTCACCGCTCGCCCGGCCATGCCGGCGTCCATGTGGTTGCCGCTTTTGATCATGCTGGTGGGTTTTTACAGCTTTTTCATTGCGCTTACGCTGATGCGCACCCGCAACGAAATTCTGCGCCGGGAAGGCGACAAGCGGTGGGTGCGTACGTTGATCGACCGGGGGCGGTAATGGCATTCGCTTCCTTGCAGGACTTTTTCGCGATGGGCAGTCACGGCGTTTTTGTGTGGTCCGCCTGGGGGGTCACGATCCTGCTGCTGGTGCTCAGCCTTCTGCAGGCGATCCTCGAGCGTCGAAGGCTGATCAATACGCTCAAGCGCCGCGCCCGTCGCGAGCACGCCCGACGTAGCGACGCCCGACCCGGTTCAGCCACTTCTTCACAGTCCAGAGTTCACGATGACGCCTAAACGCAAGCAGCGGCTTTTCGCCCTCATCGGGGTTATTGCGCTTACGGCCGTGGCCGTGGGACTGACCCTTTATGCACTTTCCGCCAATATCAATCTGTTCTTCAGTCCGGTGCAGATCGCCCAGGGCCAGGCGCCGCTGGAGCGCCAGATCCGCGCTGGTGGGCTTGTCAAGGCGGGGTCTGTTGCCCGCGACCGGGAAAGCCTGGACGTCTCGTTTGTCGTTACCGACTACGTGGATGACGTCAGCGTTTACTACAGCGGCATTCTTCCGGATCTTTTCCGTGAAGGCCAGGGCGTGGTGGTGGTGGGCGAGCTTCAAGCCGATGGGCGGATTCATGCCGACAAGGTGCTGGCCCGTCATGATGAAAACTACATGCCGCCGGAAGTCGCCCAGGCACTGGAAGAGGCGGGGTATTCGCCGGCGGACTATCAGCAAAGGGCTGAACGAGTCGTCAAGCAGCTGGAAGGGCAGGACCGCTCTCGGACAAGCGAGAACTAGCGCTTATGTGGATAAAGATGATTCCCGAAATCGGCCATTTCACCCTGATCGTGGCGTTGATGATGGCGGTGGTACAAGCCATCATGCCGCTGGCTGGCGTGATGAGCCGCCGCCCGCTCTGGATGGCCTATGGGGCGCCCATGGCAGCGGGCCAGTTCCTGTTTGTCGGGCTGGCTTATCTGTGTCTGAGTGCAAGCTATCTGCTCGATGACTTCAGCGTCGCCAACGTGGCCAACAACTCCAACTCGATGCTGCCCTGGTACTACAAGTTCAGCGCCGTGTGGGGCAATCACGAGGGGTCGGTACTGCTGTGGAGTCTGATGCTGGCCGGCTGGGGCTTTGCGGCATCGGCGTTTTCCAGATCGCTGCCCCGGGACATGGTCGTTCGGGTGCAAGGGGTGATGGGCCTGGTCAGTGCCGGGTTTCTGCTCTTCATTCTGCTGACCTCCAATCCTTTCGACCGTCTGCTTTTGAACATGCCCAGTGATGGCGCCGATCTGAACCCGCTGTTGCAGGATTTTGGCCTGGTGATCCACCCGCCCATGCTTTACATGGGCTACGTGGGGTTTTCAGTGGTATTTGCCTTCGCCATCGCCGCGCTCATGGGCGGGCGTCTGGACGCGGCCTGGACTCGCTGGGCACGGCCCTGGGCCAACGTTGCCTGGGCGTTTCTGACGGTCGGCATTGCACTCGGTAGCTGGTGGGCCTATTACGAGCTTGGCTGGGGCGGCTGGTGGTTCTGGGACCCGGTGGAGAACGCCTCGCTTCTGCCCTGGCTTACCGGCACGGCGCTTTTGCATTCGCTGGCAGTCACCGAAAAGCGCGGCTCGTTCAAGAGCTGGACGGTGCTTCTGGCCATTGCCACTTTCTCACTTTCACTGATGGGGACGTTTCTGGTGCGCTCGGGCGTGCTCACATCGGTGCACGCCTTTGCCAACGACCCCTCCCGCGGCTTTTTCATCCTGGTGCTTCTGGGAGTGACGGTCACGCTATCGCTTTTGCTGTTCGCACTGCGTGCCCCGAGGGTGAGTCATCAGGTCGGCTTTGGCTGGCTGTCGCGGGATTCGCTGTTGCTGATCAATAACCTTCTGCTGGTGATCATGAGCGTGACCGTGCTGCTCGGTACTATCTATCCGCTGATTCTGGATTCGCTGGGACTTGGCAAGATCAGCGTCGGTCCGCCGTACTTCAACGCCCTTTTTGTGCCGCTCACCGTCTTGATGTGTCTGTTCATGGGCCTTGGGCCCCTGGCGCGCTGGAAGCGCATGGCGGCCGGGGAGCTGGTGGCGAAGCTCTGGCTGGCGGGACTGGCAGGCCTTGTCATCAGCGTGGCCGCGCCGCTTCTCTATACCGGTGAATGGAACCTTTGGGTGAGTCTGGGGCTTTTGTCAGCGCTCTGGATCGTGCTGCCCCTGGTGCGCGACGTGTTCGACAAGTGCCGCCACGCGGGCTCGCTAGGGCGCGGGCTCAAGAGGCTCTCGCTTGCCTACTGGGGCATGGTACTGGGCCATGTGGGCCTGGCGGTCACCATCGTCGGGGTGACGGTGGTCTCGCACTACAATATCGAGCGCAACGTGCGCATGGCCCCCGACACCACGGTGGAAGTCGCAGGTTATGAGTTCACCATGCTGGAGCTTGTCAGCCGGCGGGGGCCGAATTTTCTGGCCGACACTTCGCGCATCGAGGTGCGCCGGGGCGGCGAGGGGCGCGCGTTCATGATGCACCCGGAGAAGCGCTTGTATATTGCCACCGGCATGCCCATGACTCAGGTGGCGCTGCGCCCTGGGTTCTTCCGCGATCTCTACGTGGCCATGGGTGAGGACCTGGATGACGGCAGCTACGCCATGCGCGTTCAGTACAAGCCCTTCGTGCGCTGGCTTTGGCTCGGGGCACTCTTGATGGCGGCAGGCGCAATACTGGCGGTGATCGACAAGCGCTACCGGCGGCCTGAAACGCGTAGTCGTGTGCTCGAGCGAAACCGGGAGGTCAATTCATGAGACGCTGGCTGTTGCTGCTGTTACCGCTTGGCTTTGTCGGCATTGCGCTGTTTTTCTACCAGGGGCTGTCCCGCGACCCCTCTCAGCGCGATTCGGCGCTGATGGCCCGGACATTTCCCGCCTTTCAGGCCACGACTCTGCGCGACGCCGAGAACATCGTCGACGAGTCGCTTCTGCGCGGTGAAGTGACGCTGGTCAACGTATGGGGGGAGTGGTGCCCGGCCTGCAAGCAGGAGATGCCCCAGCTTCTGGAGCTGGCCGACCACGATATCCGCATGGTGGGCGTGAACTACCGCGATACCCGTGAGAAGGGCGCGCAGTTTTTAAGCGAGTACGGCGACCCTTTCGAGGTGAATATCTTCGACCCAGACGGGAGTCTGGGGTTTGATCTGGGGGTCTACGGCGCGCCGGAGACGTTTCTTGTGGATGCCGACGGCGTGATTCGCTACCACCACAAGGGCTATATCTCCCCCGGGGACGTCCGGGCGCAGATTCTGCCGGAGGTGGAAAAATGGCGTTGAAACGGCTTTTCCCGCTGCTGCTGGGGTTCTTGCTGGCAAGTCCGCTGGCCCTGGCGGCCATCGAGATTCGCGAGTTCGATGACCCGGTGCTCGAGCAGCGCTATGTGGACCTGACTGCCTCGATGCGCTGCCCGCTGTGCGAAAATCAGGCCATCGACGATTCCAACGCACCGATCTCCGCCGACATGCGTCAGCGTGTGTTCGAGCTTTTGCACCAGGGGCAGTCGGACAGCGAAATCATTCACCATATGACGCAGCGCTTTGGCGAGTACATTCTTTACAACCCGCGCCTTGAAAACCGGACCTATCTGCTTTGGGGGGTGCCGGTCGCTTTGGTGGCGCTGGCCATCATCATCGTGGCGCTGCTCATTCGCGCCCGACGCCATGCCTCGGCCAAGGCGTTAAGCGCCCAGGAGCGCGCCCGGCTTGATGCGCTGATCAATCAAAAGAGGTCTTCATGACGCCGCTATGGATCGCGATGGCAGTGGTCGCGCTACCTGCGCTCTGGCTGATGCTCGCGCCTCTCTGGCGAGCACGGGCGCTCCATGAGGCCCAGCGCCGCTTTAGCGAATCTGACGACGCCAACCAGCAGAACGTGGCCATTTTCAAGCGCCGGCTGGTTTCGCTGGAAAACGCCCGGGCGCGCAGTGACATCGACCAGGCCCGTTTTGAAGAGGATCGGCTCGAACTCGAGCGAAGCCTGCTCGACGACACCACTGCCGCTCCCGTGCGCAGGCTGAAAGCGCCGGATGCGGGGCGCCTTGCGGTTCCCCTGGTAGCGGTTCTGGGGCTGGGGGCCTGCGTCTTCGGCTATCAGCAAAACGGCGCCGAGGGGGATCTGGCCCTTTACGCGCTCAGGCAATCCGTGGAAAACGACCCCGAGCGCTCTGTGGATCAATACCGCGAGCGCCTGGAAACGGAAGCCGCGCGCCAGCCCCGCAATCCCAATGTGTGGGGTTCTCTGTTTACGCTGTACCGGGAAACCGGCGAGCTGGACAAGGCGGCAAACGCCTTGAACCGGCTGATCGAGATCCAGGGGCGAGCGCCGACGCTTCTGGGCGAGCTGGCCGAACTTCACTTCTTCATGGCCGGGCGCAGGTTCACACCCAAGGTCCAGGCATTGGTCGACGAAGCACGTGAACAGGACCCGCGCCAACCCAAGGTGCTGAGCCTTCTGGGGATTCAGGCTTTCGATGACGGCGATTACGCTCGGGCCATCGACCGCTGGCGCCGGGCGCTGGCAGGTCTTGAGGATCCTGCCACTATCGATGCGCTTCGCGAAGGCATTCGCATCGCCCAGGCACGGATGAACGAGGAGGAGCGTTAATGCTTTCATCGCTTGTGTACCTGAATAGCCCGCTCGCCCCATGACCCATTTCCATGAAGGGCCGCAATGCGTTTAACCTCCATACGCCTTATCGGGTTCAAGTCCTTCGTGGACCCCATCACGGTGCCCTTTGACGGCAACATGACCGCGATTGTGGGCCCTAACGGCTGCGGCAAATCCAATATCATCGATGCGGTGCGCTGGGTGATGGGGGAGTCCTCGGCCAAGACGCTGCGCGGCGAGTCCATGGCGGACGTCATCTTCAACGGTTCCACCGGACGCAAGCCGGTGGGCCAGGCCGCCATCGAACTCAAGTTCGACAACCGCGACGGCACCATGGGCGGGGTCTATGCCCAGTACGCGGAAATTGTCGTCAAACGGCTGGTTACCCGGGACGGCCAGTCCAACTATTTCTTCAACGGACAGAAGTGCCGGCGTCGGGATATTGCGGATCTGTTCATGGGTACAGGCCTTGGCCCGCGTTCCTACGCCCTGATTGGCCAGGGCATGATCTCGCGGCTGATCGAGGCCCGCCCGGATGATCTGCGCGCCACGCTTGAAGAGGCCGCGGGCATCTCGAAGTACAAGGAGCGTCGGCGCGAAACCGAAAACCGCATGCGCCGTACTCAGGAGAATCTGGAGCGTCTGGACGATATTCGCGAAGAGCTCGACAAGCAGCTCGAGCGCTTGAAGCGCCAGGCCGAGGCGGCCAAGCGCTACCAGACCTTGAAGGCTCAGGAGTATCAGCTCAAGGGTGAGCTCGCGCTGATTCGCGGCCGCGCCTTGCGCGTCGAGCAGACCCGCCAGGAAAGCCGGGTACGCGAGCTCGAGATTGCCGTGGAAAAGGACGTGTTCGGCGTTCGCCAGTGCGAGACCCGCCTGGAGCAGGCCCGCACCCGGCACGACGAGCTGTCTGAGGTGCTCGAGCGCCACCAGCAGCAGTTTTTTGAAACCACCACGCGCATTGCCCGCCTCGAGCAGGACCAGGCGCATCGCAAGAGCCGCGAAAGCCAGCTGGCAAGCGATATCGACACCGCTCGGCGGGATCTCCTTGATCAGCGCCGGGTGAGCGAAGGCGACCAGGCGCGTCTTGGCGAGATTGACGAGCGTTGGGGCGTATTGCTGCCCGAGCTTGAAGCCCAGGAAGAGCAGCTTCAAGCGCTGGAAGAGACCCTGACCCGGATCGCGCCGGCGCTTGAGCAGGCCGAGCGGCGTTTTACCGATACCGAGTCCCGCTGGCGCGATGCCACCCGCGATGCCGAGCGCAGCCAGGATCAGATAAGCGATCTCGAGCAGCGTATCAAGCGCCTGCAAGCCGAGCGTACCCGACGCGAGCAGCAGCGCGCTGAGCTTGACGACACTTCCTCGGTCACTGACGAACACGCCCAAAGCCAAGCCGAGCTTCAAGACGCCCAGCGCCGCGCCGAGAGTTTTCAAGCCGAGCGCGAGCAGTGGCAGGCCCGCTACAGCGAGACCCGCGCCGCGCACCAGCAGGCGCTCGACACCCGCGAAGAAAAACGCGGCCAGCTTAGCCAGTGTCAGGGGGAGCTCGCCTCACTCAAGGCGCTGATCGATGCCGCTCTGGCCAACCACGACCCGGATATCCACAAGACCCTCGAGGCTTTCGGGCTTGAGCGCTCTGCGCGTCTGGGCGAGACACTAAGTACCTCCCCCGGCTGGGAGCAGGTGATCTCCTGGCTGCTGACACCCTGGCTCAACGCCCGACTGGTCAGCGAACCGATCCTTCGCGCGCTGCCGGAGGCGCTGGCGACTGACTGGTGTCTGATCGACCAGCAAGAGACAACCCCCTCAAGCGACGTCCGGCTCGATTCGTTGGTGAGCGGCGCCGGGGCGCTTGGCGAATGGCTTTCGCGCATTCACTATGTCGAGCACGACGACGAGGTCCAGGCACGGGTGGCAAGCCTGGGGCCGGGGGAGAGCGTGGTCAGCCGTCAGGGGCTTTGGTGCGGCCCGGGTTGGCTGCGCCAGCAAGCCAGCGGTGAAGGGGTCGATGCCCTGCTGATGACCCGCCGGCGCCATGACGCCTTGAGCCTTCAGCGCGAAGAGATCGAACAGGCGCTGGACGCCCTTGACGAGCAGTGCCAAACGCTCGCGCTAGGCCTTGAAACGCTGGAAAGCGAGCGTGAACAGCGCGCCGAAGCGGAGCGCGAGCACGGTAGCCTTCGTCAGGCGCTTGCCGTCAAGGAGCAGCGCCTGGCTCAGCGCCTGGAGCACCTGGAGGGACGCGCCGCCGAGATCGACGAAGAGCTTGCCACGCTGAAAGAGGATGAGGCCACGCTCGCCTTGACCCTCGAGGAGCAGCGCGAGCGCTGGCATGACGCAATGGCCGCGTTGGAGGAGGCGGCGACGGCTCGGGAAGAGAGCGTCGAACAGCGTACCCGCCAGCGTGAAGAACACGAGCGCCTGATTCAGCAGCAGGTGCCCTTGAAGGCTCAGCAGCAGGCCCTGGCGCTCGAGCGCGAACGGCTCAGTGCCGAGCGCGAGAGCCTGCGCGCTCAGCAGATGCGCTCAAGCGACAGCGAAGAGCGCCTGACGCTACGTATCGAGGAGCTTGAAGAGGCCAGAGAAACCCTGCTCGAGCCCGACGAGCTGGCAGCGGAAGAACTCGAGGAGCTCTTGCACGAGCGCGAGCAGCGCCAGACACGGCTGAACGATACCCGTCAGCAGGCCCAGGCACTTTCCGAGCAGCTCAGAAACGACGAACTCGCCCGGCAAAATCACGAGCGAACCCTCGAACAAAGCCGCGAGCAGCTTCAAGCGCTGCGCATGGAGGTGCAGGCTCTGGCGCTGAAAGCCGCCACTCAGGACGAGGCGCTTGCTGAGCTTGGTCACGACATCGAGACGCTTGCCGGCTCGCTTGCCAGCGACGCCGAAGAGTCGCGCTGGCAGGGGCTTTTGGAGAATACCTCGGAAAAGATACGCCGGCTCGGGGCGATCAACCTTGCCGCCATCGAGGAGTACGACCAGCAGGCCGAACGGCGCAATTACCTGGAAGCCCAGCACGCCGAGCTCACCGAGGCGCTGGAGACTCTGGAACGGGCGATCAAGCGTATCGACCAGGAGACCCGGGTGCGTTTTCGCGAAACCTTCGAGCAGGTCAACGCCGGCCTGCAGGCGCTTTTTCCGAGGGTATTCGGCGGCGGAGCTGCGTGGCTGACGCTGACCGGCGATGATCTTCTTGAGACCGGCGTTGCGATCATGGCGCGCCCGCCGGGCAAGAAGAACAGCACCATTCATCTACTCTCCGGCGGTGAAAAGGCACTGACCGCGCTGTCACTGGTGTTCGCGATCTTCCAGCTCAACCCGGCGCCGTTTTGCATGCTCGACGAAGTGGATGCTCCGCTTGACGACGCCAACGTAGGCCGCTATGCGAAACTCGTCAAAGAGATGTCCGAGAGCGTGCAGTTTATCTACATCACCCATAACAAGATCGCCATGGAAGCGGCCGAGCGTCTGATGGGCGTAACCATGCAGGAGCCCGGTGTGTCGAGGCTTGTCTCGGTGGGCATCGATGAGGCCGCAGCGCTTATCGACTGATCGGGTATGACGCTTTCGCCGTCATGCCCGCTTTCCGGAATCGACGCGAGGCCTTGGGCGCCTGGCGATTATATCCAGCAGGCTCATGAACGTTATCCCGTCGTCCACGCTACACTCGCCGTACTCATGAATCGAGTAAGTGAGAAGTAATCGAGTAAGTCAGAAGTAAAGTTAAAACCTCGATACGAACTGAATTATTAGCCGGCGATCAATTTACAGGCAAATTATCGGCTGAACTCGACGCGTACTTGCGGTGCTATCAAACGATGGTTTAACTTTTTCGAGCTTTAAAGAGAAAGGATAAACCTGGTTTTGGAAAAAGTTACAGAACAAGAGGTTGCATAGTAGCGCCGGAGGCGACCATTAACAGGAACTGACGTATGACTGGAAATATATATAGTTAAACAGCAGGGCTTGTCGAGTTGTCTGCAGAGTCTTAATGAAGGGAATTAGCGCCAACTGATAAGTACTTGTTGCGATAATGCCGAGTTGTGCTTGTTTAAAGAGCGAGTATGGTTGTAAGATTTTGTCATCATGAATTAATGCTTCTACAATTACTGCGCTGACAAATGGCAAGGTAGGCTTTGATTCACTGCCTCGGTGGGCTCGAAGGCCCCGTGTAAAAGGCGGATAAAGCCTTTGTAAACTGAGCGGTGATGTTCGGATCAAGGGAGACAGACCACCTGCCTGCCTGACGATGAAGCGAAAGCGCCTTTTTAAGACAGTGATTGACCTGATTCAAGCGCCAGGATGGCACTTTTGGTCGTTTCACTTGTCCAAGCGCTGGGCTTGCTGTGTCAACATTCATTTCACGTTGACCAGTAGCCGCGCATAATAAGCGAAACGTTGCCTTTTTTTGTAGCAGCCGCACTATGCCTGGTGATAGATATAGCGCCTTCAAGGGACGCGGATATCCTCCGGTGTAGCGCCTCAAACCGGTTAAAATGACCCATGGAATGCTCGACATGGAATTAAGAGAGTGGTTAATCATTCTAGGATTGGCGCTGGTATCGCTTATCGTGGTCGATGGCGTTCGAAGGCTTCAGCGCCAGCGTCGAGTGCCTCGCCTTGATCGATCGGTAGAAAATCTGCCCAAGGCGTCCATCGAAGAGCTGGACGACGAGGCCAAGGAGGCCGAGATCAATTGGGAGCTGCCCAACGGGGGAGCCCGCGTCGTCAAGCCCGCTGACTATAGCGGTCTGGGTAGAAAGCCCAAGCTCGAGCGTCAGGACCACCCCGGCCCCTCCAAGGTTCTCTCCGATTTCCGACGTTCATTTTCCAGGGCGACTGCACGATCGAGAAATGCGGTCAGCGGCCAGGGCCGTTTTGCCTATCAAAGCGGCTATGGCGAGGAAAGCGCCGAATCTACGCCGGCCAGCGCCCGCACCACCGTCGCGGCCAGTGACGCCGAGACTCCCCAACGCGCCTCGAGTCGCGCAGAAAGCCGGGTAGAGAGCAGCGTCGAAAAAGGTCCGACAGACGAGCGCCGTGAGCCTAGCCTCTTTGCCGAAGAGTCTCCCGCTACGCAACCCGCTATTGAAAAGGCCGCTTCTTCCGTCGAGCCCAGAGTCGAGCCTGAGCCTGTTGAAGCGACCGCACCCCTGGCCGAAGAACCTGTCCAGGAAGCGTCAGCTCAGAATCAGAAAGAGTCAGCCCAGGAAAAATCTGCCCCGAAAGCTCCAGGTATCCTGGATGCCCAGGCAAGTGATACCCAGTCAGCCGAGCCCGCGCTTTCGACTGGCGCTGCTGACCCTCTCGTGACGGATCCGCTTCATCAAGCGCCTCATTCAAGTGCACAGCCCCAGGTTGCACCCGCTCAGGGCGAAGACGAGCCGGTACTTCGCGCCGAGCCCGAGGACGCCGTCTTTGCCAAGACCGGCGAGTCACCCAGGCGTCGTCAGCTGCGTCTGGACACCGCCGGCGAGCTTGATGACGACGCAGTGGATGAATACCGTCTGGTGGATTTTGAAGGTATGGGCCGTTCCTTCAAGCGTCGCCTGATCGAGCGTCGCCAGGAGCGGGCGCGCAAAAAGGCCGAGAAAGCCGAACGCGCCAAGGCGCTTGCCAGGCAGAAGGCCGAACGCAAAGCCTTGGAAGCCGAGCAGCGCCGTGAAGCCAAGGAAGCCGCCGAGGCTGAAAAAGCGCGTATTGCTCAAGAGCAGGCTCGAGCGCGTGAGGCCGAAGCGGCACGTGCCACAACGCACTACGGCGACGACGAGCTTTACAGTGCCGAGCCCTCGTTGAGTGCGCTGCGCCGCCAAGGCTCCCAGCCTTCGCGCTCTGATAGTGCCGATGATCACGCCTTTGCCGAAGCCGCAACCGATGAGCCGGCGTATGAGGATAGCGTGGTGCACGCCCATCCCACTCTCGAGAAAGCGTTGCGCCACGATGTGTCCGGTGCCCGCGCCAAGGAAGCGCTGGCCGACGCCTCGGAAATGGTGGTGATCAGCGTGCTTTCCCGCGAGCCCGAAGGCTTCGATGGCAGCAAGCTCCTTGAACTTATGATGGCCTGTGGTCTTCGCTACAGCAGCAGCATGGGCGTTTTCCATCGTTTCGAGACGGAAAGCGCCGATAGCGAACTGCAGTTCTCCATGGTGAATGTGGTCAAGCCCGGTACCTTTCCGATCGAGGAAATGGACGAGTTCGTCACCCCGGGCATTACCTTCTTGATGCCGCTGCCCGGCGCGCTGGATAGCGCCGCCGCGTTTGAAGCGATGGTAGAGACGGCCATGGTGGTGGTCCGCCATATGGGCGGGGAACTCAAGGATGAAAACCGCAGCGTGATGACCGCGCAGACCATCGAGTTTGCCCGCCAGCGCGTACATGAGTTCGAGCGCCGCCACCGCCTGCAGCGCCACACCGCTCGCTGATCGGCTCTCTTCTGATCACCCGCCTTGTCAGGCGGGTTTTTTTGTTACTAAAGCGTCTTCTGGCAGCTACGCTTTAGGTCTACTACGTACTGTTTCACGGAATCCAATTGCATGAGTCAGCCTTCCTCTCACGTGCTCGAAGAGCTCGCCACGCTTCGCGCCGAGCTTGATGACGCCAATCACCGTTACTATGTTCTTGACGAACCCACGCTGACCGATGCCGACTACGACCGCAAGCTTCAAGCGTTGAAGAAGATCGAGTCGGACCATCCCGAACTCGTCACTCCCGAGTCGCCCACACAGCGCGTGGGCGCGGCTCCCGCCGAAGGCTTTCCCGCAATCGCCCACGTCATCCCCATGCTGTCACTGGATAACGCCTTCCACCGCGAGGATATTGTGGCGTTCGCCGAGCGGGTGGCCGAGCGCCTGGAGCAAGAGCCGGACGAACTCGAATTCAGCTGCGAGCCCAAGCTTGACGGCGCCGCGGTGTCGCTGGTGTATGAGCAGGGCGTATTGACCAGCGGTGCGACCCGGGGCGATGGGCGCACCGGGGAGGGCATCACCTCGAATCTTCGCACCCTTCGCTCGATTCCGCTCAAGCTTCGCGGAAAGGACGTGCCCGCGCTTTTGGAAGTACGCGGCGAGGTAATCATGCGTCACGCGGGGTTTGAAGCGTTGAACGAGCGCGCCCGGGAAGAGGGTAGCCGCGTCTTTGCCAACCCCAGAAATGCCGCCGCCGGCAGCCTGCGTCAGCTCGACCCGCGTATTACCGCCAGGCGCCCGTTGGAATTCCACAGCTATCAGGTCGCAAGACTTGAACCGGACAGCGGCGATACCACCCACAGCGCGCTGATGAAACGCCTCGAGAAGCTCGGGTTTCGGTCAAGTGCCGAGCTTGCCACGCTCAAGGGCCCCCAGGCCGTGGCCGACTACTGTGAAAGACTTGGCGAGAAACGTCTGGGGCTGGGTTTTGATATCGATGGCGTGGTAATCAAGGTCAACGACCTGCGTGCCCAGCGCGAGCTGGGCTTTGTGGCCCGGGCGCCGCGCTGGGCGGTAGCGTTCAAGTTCCCCGCCCAGGAGGAGATCACCACGCTTAACGATGTGGAGTTTCAGGTTGGACGCACCGGTGCCATTACCCCGGTGGCGCGGCTTGAACCGGTATCGATCGCCGGTGTGACCGTCTCCAACGCCACGCTTCACAATGCCGACGAGATCACCCGGCTAGGGGTAATGATTGGCGACACCGTGGCGATTCGTCGGGCCGGTGACGTGATTCCCCAGGTGGTGCGGGTGGATGCGGACAAGCGCCCGGCATCGGCAAGAATGATCACTTTTCCCGACGCTTGCCCGGTGTGCGGCTCGGATATCGAGCGCGTGGAGGGGGAGGCCGTTGCGCGCTGCTCCGGCGGGCTTTTCTGCCCCGCTCAGCGCAAGGAGGCGCTGAAGCACTTTGCCAGCCGCAAGGCGCTGGACGTGGACGGGTTGGGCGTGAAGATCATCGACCAGCTGGTCGAGCGGGACTGGGTCAAGACCCCGGCGGATCTTTTCGGCTTGACCGTCGAGCAGCTTTCAAGTCTTCCGCGCATGGGCCAGAAATCCTCGGAGAACCTGGTGAATGCACTGGAGAACGCCAAGCGGACCACCTTCGCCCGCTTCATCTACGCACTCGGCATTCGCGAGGTGGGTGAGGCGACCGCGGTCAACCTGGCGAACCACTTTGGCGGGCTCGAGGCGCTTCAGGCGGCCGACCAGCCTGCGCTGGAAGCGGTCAATGATGTAGGTCCTATCGTCGCCGCCCACGTGCACACGTTTTTTCAGCAGCCGCACAACCAGCACACCATCGCCGATTTGATCAAGGCCGGCTTGACCTGGGAAGAGGCGGAAGTGACTCAAGGCCCTACGCCGCTTGAAGGCCAGACCTGGGTGCTCACCGGAAGCCTTGAAACGATGACCCGGGACGAAGGCAAGGCGCGGCTTCAAGCGCTGGGCGCCAAGGTGGCCGGCAGTGTTTCCAAGAAGACCACTTGCGTCGTGGCCGGCGAAGCGGCGGGCAGCAAGCTCGCCAAGGCCGAGGAGCTGGGGGTGGATGTGCTGGATGAACCCACCTTCACCCAAAGACTCACCGAGTGGGAGCAAACGCAATGAGCCGATTCATCGAAGTGCCGGCGCGCATGCTGGCCCCGGAAACCCTGGATGCGCTGCTGGAAGCCTTCGTGACCCGCCAGGGCTACGATACGACCGATACCAGTGGCGAGGGCATGCACGGCTGGGTAGTCGAACTCAAGCGCCAGCTCGAGCGCGGCGAGCTCTTGATCGCCCACGATATCGAGCTCGAGCAGACCGAGGTCATGACCTTGGCCCAGTGGCGCGCCTTCGGCCGGGATCTGGCCGATGACGAGGAGGAAGGCGACTACTGAGCGCGTACCAGCGCGCTGATAAACCGCCGGCCGGGATGCAGATGGTCTGCAAGCGGGCCCTCCAGTGGCAGCGGTTCGTCGCAAAGCCGTGAGGCGATCACCTCGGCGCACAGCGGGGCGCTGGCAAGGCCTCGGCTGCCGTGAGCGGCGCAGACCCAGAGCCCCGGGTAGTGGGCACCGGGGACAGGCGCCACGCGGGAGGCGTCCTTGGAAAGCGCCGCGTAGTCGCTTTGCCACTGATCAATCACCGGTACGGGCCCGGCGTAGGGTGTCTTGTCCGGGCTTGCCGCGCGAATGGCGGCGCGCCCGGTCAAGCGCTCTGGCGTCAGTGGCCCGCTGGAATGCTCAAGGGCTTCGACCCACTCGGGCAGGGCGCGGCGAAGTTCATCGATATTGCGCTGATGATCCTCTAGGCGAATCTCGCTTTGCCCATCGTTGGGCACGAAGCTTGCCCCGAAGGTAAGCACGCCCTCGGCTGGCGGAGATACATAGCCGCCGGCGCACACCACGCGCGTTGGCGCGCTCATCCCCTCGGGCAACGTCAGGCTGCTGACCTGGCCGCGCACCTGCTGAAAGGCAAGCGCTTGGGTCTGGGTAAAGCGGTTGGCCAGGTAAGCGTTGGCGATGACGACCTGATCGGCCTCGGCGGGCGGTTGCCCGCTTAGTGTCAGCTGCCAGCTTTTTTCATGTGGGACGAGCCCGGTGACCTCTGCCTGGCAATAGCGAATGCGCGGGTGTGCCAAAAGCGCCTCGCAAAGCGCCTTGGGCCGCACCCAACCTGCGTTGGGGTAATGAAGCGCGTGACGCGACGTGCCCGCCACGCCTACCAGCGGCGCCAGATTGCCCTGATAAGCCCTGACCACGGCGTCTCCCAGCGGGTGTCGTGCTAGAAATCGCTGCTGGCGCTCGGCTTCTTTCTCGCTCAAGGCGAGCTGGACGACGCCGCAGGGCCGCCAGAGCGCCTCGTGCTGATCAAGCCCCCCCAGCCAGCGCGCGCTGTACAAAAGTCCGGCCAGATAAAACCGGCTCTGATCGTTGGTTTCGGCGGCAAGCTTTACATAAAGCGCCCCCTGGCGATTCCCCGAGCCGCCGGCTCCCGGCGCTTCGCGTTCATACACGGTCACGTTCACGCCGCGCCGGGCAAGGGCTGCGGCCATGCTCGCTCCGGCAAGGCCGGCGCCGATGACTGCGACGTGGCTGGCTTTTTGCGGGGCGGGCGGGATGAACCAGGGCGTCAGGGCGCGCCGGTCATCGACCGGGGGGGAGTCGATCACCCCGATCAGCATCTCGCGCTTGCGCCCAAAGCCCGCCACTTTTTGAATCGTGAACCCGGCGGCTTTCAAGCCGCGCTTGACCACTCCGGCGCAGGTGAAGGTGGCAAAGGTCGCACCCGGGCGTGAGCGCGCCGCCATGGCCTCGAAAAGCGCAGGCTGCCACATGGCGGCGTTTTTCGAGGGGGCAAAGCCATCCAGGAACCAGGCATCCACCTGGCCGTCCAGAAGTGTCAGGCGCTCGGTGGTATCGCCAAAGTGCAAATCGAGCGTGACGCGCTCACTCAAATGCAGCCGATGAACCCCGCTGATCGCATCGGGCCAGTTGCGACACAGCACCTTGGCGTAGCGCTCAAGAGAAGGCCAGGCGCTCAGCGCCCGCTCGAGCGCTTGGTGTTCAAGTGGATACTTCTCTGTGGATAACAGGTGGAGCCTGGCGTCAGGGCCGGCGTTGGCTTCAAAGCAAGCCCAGGCGCAGAGCATGTTCAAACCTGTGCCGAAGCCGGTTTCGCCGATCACGAAAGGGCGGGATTGCGACCACTGGGCAAAACGCTCCGGCAGGCGGTTGGCGTTCAAGAAGACATGCTCGGTTTCGGCGCGGCCATCTTCCCGGGAGAAGTAGACGTCGTCGAAGCGCGAGGAGTGCGGGGCGGCGTTGTCCCAGGTGAGTTCCGGGGCGGTCAACGCTTCCAGGGGGGGCAGTGCAGGGCGGCGCTGGGTCACACGAGTATCCGTTGTGGGTGCTTGGCAAAAAAAACGGTCAAAAAATGATCAATTCGTTAATGCGGGCGTTATCTCTCGCTTTGAGAAAAGCGTCCGCCGTATCTTCACAGAGTTTTCCACAGCCTCTGTGCAAAAGCCGACGGCGCCTCACAGGTGCTCTCAAAGGTCAAGGCAATACTTTCTTGAAAGGCTTTACCGTAACCTTGGCGTAGACACCGGCCGCCACGTAGGGGTCGACATCCGCCCAGGCCTGGGCCTCATCCAGGCTTTCAAACTCAGCCACGACCAGACTTCCGCTGAAGCCGGTATCTCCCGGCGTTTCGCTATCGATGGCTGGATGCGGCCCTGCCAGCACCAGCCGGCCCTCGTCGCGCAGGGCCTCGAGACGGGCGAGGTGGTCCGGGCGCGCCGCCAGACGTTTTTCCAGACTATCGGATACATCTTCACTGATAATGGCATAAAGCATGAAAGAACTCCCTTGGGCGTAAGCGAAAGCGCTTGACCCTGATGGTTAGACAGTTGACCGAGCAGGGCCAAGCGCGCACCATGGCGCGCTTGCAAGCCGCGAACGGGGAAACACGTCTAGTGTCATGTAGAATGCGTACTATGTAAAATTAACGCCTTGTAACGCTCGAGCAAGGCTTGAATGTGAAGCCTCGCTATTTTGACAAACGTCTATTCTGACAACCCGCTATTCTGACAAACCTCTTATTTTGACAAACTCCTTACACGACGTCATGCCCATGCCCCGACTTCCCGTTACCGTGCTGCCCGAGACCTTTGATGCCGACCACGGCTACCCGGTGGATTTGCACATGCACTCCACCGCCTCGGACGGAGCGTTGTCGCCCACCGAGCTGGTCACGTTGTGCGCAAGCCGTGGGCTTTCCTATATGGCGCTGACCGATCACGACACCATGGAAGGCGTCGACGAGGCCGCACGTGCGGCCGAGCGCGAAGGTATCTGTCTGGTGGCTGGCTGCGAGCTGTCGACTCGCTGGCAGGGCATCAATATCCATGTGGTGGCGTTGATGCCCGGCGGCGTTCAGGGGCCGCTGGTGGAAGGGCTTGAATGTCAGCGCCGGGCACGGATCCAGCGCGCCGAGGTCATCGCCGAGCGTCTGGAAAAGGTGGGCTTGAAGGATGCACTGGCCAAGGCCCGAGAGCAGGCGGGAAGCGAACGCCCTCTGGGGCGTCCGGATTTCGCCCGCGCTCTGGTGGCCGAGGGGATCGTGCCGGATTGGGCCAGTGCCTTCAAGCGCTACCTGGGCAGCGGCAAGAAAGGTGATGTCAAAGCCCACTGGCCGGAGATCGGTGAGGTGGTGAGCTGGGTGGTGGCCTCCGGCGGAGTGGCGGTGATTGCCCATCCGCTTCGCTATGGGCTGACCCGGCGCAAGCGGGGCCTTTTGATGGATGCGTTCTGTAGCGCCGGCGGGCAGGCCGTGGAGCTGGTCAGCGGCCAGCAGAATCTGGACAGCACCCGGGATCTGGCGCGCCAGCTCGACGAGCGCGCGCTTTACGCCTCCCTGGGCAGCGATTTCCACTTTCCCGGCAGCCACGCCGCCCCCGGCAGCATGAGCGATATACCACGCACCGCAGCCAAACCCATCTGGCAGCACCCGCGCCTGGCCCATATGTGTGACGCCCCCGGTGGGCTACTCGCTGGCAGGCAGTGACCCAGGGCGGCCGATCCTCAGCTATGCTTGAAAGGTGTTGCAGGAGAAGATGCCCTCGAACAGGAGCCAGCGATGAGCCAATATTTTCAGATACATCCGGAAAACCCGCAAAAACGCTTGATCGATCAGGCCGTCGCGATCATTCGCCAGGGCGGCGTGGTGGCTTACCCCACCGATTCAGGCTATGCCCTGGGCTGTCATCTAGGCGAGAAGAAAGCGATCGAGAAAATCAAATGGCTGCGCTCGCTGGATGACAAGCACAACTTCACCCTGGTGTGCTCGGATCTTTCCGAGATCGGTACCTACGCCAAGGTGGATAACGCGGTCTTTCGTCTGCTCAAGGCCCACACTCCCGGGCCTTACACCTATATTCTGGAAGCCACCACGGAAGTGCCCCGGCTTCTATTGCACCCCAAGCGCCGCTCGATCGGGGTGCGGGTGCCGGATCACAGGATCACCCATGCGCTGCTTCAGGCGTTGGGCGAGCCCTTGATGAGCGTCACGCTGATTCCCGTGGACGAAACGCTGCCCATGAACGACCCGGAGGAAATTCGTGAGCGTTTCAGCGCGCATCTGGATCTGATCATCGATGGCGGCGCCTGTCACCTGGACCCCACCAGCGTGATCGATCTGCGCACGCTCCCTCCCACCATCGTCCGCGAAGGCCGAGGCGACACGACCCCGTTTGAAAGCTGAGCACGATCCGGCGCCGGGGGATGTCACTCCTCGGCGTCCTTATCCTTGTCCTGATCCTTTTTCTTCTCGCGCGGGTCGTCGCTGAACTCATCGAGCCAGGTGCCGCAGCGCAGGCAGTAGCGGGCGCGCTTCTCGTGACGGTCTTGGCCGCAGCCCGGGCAGGCCTCTTCCGAGTAGCGGTCTTCACGAATCGAGCGGATCACCTGGGCGGAGAATACCCCGGTGGGCACGGCGATGATCGAGTAGCCGATCAGCATCAGGATGACCGTGATCGACTTGCCCAGCGGCGTGATGGGAACGATGTCGCCATAGCCTACGGTGGTCATGCTCACGATGGCCCAGTAGATCGAGATGGGAATGCTGGTAAAGCCCGCCTCTTCGGACTCGATGGTGTACATCAGCGCGGCGAAGAGCGTGACCACCATCAGGATGCTGCTGAAAAAGAGCAGGATCTGACGCAGGCTGCGCTGCAGGGCCTCCAGCAACATGCGACCTTCACCGACAAATTCCATCAGACGCAGAATACGGAAAATACGCAGCACCCGTAAAAGCCGCACGATCACCAGCGCGTGGGCACCGGGGACCAGCAGCACCAGCCAGGTAGGCAGGATGGCGACCAGATCCACCACGCCATAGAAGCTCTTCAAGTAGACCGACGGGCGCTCCAGACAGTAAAGCCTGACCAGAAGCTCGATGCTGAAGGCGGTCGTGAAGGCCCACTCCATGTAAAGGAAGATATCCCCGTAGCGCTGGGCGTAGCTTTCCACGCTGCCGAGCAAGATGACCGATACGCTCATCAAGATCATGGCGATCAGCACCAGATCAAACGCCTTGGCGCCTGGGGTGTCGGACTCGAAGATGATATGAAAAAGCTGCGAACGTATGCCTTCCGGGCCCGGCGCAAGGTGAAGACTCATGGTGTTATCCTAGAAGTGACAAGCCAACCTAGCTTAGCGCGCTTTTCAGACTCAGGCGATGTGCCAGACTCAACGCATTGTAGCCAAAGGTGATGCTCGGCACGCCTTGATCCAGCGCCCGGTAAAGCGCCGTTGCGGTGGGGCGAAGTGTCTCGTCAAGGTCCGGGTGTTCGGCAAGTGTCCTGTAGGCGTGGTCGGCGCTCTCGAAGTGGGCGCTTTGTCCGCTATCCTGAAAGGCGTCCAGCGCGACAGTTCCGCGGTGGAGCCACTCAGCAGGCGTGCTGGCCTCGGGAAGCGGCCACTGCCCGCGCCCCAGCGCATTACCGCGGGCGGCCTTGCTCAAGTCACTTGGGCGAAGCGCGGTCTGGGCGCAAAGCGAGAGCGCCAACGACCAGAGTGCATCGGGCGAGCCGTCCTTGAGTTCCAGCTCGACCTCGCAGATCGGGACCTGGGCCCCGTTACACGCGATTTCGCCCTCATCGAGTACCAGCTCGATGCGGCTTTCATTCCAGTCGACCTGCCAGCTGCGCCGGTCGAAATGGGTGCTCAGACTGGGCGAAAGCCTGCAAAGAACGCCGCTCAGCTCGCCCTTGAAAGGAGCCAGCCCCGCCAGTGCATCGATATCCAACCCATCTTTCACCGGCCACTCCCATTCGTTGCGCGTGGAGAGCCCGCCGCCGCCATGGCCTCGGGTTTTCACCGTCTGCAGCGTTTGCGTATCGATCTGGCGAAGCCGCAGGGCGACGCCGGCGCGGGCCAGCTCCCCGCAAGGCGTATCAAAATAGGTGTTCTGCAGATGTTTTTTCAGCGGCGCCTGGGAAAGCGCCGGGTAGTTTAAAAGCGCATCGATGGACGCAGCAGGCAGCGCTAGCTTAAGCTCTATTTCAAGGGGGGAGTGATCTTTCATGACAATAGCTACCTTGCTTTTGTGAATTTTGCGTTAAATTGTGACGACTTCATGAACTTTTCATGACGACGGTGGGCGCACTCTTTATACTAGCGCCGCCATTTTCAGGCTTTCCACACTCAGGATGAAAGGCACCATGGTTACCTCCAATCCTTTTTCCGCCATGTTTGGCCGCTCGCCATTCCAGCCGTTATTGGCCCATATCGTCAAGGCCAACGAATGCGCCGATCAGCTGCTGCCGTTTTTCGAAGCTACCCTGGTCGGCGACTGGGACAAGGCCACGACGCTTCGGGAAAACGTCACCCGGCTCGAGCACGACGCCGATACGCTGAAAACCGAGCTACGGCTCAATCTGCCCAACACGATGTTCTTGCCGGTATCGCGCTCGGATCTGCTCGATCTGATCAGTGTGCAGGACAAGATCGCCAACAAGGTGCGGGACATTACCGGCATCATGCTGGGACGTAAAATGCGCGTGCCCGATACGCTTGCCGAGCCCATGCGCGACTACATGACCACCAGTGTTGCCTGTGTGGCCCAGGCCCGCCAGGCCCTTGAGGAACTCAAGGAACTGCTGGAGTCCGGCTTCGGGCGCAACGTGTCGGACGTCATGCAGACCATGATTTGCGAGCTGCATACCCTGGAGCATCAGGCGGATGATCAGCAGGTGGCCATTCGCCGTCAGCTGTTCGAGCTTGAAAGTACGCTTCCCCCGGTGGACGTGATCTTTCTCTACAAGATCATCGAGTGGGTGGGCGAAGTATCTGACCGCGCGGAACGCGTGGGTAGTCGACTGCAGATTTTGACCGCGCGTTAAGGGGACCGCATGCAGATTATTGCCCAGTATGGCGACATCTTTATCATTCTCGCCTGTGTATTCGGCTTTTTCATGGCCTGGGGCGTCGGTGCCAACGATGTCGCCAATGCCATGGGAACCTCGGTGGGGTCCAAGGCGATCACCATCAAGCAAGCCATCATCATTGCGGTCATCTTCGAGTTTCTCGGGGCCTGGCTTGCCGGTGGCGAAGTAACGGCCACCATCCGCGGCGGCATCATCGACCCCGCGCTTTTGGAGGCCAACCCGCAGTTTCTGGTGTACGGCATGCTCTCGGCGCTGCTGGCCGCGGGTATCTGGCTGATGGTGGCCTCGGCCCGGGGCTGGCCGGTGTCCACTACCCATTCCATCGTCGGCGCCATTGTCGGGTTTGCCGCCGTCGGCCTGGGGGTCGAGGCGGTGGCCTGGGACAAGGTCGGCCAGATTGCCTCAAGCTGGGTGGTGTCGCCGCTTCTGGCCGGCACCATCGGCTATGTGCTGTTCAAGTCGGTGCACCACCTGATCTTTGAAAACACCGACCCCTTCACCGCCGCCAAGCGCTACGTGCCGGGTTACATGTTTCTGGTGGGCTTCATCGTCGCCATGGTCACGCTGACCAAGGGCCTTTCCCACGTGGGGCTCGATCTCACCTTCAGCCAGAGCCTGCTGCTGTCGATTCTGATAGGCACGCTGATCATGGGGCTGGGTATCGTGATGCAGCGGCGCATCAAGTTCGAGAAAAACGCCTCCGACCACTTCGGCTACGCCAATGTCGAGCGAGTGTTCGGCGTGCTGATGATCTTCACCGCCTGTGCCATGGCGTTTGCCCACGGCTCCAACGATGTGGCCAACGCAGTAGGGCCCCTGGCGGCGGTCATCAGCGTGGTGAGAAGCCAGGGCGTGATCGACAGTGCCGCACTCGTGCCCTGGTGGGTGCTGGTACTCGGCGGCGGCGGCATCGTGTTTGGCCTGGTGACCTACGGTCACCGGGTGATCGCAACCGTGGGTACCGGTATTACCGAGCTCACCCCGAGCCGCGGCTTTGCCGCTACCCTGGCCGCGGCGAGTACCGTGGTGCTCGCCTCGGCCACGGGGCTTCCCATCTCGACGACCCACACGCTGGTGGGCGCGGTGCTCGGGGTGGGCCTGGCCCGCGGCATGGCCGCACTCAATCTGCGCGTCATCGGCACCATCGTGATGTCCTGGCTGATCACTCTGCCCGCCGGCGCGGGCCTGGCGATCCTGTTCTTCTTCATGTTCAAGGGCATGTTCGGCTAGAGTGTGGTTGGCGCTTCACGCGTCAAACCGACCCGGTGCGGCACCGTTTGGCCTCTTGTCTTGCAAGACAGGAAGCAAAACGGTGCCGCTCTTTTTTTGGCTCTGTTAAAGTAAGCTCTTTCGCATGAACGTCGGCTTTTCATTCACCTGCTGCCGGAGAGCGGCCCTTGGATACACGCTTCCCCTTTGTTGACTGGTTTCGCAACGCCTCCCCGTACATCAATGCCCACCGGGGGCGCACCTTCGTCATCTTGATCGAGGGCGACGCCATGGCATCCAACCGAGGCGAGCAGCTGATTCAGGACCTGGCGCTGCTGCATACCCTGGGGGTTCGTCTGGTGGTAGTGTTCGGCGTGCGCCCCCAGGTGCAAAAGGCGCTGAGCGCGAGCGGCGTGGAGCCGGTGCACGTGGATGGGCGCTGGGTAGCCGACCGGGCGGTGATGGCCCACGTGGAACAGGTGGCCTCCCATCAGCGTCTGTGGCTCGAGGCGCGGCTGTCGCTTGGGCTGCCAAGCTCGCCGCTTCATGGCGCCGAGCTCAGCGTGGTGTCCGGCAACCTGGTCACTGCCAAGCCGCTGGGCGTTCGCGAAGGGGTGGATTTCGATCATAGCGGCGAGGTACGCCGGGTGCGATCAAAGGCCATCGAGGAGCTGCTCGCCCAGGGCTCGCTGGTGCTGCTGCCTCCGCTGGGCTTTTCCAGTACCGGTGAGGTGTTCGATCTGGACGCCTCGGACATCGCTCAACACGCGGCGGTCGCACTCAAGGCGGACAAGCTGATTCTGCTGGGCGACTCCGAAGGCCTGCAGGATGAGCAGGGCGCGCTCTTGCGTCAGCTGACGCCGGCGGAGGCCGACCCGCGCCTGCAAAGCGCCAAGCCGGGCTCGGAGCTTGCCCGCCACCTGGCTGCCGCCTGCACCGCGGCGCGCAAGGGAGTCGCCCGTACGCACCTGCTCTCCTGGCACAACCACGATGCGCTTTTGGGCGAACTTTTCACCCGCGATGGCGTGGGCACGATGATTACCGAACAGCACTACGAGCAGCTCAGATCGGCCACCCTCAACGACGTAGGGGGGCTTCTGGAGCTTCTGGAGCCGCTGGAGCGCCGAGGCATGCTGGTGGCTCGCTCCCGTGAGCGCCTGGAGCACGAGATCGAGGATTATCTGGTCATCGAGCGTGACGGCATGGTGATTGGCTGCGCCGCACTGCATGTCTTCGAAAATGCCCTGATTGGCGAGATGGCCTGCGTGGCGGTACATGAAAACTACCGGGGCGGCGAGCGCGGCGAGCGTCTGGTCGAGGCAATCGAGCAGCGCGCCCGCAAGCGAATGCTCGTCTCGCTGTTCGTACTCACCACCCATACCGCCCACTGGTTTGTCGAGCACGGCTTTCAGGCCTCGAGCCTCGAGGCGCTGCCGCCCCTCAAGCGTGACGCCTACAATCACGCGCGCAAATCCAAGGTGTTGATGAAGACGCTGGTGTGATGAACGCTCGGGTATGATGCGGGCAAGACGGAGCGGTCGAAAAACTGGATAATGGGGCATCGCTCAGCCTTGTAAAAAGGGCAGGGCACACTCATTGATTCGGACGCTCCCATGGAAATCAAAGTTAATTACCTCGACAACCTGCGCCTCGAGGCGAAGTTCGACGACTTCAGCGTTATCTCCGATCAGCCGATTCGCTACAAGGGCGACGGTTCCGCCCCTGGGCCCTTCGACTATTTTCTGGCCTCATCCGCCATGTGTGCGGCCTATTTCGTGAAGGTGTACTGCAACGCGCGCAATATTCCCACGGACAACATTCGCCTGTCCCAGAACAACATTGTCGACCCGGAGAACCGCTACAAGCAGATCTTCAAGATCCAGGTGGAGCTTCCCGAGGATATCTCCGAGAAAGACCGCGAGGGCATGCTGCGCTCCATCGACCGCTGTACGGTCAAGAAGGTGGTCCAGACCGGCCCGGAGTTTCAGATCGAGGTGGTCGAGAACATCGACGAGGACGCCCAGGCGCTACTGATGGGCGCGCCTGAAGGCGGCGAGACGTTCATCGAGGGCAAGGATGCGCCGCTGGAGCAGACCATCGCCCACATGAGCGGCATTCTGGCGAAGCTGGGCATGAAGATCGAGATCGCCTCCTGGCGCAACATCGTGCCCCACGTCTGGTCACTGCATATTCGTGATGCAGCGTCCCCCATGTGCTTCACCAACGGCAAGGGCGCGACCAAGGAAAGTGCGCTGTGCTCGGCGCTTGGCGAGTTCATCGAGCGTCTGTCCTGCAACTTCTTCTATAACGATCAGTTCTTCGGCGAAGAGATCGCGAACGCCGACTTCGTCCACTACCCCGATGAAAAGTGGTTCCAGCCAGGCCCGAATGGCGAACTGCCCGAGGGAATCCTCGATGATCACTGCCTGGCCGTCTACAACCCGGAAGGCGAGCTACAAGGCTCCCACCTTTATGACACCAACTCCGGACGCACTGATCGCGGCATCGTCTCCTTGCCCTTTGTGCGCCAGTCGGATGGCGAGACGGTCTATTTTCCCTCGAATCTCATCGAGAACCTGTTTCTGAGCAACGGCATGAGCGCGGGCAACACCCTGGCGGAAGCCCAGGTGCAGTGTCTTTCCGAGATTTTCGAGCGAGCGGTCAAGCGCGACATTCTGGAGCAGGAACTGGCACTGCCGGACGTGCCGCAAGAGGTGATCGCGAAGTACCCGGGCATCAAAGAAGGGATCGAGGCGCTCGAAGCCCAGGGCTTCCCGGTGCTGGTCAAGGACGCCTCGATGGGCGGCCAGTTCCCGGTGATGTGTGTGACGCTTATGAACCCGCGCACCGGCGGCGTGTTCGCTTCTTTCGGCGCCCACCCGCGTTTCGAGGTGGCGCTGGAGCGAAGCCTCACCGAACTTTTGCAGGGCCGTAGTTTCGAAGGCCTCAACGATCTGCCGCTGCCGACTTTCAACTCCCAGACCGTGGCCGAGCCCAACAACTTCGTCGAGCACTTCATCGACTCCGTGGGCGTGGTGTCCTGGCGCTTTTTCAGCGCCCAGTCGAACTTCGAGTTCGTCGAGTGGGACTTTACCGAGCACGGTACTCAAACCTCGCAGCAACAGGCGCGGACACTGCTCGATATCTTCGCCGAACTCGGCGCCGAAGTGTACATGGCCGTTCACGAGGACCTGGGCGCGCCGGTCTGTCGTATACTGGTGCCGGGCTACTCCGAGGTGTACCCGATCGAGGATTTGATCTGGGACAACACCAACAAGGCGCTGGACTACCGCGAGGATATCCTCAACCTGCACCGCCTCGATGATGAAGCGCTTACCGACCTGGTCGAGCGGCTCGAAGAGAGCCAGATGGACGATCATGCCGATATCATCACGCTGATCGGGATCGAGTTCGACGAGAACACCGCCTGGGGCCAGCTCACCATTTTAGAACTCAAGCTTTTGATCTTTCTGGCGCTGGGCCGCCTGGAAGAGGCGCTGGACTGCGTAGAAATGTTCCTGCAGTACAACGACAACACCGTCGAGCGCGGACTTTTCTACCAGGCGTTAAACGCGGTGCTGGAAATCGCGCTCGATGATGAGCTTGAAATCGACGACTACCTGCCCAACTTCCAGCGTATGTTCACGCAAGAGACCATGGCGGCGGTCGTGGGTTCGGTGGAAGGCACCGTGCGCTTTTACGGCCTCACGCCGACCAATCTGCAGCTTGACGGCCTCGAGCGCCATCAGCGTTTGATCGAGAGCTACAAGAAGCTCCACGCCGCCCGCGCGCGCGCGGCCTCTTGAACCTTTACTCACTAGACGGGAATGCCATGACACCGATGACATTGAGTTCACCCCTTATCGCCGCTGCCCTCACCCTCGTGTCCGGCGCAAGCCTGGCCCAGAGTTCCGAGCAGAGCCAGGCAGAGGTGCGCAAGCTCTACAGCGGCCAGATGATGCCCGACGAGCAGGTCGAGCTTTCGCGCCATATCGACCGTCTCTTTCCTACCCGTACGGTGAAGGCGGCGAGTACTCCTCATGCATTCGGCACGCGTGACGCTTCGCTCGAGGATTTCTCGCTTACCCATGAAGGGGTGACCTACGATATCTATGATTTCATGGCGCTCAACCGGGTGAGCGGCCTGATGGCGGTGCACGACAACGACGTGGTGTTCGAGCAGTACGCGCTCGGCAACACGGCGGATACGCCCTGGATGTCGATGTCGATCGCCAAATCGATTTCCTCTACCTTGATCGGCGCCGCACTCAAGGATGGCCATATCGAAAGCCTCGATGATGCCGTCAGTACCTACGTGCCCGAACTCGTCGGCAGTGTCTATGACGATGTGAGCGTCAAGCAGATTCTGCTCATGGCCTCCGGGGTGGCCTGGGATGAAACCTACGCGGATCCTGACTCCCAGCGCCGCCAGATGCTCGAGGTGCAGCTTTCTCAGGAGCCCGGGGCGCTATTGGAGTTCATGGGCGGGCTCGAGCGCGCAGGCGACCCCGGCGAGGTGTGGAACTACAGCACCGGCGAAACTCAGCTGCTTTCGGCGATCATCAACGGCGCGGTGGGCAAGAGCGCATCCGAGTACCTGTCCGAGAAGATCTGGGCCGGTTACGGCATGGAGACGGATGCAAAGTGGTGGCTGGACAGCGAGGATGGCCAGGAGATCGGCGGAAGCGGCCTTCTCATCACGCTGCGCGACTACGCCCGGTTTGGCCAGTTCGTACTCGAGGAGTACCACACCCCCGAGGTGCTGCCCGAAGGCTGGGTGGCGGAGTCGGCAAGGCCGCACGAGATCGGCGGTGAAGAGATCGAGTATGGCTACTCCTGGTGGCCGGAAGGCGAGGGCGCCTTCTCGGCGGTGGGAATATTCGGTCAATGGGTCTTCATCGACCCGGACAACGACATGGTGATTGCCATGACCGGCGCCCAGCCCAAGGCGGAAGCCTTCGAGATCGTCCCGGTCACCCAGTTCTTCCACGCGCTGAGCGATCATCTGGCTGGCGATAATCAGTAGCGCCTAGCCAAAGAACCAGTAGCACACGCCGATGGCCGTGGTAATGCCCACGGCGTCGGCGAACAGCGCGCAGCCCAGGCCGTGGCGAATACGTGTGATACCGATGGCCCCGAAGTAGACCGCCAGCACGTAGAAGGTGGTTTCGGTGCTGCCCTGAAGCGTGGCGGCCAGAAGGCCCGGGAAGCTGTCCACGCCGAAGGTATCCATGGTCTCGATCATCATGGCACGCGCCCCGCCGCCGGAAAGCGGCTTGATGAACGCTGTGGGCAAAGCATCCACGAATCGGGTGTCCCATCCAAACCCCTCCACCAGCCAGCGCACGCCGCTCAGGCCCGCATCCAGCACCCCGCTTGCCCGCAGCACGCCCACTGCCACCAGCATGGCGATGAGATAAGGCAAGAGTGTCAGAGTAAAGCTCACGCCTTCCTTGGCGCCTTCGATAAAGGCATCGTAGACCTTCACACCGCGAAGCGCCCCGACCGCCAGAAACAGCATGACGATGCTGAACAGGGTCAGGTTGCCGACCAGCGTCGACGCACCGGCCAGTGCCTGGGCCGAGAGCCCGGCGAGTGTGGTGATCAAAAGCCCAAGGCCCAAGGCGGCGACGGCGAAATAGCCCAGCACCACCGGGTGCCAGAGTCGAATGCGTTGCACCAGCGCCACGGCAAGAAGCCCGGCCAGGCTTGACGCGCTGGTGGCCAACAGGATGGGAAGAAACACCAGCGTGGGGTCGGCAGCGCCTTGCTGGGCCCGGTACATGAAAATGGTGACTGGCAGCAGGGTCAGCGACGAGGTGTTGAGCACCAGAAACAGGATTTGCGCATTGCTGGCGACCTCTTTACTAGGGTTCAAGGTTTGCAGCGAATGCATGGCCTTGATGCCGATGGGCGTGGCCGCGTTATCGAGCCCCAGAATATTGGCGGCGAAGTTCATGCTGATCAGCCCCATGGCCGGGTGGCCTCGGGGCACTTCCGGCATCAAACGGCAAAACAGCGGGTCGAGCACCCGGCCCAGCAGACGGATCATGCCCGCCCTTTCGGCGATGGACAGAAACCCCAGCCACAGCGTCATGGCACCCAGCAGTACCAGGATGATATCCACGCTCACCTTGGCCATATCGAAAAGCGACTGCACCAGGCGCGCAAAGACCTCGCTGTCTCCCCCGACCAGCCACTGCCAGAGCGCGCCGACGAAGGCGGCGATGAAAAAACTTAACCATATTCCATTGAGCATGCGGGCGGTGGTCCTGGGGTAACGGGGATGGGTGCCATAACGAGAGGCCAATCCTAACCAATTTATCGCCCGGCCACAGTAGCGAAGTCTTGAGGGTTAATGCGATGCTGATCAAGCAATCGCTTACCTGAAGGGGGAGTCATGTTTATCAAGGAACAGCAGTTGGAAGGCCAGCACGTCGTACTCGAGGCGCTGAATGCGGGCCATATCGAAGGATTGGCCCGCGCGGTAAACGACGGCGAGGCCTGGAAGATCTGGTACGCAAGCGTCCCCCACCCAGACGATATGGCCGCCTACGTGGAGCGGGCGATGGAGGCTGCGGCCGCGGGGAATCTTGCCTACGCCGTACGCCGCAAGACCGATAACACCATTGTCGGCACCACGCGGTTCTATCAGGTGGACGCCGCCAACCGCCGGGCGATGCTCGGCTACACCTGGTACGCCCAAAGCGTGCGCCGCACGGCGGTGAATACCGAATGCAAGTTCATGATGCTGGCCAATCTGTTCGATGCATCGAATGCCTTGGCTGCGGAGTTTCGCACTCACTTTTTCAACCACCCCTCCCGGGCGGCCATCGAACGCCTGGGCGCCAAGCAGGACGGCGTCCTGAGAAGCCACCAGGTCATGCCTGACGGCTCGCTGCGCGATACCGTGGTCTACTCGATCATCCAGCCCGAATGGCCGGCAGTGCGGATGAACCTGCAAAGCCGACTGGACCACTTTGCAGGGGCATAAAGGAGGGAAACGTTGGAGTGTAGGTAGCGTGGTGCCATATTCAAAATGGCTGCTTCGATAGCCGCTTGAAGGATCAAGCGGCTATCGGCTCAAAGGGCCGGCTACTCTGGAAGCGCCGCCACCGGGCTGAGAACCAGCACCGCCAGCGGTGGGAGCGTAAGTTCAAGACTCGCGCTCTGGCCGTGCAGCGGTGCGTCACTGGCGGTGATGCTTCCCAGATTCCCCAGGTTGGAGCCGCCGTAACATTCGGCGTCGCTGTTGAGCCGCTCCTGCCACTGGCCTGCCCGGGGCACGCCCAATCGGTACCCGTGACGGGGAATGGGCGTCATGTTCGCCACGACCAGCACGGGTTCGCCCTGGGCGCCGCTGCGCAGCCAGGCAAAGACGCTGTTGGTCTCGTCGTCGCTGACCACCCAGGTGAATCCTCGCGGGTCGCCGTCGTACTCGTGCAGGGCGGGCAGCTCTGTGTAGAGATGATTCAGATCACGCACCAGCTGAAGCAGACCGCTGTGGCGCGGTTCGCTTAAAAGCGTCCAGTCAAGTTCCCGGTCGTGGCTCCACTCGCGCCACTGGCCGAATTCGCAGCCCATGAACAGAAGCTTCTTGCCGGGCTGGGTCCACATCACGCCGAGATAGGCGCGCAGGTTGGCGAACTGGCGCCAGACGTCGCCGGGCATCTTGCCGATCAGCGACCCCTTGCCATGAACGACCTCGTCGTGAGAAATCGGCAGTACGTAGTGCTCGGAGAAGGCGTAGACCATGGGAAAGGTCATGCCGTGGTGTGTGTAAGGGCGATAGATCGGGTCCTTGGCGATGTAGTCAAGTGTGTCGTGCATCCAGCCCATGTTCCACTTGTAGGCAAACCCCAGGCCACCCTCGGAGGCGGGCTTTGTCACGCCGGGCCAGGCGGTGGATTCCTCGGCGATCACCAAGGCGCCGGGCGCCTCCTCGGCCACCACGTCGTTCAAGTGACGCAGAAAATCGATGGTTTCCAGGTTTTCGTGGCCGCCGAAGCGGTTGGGTATCCACTCGCCCTCGTTGCGGGAGTAGTTGCGATACAGCATCGAGGCCACGGCATCGACCCGCAGTGCGTCGACGTGAAAGTGTCTCAACCAGTGAAGCGCCGAGGCCAGCATGAAACCGTGCACTTCTCGCCGGCCCAGGTTGTAGATATAGGTATCCCAGTCCTGATGAAAGCCTTCGAAAGGGTGCTCGTATTCGTAAAGGGCGGTGCCGTCGAAGCGCGCCAGGCCATGGGGGTCGGTGGGGAAGTGCGCCGGTACCCAGTCAAGAATCACTCCAAGTCCGGCGCGGTGGCACTCGTCCACGAAGTAGGCGAAGTCAGCCGGGGTGCCGAAACGGGCGCTCGGGGCGAACTGACTCAGTGGCTGATACCCCCAGGAGCCACCAAAGGGGTGCTCCATGATGGGCAGGAATTCCACGTGGGTGAAGCCAAGCTCGAGCACATAAGGAATCAAGTGCTCGGCCAGTTCCCGCCAGTTGTAGAGCTCGCCATCGTCACCGCCGTGTCTGCGCCAGGAGGCCGCATGCACCTCGTAGATGCTGAGAGGGCGCGCGGCCGCCTGGGCTTTGCCCCGGTTTTCGAGCCATTCAGCGTCGTGCCAGGTAAACGGTGTGGTATCGGCGACCACGGAGGCTGTGGACGGGGGCGGCTGGGTGGCCAGCGCCGCCGGGTCCGCGCGCAGGCCAAGCCCGCCGTGGGCCTCCAGAATTTCGTACTTGTACACCGCGCCGGGCCCCAGGCGGGGCAGAAACAGCTCCCAGACGCCGGCGGGGTGGCGCAGACGCATCACGTGGCGCCGTCCGTCCCAGCTGTTGAAATCCCCCACCACGGAGACTCGCCGGGCG